>CAIVKH010000126.1 GCA_903906425.1 uncultured bacterium
ACCGGCGTATCCCTCACCCTTGGCGAAGAACTCTCCATCCTCGGCGTCCTGCTGCTCACCTCCAAAGGCGCCGCGGCCGTCACTGGTGGCGGCTTCATCACACTCGCCGCCACCCTCGCCACCACCGGCAACAAGATACCCCTGGCCGGACTCGCCCTGATTCTGGGCGTTGACCGCTTCATGTCCGAAGCCCGCGCCATCACCAACCTCATCGGCAACGCCGTCGCGGCCCTGGTCATCTCAAAGTGGGAAAACGAATTCGACCCCGTCGAAGGCAAAGCCGTCCTGGCCACCCCACCCCCGCCGACCCAGCCCGCCCAGGATTAGACCCCGGCCCCTTGCGGCAGGCATCCGAACCACGGACCGCACGGACACACCCTCATCAACAAAGCCCATGACAGCCCCCGAACCCGAAGCAGCCTGCACCTTCATGAACACCACCGACGCTTTACCCCATCTCCCCCCTCCGCCCCATGCGCCTCATCGCGGCCTCAATTCAGCCTCTTCGATCTGTGTGAATCTGTGCCCTCTGTGGTTAATCTCCCCCTTTGGCATTAACCACCATTAGTGCTCATAAGTGTTCATTAGTGGTTTCCAATCATTGACCCCCTTGCGCCCTATGCGCCTCATCGTCCGTTGTAGCGCTGTCTGGACGGAAGTTCAGCTCCGTAGGAGCGGCATCCTCCGACGATCCCACCCCTACGGGGTGGGATGACCCTTTCGTTTCCATCTCAACAAAGAGGCCCATGTCATGATGATCGCCCCGCCTTCTGGGGCTCGGGATAGGCCGACTTGAGGCGTTCCCGTTCGGCAGTCGTGATCGGCAGTACCGAACCATGGCGAAATCGGTAGGGGAAATTGAAGTCCGTGGCGGGTGTGAATTGCCCGGTGCCGAGGTCATGGCTGACAAACGGTGTGTAGCCGAACGCCCCGGAACCGACGCGATCGCTGACATTGTCCAGCAGCAGACCCCACTCAGGCGGCTTGCCGTCGGCGGCAGCTTTGAGTTGAAAACAGATCGGGCCCTCGAAATTCTTTCCCTGTCCCGACGTAAACTGCGGCATCTCCTGCCACGGCCCCATGAGTTTCCTGCTCGTGGCCATCGTCACGGACTTCACCTTGTCATCCTTGGTGAATCGATAATAGCTCTCCCCGTCGCGCACGATATCGATGTCGATGACATGATTCGTCTTCTCGACATACAGAAACGGCGCGTCGAACGAGCAAAAGTCCCTGGTATGGGCCGCCCAGATGCGCTGCTTGGAGAACTTGTCGCGGCCGGTTGTGGAAGCCCAATACACCAGATAATCCCCGGCCTCCTCATCGTAGATCGCCTCGGGCGCCCAGACACAGCCGGCATCGTCCGGCGCGACCCGTACCAACCGCGCCGCTGTCCATTGCACCAAGTTGGTTGACTCCCAGACCACGATGGACCGGCTGCCCGCATGCGTGTTTCGATGCCAGTCGCGATTCCGGTGAACGCACAGATCGGTGGCAATCAGCCAGCACTTCCCGCCATCATGGGACCGCAGAAGAAATGAATCGCGCACGCCTCTTTCGCCAACGTCACTGACGAGCACGGGATGCCCGCCATTCAACGCATCCCAATGCCTGCCATCCTCGCTGATGCCAAGGTAGATCTGCTCGGACATCGGCGTGGTCTCATCGCGGAATGTCGTGAAAAGGAACCCGCCATCCGCCGCCCATGCACAGACGCCAGACATGGCCATTGCGATCAGAATCAGTCGTCGCTTCATTGTATTGCTCTCACTTCCTCTTGTCGTGATTTGCCGCTCTCGGCCGAACATTAACGCTGACATTCCCCGCCCCTGCAAGATCCAATCATTGGAAAAGGCCCTTGCCCACACTTCCAATCATTGGAATCCCTGCGCCCTTTGCGCCTCTTTGCGGCCTTCGTGTTCATTCGTAGTTTCCAATCATTGGAAAAGGCCCTTGCCCACACTTCCAATCATTGGA
>CAIVKH010000127.1 GCA_903906425.1 uncultured bacterium
CCCACAGCTCGTCGTTCCGGATCTCGTACGTGTCGACTTTCAGCACGAGTGGCGCTGCGTTTCCGCGCGGTCTGGCTTCGCCAGTCAGGTGCAGATGCCGCGATGTGATCCAGCTTTTCGGCATGATGCCTTGGAAGTAGATCCGTCCGCGTTGGCTTTGGACGCACGTCGCGAAGATGTATCCGTCAACCTCGTGCCGGTCGAACTGCCACGCGTAGATGTTGTTCGCGTGGGTCGCTTTCGCCGGGTATGCGCGCAGGATCGTCTTCAGATCGAGGCGTCGGCCGTGGATCACGAAGTCGTACCCGGGGTCTTCGTGCTCGCCGGGCCGCTTCTCGCACAGCATGTCGGCGAGAACCGTTTCGCCGAGGAGGCCGGCGTATTGCTGCACCGGCGGTCCGTCGAAGTGGCCGCGTCGGCCGTACGTCTTCGAGTTGGCCAGTCCCCACGCGTAGGCTTTCTGTTCGTAGGTCGGTTGGACGGTCAGCATACGCGTTCGGTTTCACGCAGCGCTGTCAGGATCCGGATGGCGACGTGCGGGACGATCGCGTTGCCTGCGGCTTTGATGGCGGCATTTCTCCATCGTCGAGGTCGAGGTGTCGCATAGCTCATGGCATCTGGCATTCGCACTTGGCGGCTTCGACTCCCGTGAGAATGAATCCGTTCGTGCACTTGCCGCAGGCCTTGATGGCCTCCATCCGCTTCGCGATCAATGCCGCCTCATCCTTGGCGATGCAGCCGCACTGTTCGCCCTTGTCATGCCACCCGCCATGCTGGCACGACCATTGCCCGTTCTTGCGGCGAGTAGCGTCCGCCATGGTTGCGGCCTTGAAGACGCCAGTGATGTCAGCGGTGTTCAGGGTCTGGTCGTCGACCATGATGAACTTGCTGGACGTGATCCTCTGCAGGACGTCCTGCAGCGCCGTTGCACGGTCTTGCTCAAGCCACACCTCCATACCCCCCCTCAGCACGATGCAAAATAGATTTTTAGACACGTCTGTTGTCATATTTTTTGAGACGGCGGCGTACCACCTTTTTGGTTCATAGCCGTATGCCTTTTGGTTCTTGATTGAAATTGCTGCCCCGCTGACTCCGCTCCCCGACTCGCATCATCCACGTGACGAGGCGTCGTTTGACCTCGAAGGTCTTCTGCATCTGCCACCGCAGCTTCTTGCCCGTAGCGTTCGGTTCAGTCCAGTAGGCGATGAACTTGCCGAGCTCCCGACGGGCGATCTGATCCGGGATCCCCTTTTCGATGAAGTAACCGATCGTTTTTTCATGATCCCCGTTGAAGAACATCTCGGCTTCATCCTTGGGCGAGGCTCGCGCCGGCTCGGCGGCGAGAGCTACTCCCCCTGTCTCTTGTAGAAGTGTCTTTTGTAGATTGTTTATTGTGTGTGGCTTCGAGGCCACTGGCAAATTGGCTTCGAGGCCAATGGGTCTTGGCTTCCGCGCCACTGGCTTCCGCGCCACTGGCTTCCGCGCCTGTGGACAAGTCCAGAGATCGAAGTCTTTCTGGATGTTTGTCATGCCTTCTTTGTCCCGTGTGATCATCTTCGCCGCCTTCAGCCAACGGAGCATCCGGCAGAGATCCGGTCGATCAATGCCAGTCATTTCCGCCAGTTGCGAGAGAGAAATCCAGTCGACCTTTTTTCCAAAGCCGTATGTTTTTCTGGCGATCACCAAGAAGACCCGGAGCTGCCTCCCCGGAACGTCAGCGCGGCAGAGAGCCTCGAGCAAGGCATCTGCGATCTTGGTGTAGCGGTCTGGTTGGACGTTGGCCATATACAAAACGACAGGTTTCGCCGGGCGCTTGTCCCCCTCGGCTCTTGCGAGCTTTGAGGCACCCGGCTAAATCTGCCGTCTCGATCCGCGGGACAAGTAGCGGCTGCTCGACCAGCATACCCATGCAAGCCGCAGCAGGGAAGTGGGAAGGGTGTGGATAACCTTCAGACCTTGCGGAAGTAGACGACTCGCGCGCAGCCCGCACAGAACATCGGCTTCGGATGACCCCGTTCCCGCAGTCGGTCCATCCTCGGGATCCTCCGGTAGTGGCCCCTGTTGCAGCGATAGCTTTCCCAGCTGGCGAAGCGGCGGCGTCTTGGCATGATCGCATCGTACCGCGGCGGATCCGTGGAAACAAAAACACCCCTCTCGGGATGCCCCGATGTGGGGCGCCCGTCTGTCTTGCCAGCTCGGCGACGCTCATTGCGCGGCCTTCGCGGATAGATCGGAGCGGTGTCATACGATTCGTGCGCCTTCGATCTTCGTCACGAGCCAGGCGGCGAGCGTATCTCCGTCACGCTTCGTCTTGGCGCCGATGTGCCAGGTGAATTCTTCGTCTGCTCGTTTGCGCTTTTTGTCAAGCCCTCTTGACACGGCTCAACGCCGCATACAAAAAACCACGGAGAGGGATCCATCCGTGGTTTTTGTGGCCGCCTGTGGACAAATACAAAACCCACCATCAGGTGGGATCTGTAGATGCGGCATCTCTCACGCCCGTCGCCGGCGGCAGGACGTACCCGATATTTCGACGCAGCCCCTGTGAGACCGTCGGGACGCCGTGTCCACAAGCCACGAGCCTGCCGATCGCCGTTCCTCCGACGACGGGCGCTCAAGACACCGCGGGGGCATTGTAGCCTGCTTGCTCCTGCCATGTCATCAGCTCGCAGGCTTCCGCGAACGTCAGGATCTCGGGCGGGAGGTCTATCAGCTCGTCTTCAAACAGTAGCCCTGCGCCTCCCTGCTGCCCCGCCACGACGCCGAGGATCGGTTTGTAGGCCGGAATGGCATCCGTGAAACGGCGGCGGCTCATAGGTCATTTTCTGGCTTCCCGCGCCTCAAGGAATTCCGCCGCGCATTTTGCTGAACAGAACACCGCCTCTTTTTGGCCATCGAGGCTGGTCAGCACGAACGCGGTCGGCTCGTTCGGCGTGGTGCACTTCTGGTTTTGGCATTTTTTCATAGAGAAAGGGGAGGGGCTGATTCGCCACCTCCCTGAGGTTGGCGGGCACGGCGAGGATCGAACTCGCGATCGACCTTTTTCGTGATGCCGCGAAAATGGTCCGCCTTGGCCAGCTTGGCTACGCGCCCAAGGCGATCAGGCCGCAGGCACGACCGTCACGCGTCCGAACACGACGTCCGGAAGCGTGCGTTCGACATTGATGTCTCGAGTATCGAGCATGCCCTTCTTGCCATTCTGGGAGACGTGGATCTGTGAATGGGCAATGCCGTGCTGCCATGCATCGACCATGACGACGAGCTGCTGCTCGGCGATAGGGGATTCAAGTTCGACATCGGGAACGTCGCGGACATAGATCTTCATTGGACTGCTCCTTTGGGTTGGGGTTGCGCCTTCGCCGCCGTCTCGTATTCTACCTCTTTTGCCATGTCAGCTTCTTCCTGTTTGTCCATCCGCTCGCAGTCCTCTTGGATCAGCCGTTTGATATTTTCGATCTCTGCGGTTTCCGGAGTGCCCGGGATCTCGACGTGGACGCCAACAGCGCCATTCAGGATCCCTTTGCGGTATCGCTGTGGCATGCCGGCGAGCGCCGACAATGTATTCTGCACGCATGCGCGCCGCCGCATGTACCCGATCAGCATCGTGTCCGAGAATGTGCGGAGGACACGAGGATCAAGCGGCGCGAAGTCGATCGGTTCAAGTCTGAAGAGCATTTTGGACATAGTCATTGTGAGAGTTGAGTATTGAAAAGCACATGCCAGCCGAGCGCGGCCAGTACCCCAAGGAAGATGCAGAGTACGAAGACGGTCCACACGCGGCCGAGCGACTCCTCAAGG
>CAIVKH010000128.1 GCA_903906425.1 uncultured bacterium
AAGGTCACGCTGGAAAATCTCTTTGCTCAACTCGACGCCACAACTTCCAAAGTCCTCAAAATCGTCGTCAAGGCTGACGCCCAGGGCTCGGTCGAAGCCATCGTTGAAGCCCTCAGGAAAATCGAATCGGAGAAAGTTTCTCTCGAAATCATCCACAGCGCCGTTGGAACCATTACCGAATCCGACGTGGCTTTGGCATCCGCCTCGGATGCGGTCATTCTGGGCTTCCATTCGCGCGTTGACAGCGGAGTCGCCGACAAAGCCAAGCATGAGGGCGTGCAAATTAAGCTGTACGCGATTATTTATGAATTAATCGACGAGGTTAAGGAAGCCATGGCCGGATTGCTCGAACCACTGCTGAAGGATATCACGGTCGGCGCGGCTGAGGTGCGCAAGATTTTTGCACTTTCCAAGGGCGCACCGGTGGCTGGCTGCATGGTAACCAGTGGACGCATTGTGAAAGGCAAGGTTCGCTTGCGCCGACGCAAGGAAATCATTTATGAAGGCCTCACACAGTCGCTGCGACGGTTTCAGGACGAAGTGAACGAAGTGCGCGTCGGCATGGAATGTGGAATCCGCATTGAAGGTTTCAGCGAATATCAGATTGGCGATAATATCGAGTGTTACGCGATGGAAAAAATTCTGCAGAAGCTTTGACGATTAGCCTGGAGGTGCGGGGCTGTTCACAATAGCCTCCAGGGCTCATTGGTTCTCACTGCAGGCTGTTATGGAATTGAAAAATGCCTTCCCTCAGACTTCAACGTGTGCGCGAATTGCTAAAGCGCGAAATTGGCGAAGTGATCCGTCGCGAGCTTCCCGTAAACGAAGCCGGTTTGATTTCAGTCAATGATGTGGACGTAGCCGGCGATCTGCACTCGGCCATTGTTTTCGTGAGCATCCTCGGAAACGCCGAACAGCAGAAGCGCGGATTTGATCTGCTGGTTCGCCATCGAAAACGCATCCAGGGATTAGTGGGCCGGGCGGTAGTTTTGAAGTACACGCCGAAGCTTCGGTTCCTGATGGATGATTCCGTAGTGCGCGGCAACAGGGTGATTGAGATTATCGCAGATCTCGAACAATCCACGCTGGAGAACCCGGGCGCATAAGCATGTGCTGTTACCCGTGTGTGTGGCGGAAGATGTCTTTTGGCTAAGTGCTCCGCCAATCCGTTGGTCCCATGAAGACGCATCCAAAAATTATTAACCGCATTGCCGAAGCTATCCGCTCGAGCCGGAGTATCTGCGTCACCGGACATATCCGTCCCGATGGAGACTGCGTCGGCTCACAGCTGGGTCTCACTTTCGCGCTTCGTAACGAGGGAAAAAAAGTGGTTTGCTGGAATGAGGATCCGATCCCTCAGAAGTATGAGTTCCTCGATCCCGACCGGATTTTCCAGAAGCCCCGGGCCGGTTCGAAATTCGATTGTGTCATTGCCACTGATGCCGCCAGTTTTGAACGTCTCGGCGCTGTTTCCGCCTGCATTACGGAGCGCAAACTTTTCATCAACATTGACCATCATGAGAGTAATACCCGGTATGCGGACCTCAATTGGGTCTCGGCACGGGAACCCTCTACGGGGGAATTGGTTTTCCGCCTGCTGAAGGTTGCCAAGTGGCCGATCACGAAACCGATCGCCAACTGCCTGTTTACCGCTGTCTCAACCGACACCGGCTCCTTTCAATATCCAAGCACCCGGCCAGGAACTTATCACGTCGCCGGTGAATTAGTGCATCGCGGCGCGGATCTTTCAAAGATTTGTGATGAGGTTTATCAATCCTATCCCCTCTCGCGAGCCCGTCTGCTGCAACACATCTACACCCACTTCCGCCTGACTCATCACGATCAGATTGCATACTTCTGGCTTAAGAAAGCCGACTATGCCCGCACTGGCACAAAGAGCGCCGACTCTGAAGGGTTAATCGATCATATCCGAGCTATCGCGCCTGTCGTCGTTGCCTGCGTTTTTGAAGAAGTGGGGCCCGAATTAACACGCGTCAGCCTCCGCTCCAAGAGC
>CAIVKH010000129.1 GCA_903906425.1 uncultured bacterium
ACCACTTGACACTGGTATGGTCGGTGGCACCCGGCCGAAGTTATCAGGTTGAAGCTACACTGAGCCTTTCCTCCGGCGCATGGTCAACCATTGCCGGCCCATGGACGGCGACCAACGGCCAAACCACAATGCAATACTCCCCGTCCATGACAACCAGCAACCAGACCTTCCGCGTCCGAATGAGCACCCCGTGAGCCACGTGACGACATTTTGGCGGTAGGCCCACTTTGGGACCAGCCAGAAAGCCCCGTGGCACGATATCTGTGATTCACTCCCGCAGCGCCCGGAAGGACTGCCCAAGAAGTGAGCGGCTTGATCGTCAGAATAATCGTCACATCTCCCGGCGGCGATCCGGATTTCAAGACGTACGAGGAGAGTGTGGCGCGGCTGATGAAGGATTTTCAGAAGGCGGGAATCAAACCTTCGTATGGCTGGCCGACGCTCTTCCAGATCGGCCAATCTGATCGAGTTCAGGGTGAATCATGAATATGGCGTGAAGCCGTTCGAGGCGGAGAAGTTCACCGAGGCGACAATCCGCGCGCGGGCCGAGGTCTATAGGCTCGCCGATGCGCTGCGCAAACTCGGCGGCGTGTGGGAGGGATTTCAAGTCGTCGCAATTGCGGAACAAATCGGTGTGCGCGATGGGCGGCGGATCGCGGGGCGCGCAACGGTGACGCGCGACGATCTGATCGCGGGGGCACGGAGGCACGGAGTTTGGAATCCCAGTGTCTCCGTGTCTCCGTGTGAGGCCATCTTGGGCCTTTTTGCCGTGACCCACACGTCAGCAACAGGCGGACGGAAACACCAACTGACGATGGGGCCATGGGATATACATGCTGCTGGCCGCGCACCTGAGACCGCAACCCCCCCATGGAACCCCAAGACACCTGCCATGGGACCTCATGGTCGCTGCCATGGAACCCCATGTGACCTGCCATGGGACCTCATGGTACCTGTCATGGAACCTCATGTGACCTGCCATGGAACCTCATGGCACCTGCCATGGGACCTTATGGTACCTGCCATGGAACCCCAAGAGACCTGCCACGGAACCGTATGGGAGCCCGGATACACCCGAAAAATGAGGGGCATGCGGCCGTATCCAGCGCCATGCCGGGGTGCAGCCACGGCGCTCTGTCGCCGTCCAGACGCCCCTACCGAGCAGGGCGGCTACAATGATTGGAAGTCTGCGTTCACGGTTTTGTCCAATGATTGGAAATTCGTGCGCGGTCTGCCGGGGCGGCCGCGGGTCCACGGTCGCAGGGAAATGTTACGGTGCGGCGGCCGGGGGCTGGCGCCATTCGTTGCGCTCGCGCCGGCATTCCGTGCCTTTGAGGATGACGAAGTCGCGGGTCTGGTTGTAGATGGTGGAGTCGGTGACAAGGTGTGATTTGCCGGCCATGAAAAAGCCCGCGGCGAGATTGTCGTGCACGGTGCAGTGGCTGTAGCTCGTGACGCAGCGATCGACATCGGCCACGCCGCCGGCGGTCGAACCGTTCCATGCGATCTCGGCATCTGAGACTGCCATCTCCACGTCGTCGTGCGCGCTGATGCCCTCGTCCGCGTTGGCGATGGCGCGTACGTTTTCGATGCGGATGCCGGTCCACCTGCCGTGGATGTTGAACCCGTCGTTGGCGGCGTGTTTGGCGGTGATGTTTCGGACGATGATGTTCGAGCAGGCAATACTGACGCAACTGATGCCCGGCTTCGGCGGGAGTATGAGGCGGGTGCTGCCGGGCGATTTGCCGGCCGGCCAGCGGAAATACAGGGAGCCATCCTCCGCATAGCCCATCTGCCCCGGCTTGAGCGCGGAGGGCGCGAGGAAGCAATGCTCCTTGTGCTCCGGGTGCAGCTTCTCCGCGGCCACATCGCGCGGCAGGCTCAGCGGAAGATCATCGAGGAACAAGCCCGCAAGCTGGCCCGCGGCAATCGGCTCGCGCCCCAGCAACCGTCCGCTCGAAGTCCAGATGTCGCCATCTTTCTTCCACGCGTGATCCGTCACGTCCAGGCCAAGATCAATGACCATGCCCTTTCCGTCGAAGACGGCCGGGTTCCCCACGGTGCCGCCTTGCTTGAGCAGGAGTGGAGTCTTGGACATCCCGCCGGCTTTGCCCGTCGCATCATCGGCGCGCAGGAGCGTCAGCGACGAGAGCAGCGCTGCAATGCAAAGGGCGTATTTCATCGGCCGGGCGCCGGCATGAGCAGGCTCTTGTCGGTGATGAACGCCGGCGCGTCATAGACGGGGATGTCTTTGAAGATCACCTTTTCGCCTTCGACGGTCATCTTGTCTTTCGGCAGTTCGAAGATGCCGCCGGTGATCGTGTCCACCCAGACGGGGTCGGTGAACTTACCCTTCGCGAGCGTCAGCGTCGCGCTCACGGTGTCGTTGCCGTTGGACGGGACGGCGCTCTTGTCCCAGAAGACGAGAATGGAGTTGCCGGTGGGTTTGTGCTGGTATGCATAGCACGCGGTTGCCTTCGCGCATTGGGCGGTGCAGGCTTCGTCGGCGAGCCGTTCGAGCGTGTTGTCGAAAACGGCGACGACGTTCTGCACGGCGTAGTAGGACATCTTCACCTTGAGCAACCGGTACTGCTTGTCGGTCTTGACCAGCCCGTAGCGGTCCATGTCGCCAAGCTGGTAGCCGTCCCAGCGGTTGTAATCGAGATCGGCGATGGAGAAGACCAGCGACCCGACGTCATGCCCGAGATCGCCGAGCATCCGGCGCGTCATCCATTTCGCCTGCGTCAGCTCCGTCCACGGATATTTGCACAGCGCGCCGCCGAGGCAGTACTCCGACTGCGTGCCGGCCTCGCCCTGCCACAACTTGATCTCCGGCGCGTACTGCTTGAACAGCGCCTTGAGCTTCTCGACGTTCTCATAATGGCCCACGTCGGGATTGCGCGTGTAGCCGTGATAGATGAACCACGTGAACAGCCCCTGTTTCTTCTGCTCCGTCACGCGCTTCAGCCAGCCCTCGGCGAACTTCACGTTCGGGCTGCTCAGGATGCCGCCCGCGATCCGCGCATCGGGGATGACGCGCTTGATGATGTCCGCCGTGCGGATGTCGAGATCGGCGACCATCTCCGGCGTGTGATTCTTGTTTCCGTCCGGCTCGTTCCACATTTCCCAGTCGCCCACCCTGCCCTTATAGCGCATCGCCATCGCCTCGACCCACTTGTCCCACGCGGCCCACGCCTCGGCAGACGTCGGGAATCCGCCGCCAAGCCCGCGATTGCCGCCGCCGGGATAGACCGGGTTGCCGTAGTTGGTCTGAAGGAAGATTTCGAGTCCGCGGCTGCGCGCATCGTCAATGATACTGTCGAGCCAGCGCCAGTCGTATTTGCCCGGCTCGCGCTCGCAGGTCGCCCAGCCGCCCTGCAAGCGGATGCGCTTGATGCCCAGCGGAACAAGATATTCCTTGTACGAATCGTAATTCGCGAACGCTCGATCCAGCGTCTCGCAGCCGAGCGACCAGTTTTGCCCCGCGATCTGGCCGACGCTGCGCGGCGTGATCGTGCCGATCCGCTTCAGCCCCGGATCGAGCGTCGTTTGCACACGCGTCTCCGACGTGTCAAGAATCTGGGCCTGTGCCGCAATCGCGATTGTACAGAACAAGAGACCAAGAAATTTCCGAAGGCTCATGGCGTGCCCTTTCCTTGCTTGTTGATCGCATCGAGAATCGCATCGGCGATGGCCTCCATTCCTTTGTCGCCGGGATGATTCGCCACTCCCGCGTGCGCGATCTTGCGCTCGGAACGGGCATAGTTGGCTTCATCCTTCGCGAGCGGACTGATGTCCACGAAGATCCCACCGCTCTGTGCGCACGCCGACTGGAGAATCCGATCTTTAGTGGGATCCGCCCAGAAACAACTGCGCACGACAATCGCCGGATGATTGCCTGTGTTGAGCTGCTTCAATACCTCGCGCAGCTTGTCCGCGAACCGCGCCTTTTCATCATCGTTCTTGAATCTCGGAACATTCTCGCCGATGGCAACGATGATGAGATCGGCGCCAAACGCAACCGGCTCCTTCAATTTTTCGCCCGCGTCATACGTCGCGTAGCCCCGTTCGAGATCCACGAGGCTACGCACCATCACATCGGGCCGCGCGCCCCATTTCTTCGCCAGGCCCGCAGTGACGATGTGAACGAAGTCCTTTTCCTCCGCGCTCGCCGCCATGCCCCAGTTATTTGTCCATCCGATGTCCGGCTTCGGCCCGTGCTTCGTGATGCTGTTGCCCAAGAACAAAACCTTGTGCGTCTCCGCGCTGCACAATTGGGCGGACAGCAACACGACGGCGAATAGACATTTCATAAATCAAGTCTCCATTTCAAAGTGGTCACCTGTTTTCGTAGCGGAAAACACCGCGGTTTCCAATCATTGGAATCATTCGCCAGGCAAATTTCCAATGATTGGAAAAGACGGCCCGCGATTCTTTCCAATCATTGGAAGCTGCGGCACCGATCCATCGCGAGCCGTCGCTCAGCATCACGTCTATTTGCTCACCGGCGGCTCGGCGTTGTGGTTCGTGAAATATTCGAGGGCATCGGCCGGCGTTTCGGCGATGTGATAGAAACGGCGATAATCCGGCTTCGCGAATTTGTTTTCGTAGAGGTGCTCGAACATCGCGACGAGCGGGCGGTAGAAATTCGCCGTGTCGAGAAACGCGATGGGCTTGCTGTGCCGGCCCAGTTGCCGAAGCGTGAGAACTTCCAGAATTTCCTCAAGCGTGCCGAAGCCGCCCGGCAGTGCGATGAAAGCGTCGGCGCGTTTTTCCATCTCCTCTTTTCGTTCGCGCATCGTCTCCGTGGCGATCAATTCGTCGGCCGCCTCGTACGCAATTTCCCGCTCGCGCATGAACCGCGGGATGACGCCGATGACGCGGCCGCCATGCCGGTGAACCGACCGCGCAAGCGCGCCCATCAGCCCGACGTTCGCGCCGCCATACACCAGCACAATTTTCCGTTGCGCCAGCAATTCACCCAGCTCCTCGGCCGCGTCGAAGAATATTTTTGGCACGGCATTGCTTGAGGAGCTGTACACGCAGATTGCGCCCGGCCTGTTCATGGATTCATCGTCACTTTCATTGCCCGGCATACGTCCAGCACGGTTCCCATCCGATGGGAAGTTTTATGACGGGGCCGGGTTTTGTGTCGGGGAATTTCTTGCGAAGGTTCTCGCTCGTGCCGCCGATGATGGGCGCGTCTGCCAGCCGCATCAGCGCCATCGGTGCGCCGCCGCTGCCGGGATCGCCGTCCTCCTGCGCGTCGCCGGTGAAGATGACGTATTTGCCGTCAGGCGAGACCTGGCCGCCGTAGCAGTGCCGGCCATCTTCGCCATAGACCAGTTGCGGGTTCTTTCCGTCGGCGGTGTTGCGCCAGAGCTGCGTCCAGCCATAGCCGTTGTTGATGCGCTGTCCCAGCACACGCCACGAGAAAATGACATTCTGCGAATCGGGAAACCAGTCGGGCGTGCAGCAATCGTTCTTGTTCACCGCCGTCACTTCGCCGCTGGCGATGTCCATGCGCGTGATGCTCCAGTCCGTGTCGGGCCAGTTCGCAACCCCGACAATCCACTTGCCATCCGGCGACCACGTCAGTTGCTGGAAGAATCTTTTCCGCGGAAATGTGCGCACAACCTTCTTCGTCGCGATCTCCACGATGCTGAATCCCTTCGGCGACATGCACAGCAGTTGCTTCCCATCGGGGCTCCAGCTCGCCCATGGAAATTCGCCGTCGCCGCCGAGTGTGACGGCCTGCGAACCATCGAATCGCGCGATGACCGCCGCGCCTTGCGCACCGTAATTGTTGCTGTCAATCGCCCGGTCGCACGTCGCGCGTCGAAACAAGATCTGTTTTCCGTCGCGAGATATCAGAGGATAAGTCTCATTGAAATCTGGCGTGTGCGTGACGTTCGTGAGCGAACTGCCATCCGGCCGCATCTTGAACAAATCGTAATCGGCTTTCCCCGACCGCGCCGAAAAAACAATCCATCCCTTGCCGCGCACCTCCGCGCGCAGCGCAGCTTCATCGGGCGTTTCGGCGGCAGCGGAGATCGACAGCAGAAAAATCAACGCGAGCGTCTTCATGCCGTCACTTCTTTGGGGAAACAAACTTCTTGAGGTCGCGCAAAGCGATGACCGTGAAGTGCTGGTCGCGAAGATAATCGAGATAGGTTCTGAACGTTTCCGGCGGCACGCCGACTTTCGGATGCGCAAGATCGGGCACGCCGTGGAATGTGACGACGACTATTTCCCCGGCCTGCGCCTGCTGAAGCGCGCCGAGAAGCCGGTCGGTCTTCTCGCCGCTGCCGCTGACGCTGGGCAGCGTCAGCGGATCATCCTGCGCCGGGCGATAGGCGCGGCCACCGCCTGCGCGCGCCCACTGGTAGCCACGCTCGCGGAGAACGGCGAGCGCGGCAGAGTTCGTCGCATAGCCCGGATAGGCAAAGCTGACCGGGCGCGGAATTCCATTCGAGGCGCAACGCGTTTCGATCGCCTCCAATTCGGCTGCGAACTGCGCAGGCTTCAACTTTCCGACGTGCGTGTGCGTCAGCGTGTGATTGCCGATTTCGAATCCATTCTTGTTCAACTCCGCGATCTCGGCCCACGTCATGTAGTTTGTTTTGTTTTCGAAGCCGGGATATTCGCAGACGAAGAACGTCGCGCCAAAACCGTATTGCGTGAGCAGCGGCGCGACAGTGCGCGCATGACTGGCGCAGGCGTCATCGAAAGTGAGCACGCAGATCTTTTCCGGCGCGGCACAAGCGACGCCACCAGCCAGCACAAATGCCGCCGCAATCTTCCACGGTGCAAAAGCGGCAAGTCGTCTTCGAGATGGAATATTCATTTGCGCTACTTCTACCGCCAAAAACATCCGCGGCAATTGTTCATTTCATCAACAACCGGACATTCCAATCATTGGAAGACTTCGCAACGCAATGTTCCAATGATTGGAAAAGTCGATTCCGTTCACCTGCTGATCCTGCGTATCCGGATTACTTGGCCGGTTGAAGGCTGATAGGTTCGGTGCCGGGGAGGGCGGAGTATCTGACAATGCCGCTGACGGCTTGAGCCGTCGAACTGGACGAGCCTTGCGTCACCTGACATTCCTTCCAATCCTGCGGCACCCGGGTCGCGAGTGTCAGTGGCGAGTCATAGAGCGCCGGATCGGTTGTGCTCGCGAGTTGGATCCGGATCTGCCGGGCATCGGCGGCGAGAACCTTGACCTCGGAGGCCTTCCGTTCGGTCAGGTATTTGTGCCAGGAGATAGGATCCGTGATCCAAAGCAGGTCGCGGTTGGCATCGAGTTTGTCGAGCAGCGGCAGGAACCAGTCCATCGGAGTAACAAGCCAGTCACCACCTACGCCATGGAAGTCGAGGTGACCCATTTCGCCCTTGGACAGCGCGAAATCCACGACCTTCATAACCTCCGCGGCACCTTTCATGTGGATGGGAGGGCCATAGAAGGACGGGCGCTCGATCAGATGGAGCTTGGCAAGCGAGGCGTTAACTTCGTCTTTCGAGACGAGCCACTTCTCCTTCGGAATTCCGCCGGGCGGACCATAGGAGATAAGTCGGGGTTGCTTGCGGTCCGGATAGCATTTGTTGATCTCGTCGGTGCAAAGCGTGAGTTCGCTTTCAAAGTCGGCAACGTTGAGCGCATGGCTATGGGTGAAAGTGTGATTACCCATTTCCATGCCGGCCGCGGCCACGTCTTTTTCCCACGCGCCCTGCTTGTTCTTGAACGGACCATTGCCGGGGTTGATGTAGAAGGTTCCGACCATGCCACGCTTCTTCAGTTCGGGGATGACATTCTTGATGTCCGTCTCGCAACTATCATCAAACTCCAGCATGAAGACGGCCTGCCTGCCATCCTTCCATTTCATGATTTTCGTCGCGCCAGTTTCCGGTCCCGGCGCGGGTTCCTCGCGAACCGGTGCCCGGGTCGGCGTTACTTTGGCTGAAGTCGCAGGCGCTGGCGTTGCCACAGCCATGGCTTTGGCATCCCCAACCTTGATGACGCAACGTGGATTGTCCTAAAAATACGGCGCCCAGAACAGCCACTGGAAAACCCCGCCGCCCCACTCGCGATTGTCCTGCAGTTGCTGATAGGAGTAATCCGGAATCTGCAGCGCGGTCTTTGCCCCGGCCAGACTGATAAGTTCAAGCGTCTTCGCGTTGCCCTGAAACAGGAACGGCTTTGCCGGCTTGTCCTTTGGTAACTCTCCCGACGCAGTGCCGCCGATGGACCATTTAACGCCGGCACCATCTGCCGTTGGAATTCGCATGACCACACACACCAATTTTGTGTCCTCGGGCATTTCCGAAAACGTAACAGCAATCTCCGCATCGCCCAGTTCCAGCTCAGCCTTTCCCCCACCCTCGTAGGACAGCATTGCCTTTCGCCCCTCGATCTTCTTGCTCTCGATCTTCGCGTTCTTCTTCGCCGCGTTGACCGGCAGAGGATAAGCCAGGGTATATCTGGCATCCGCTCCCGCATTGATCCCGATGCCGCTGTCCGTCAGTTCCAGAGTCGCCGCACAAGCGACCCCGCCAGCCATCAGCCATAAACTCCCCGCCGCAGCGGCGGCCAGCACATACGTCTTCATATAGGTTTTCATCATTGCTTTCATATTCTCCGGCTCTTCTCTTTTCTCGCCCGACTTTCGCAGCTCTCAGCGCCCCGACCGCCCCACTTCCAATGATTGGAACTTTCGGGCGCGCATCTTTCCAATCATTGGAACCCTTCGCCCGCGCACTGCGCGGCGGCTATGTCACATTCACTTGCCGGCCTTGCTCCGCAGTTCCATGAGATCCTGTTCCTTGCTCGTAAGTTCGCGCTGGAGGCGCTGGACTTCATCGCGCAATTGCTTCACGTCGGCGGGTTGATCACCGCCTCCCGTGCGCAGCATAAAACTGCCGCCGGCCGCCATCACCCTGGACGCTGCGGCATAACTAGGATCGAAACCCAACGGCACCGTCGCAGGAGCCGAGGCAAGATAAGCTTCTCCTGAACTTAGTCCTTGAACATGGGCCCTCACGCGAATGACACCCGGCGTGGTCTTCGCGCGCAGCAATGCCGTCGCGGTGCCGAACTCGGTCTTGGCCGGATTGGCGTGGGCCATCGGGCCGGCGATGATCTCCGCGGGGCCTTCGACTTCAAAATAGACATATTCCGACGCGAGCACTTTCGGAACGCCCTTGTTATCCACGATGGTCGCGCGCACCGGCACAAAGTCGGAGCCGTCCGCCGTGAGACCAAGGCCGGCATCATCCACCGTCACCATCACGCCGGTCGTGCGCTCGGGATACTTCTTCACTTCGCGGGCCACGACCTTCCCGCCGATAAGTCCTTCCGCCGTCATCTCTATCTTTCCGGTGCGATCGCGCCACAGCCGTTTGATGACGGCGAAATCGAAAGCATTGGTGAACGTGAACGGCGGATGTGGCAGCGAACGATAGCCGGCATCAGGTTTCCGCGCGCCGATAACCTGACCGAGCCATGTTAGACGTACCTCTTCGCAATTACTGTAGATAATCACATCGCTGTCCGAGACCTGGGTAAGTTCGTGCGCGATGAAAACCATCGGGCCGGTTTCGATGCCGGGCAATTTATAGTCTGGCGGGTACTGGCTCTTGAAGAGATCATAGGCATAGCGGGGAATGCGAAAGCCGTCGAGCAACCCGCCCCAGAACGGGTCGGGATGATACCCGCGCTGATGGTCAATGCCGCACCACAATGCCGCACCAAGGCGGATGGGAGGCGTGGCGAAAAGACCGTCGAGATCATGCGCGCGGATGATAGCCTGCTTGAGCAGCGGTCCTTCGCCCCACTCGCGTTTCACGCGCGTCGTCGCGTTGTGTGAAAAGAAATTGTCCACCTCCCCGCCGTCGCCATATTCGCGGGTGAAGGAATTCTTCGGTTCATTGAAACCACCGTGATAATAGAAGTCGAGGCCGCCTTTCTTCGCCTCGTCTATGTCCGCAACCGTGAACATTCCGGGGAAGGGATACTCTTCGTGAGCGATGCGGTGCATCTCGCTTAGCATCCGCCCCGGTTGGTTGGGCGTCTCGTTGAGCGCTGTTTCCCAAAGTAACATGGAAGGATGATTCCGGTCGCGCCGGACCAGGTTGCGCGTGTCTTCATATATGCGCTGTTCGAAGACGGCATCCTTACCATTGAAGAACTGCCAGCCGGGATTCGCCGTCGTGACGAGCATTCCGAGTTCATCGCACGCGTCGTAAAACGCGGGGTCTTGCGGATAGTGCGCGGCGCGAATTGCGTTCACGCCGCCTTCGCGTAGCAGTTTCACATCGCGCCACTGGCCGGAGTTCGGCACGGCGTTGCCGACATAGGCATAGTCTTGGTGATGGTTGACGCCGTTAAGTTTCACGCCGATGAACTTCTTGTTCACGAACAGGCCGTCCTTCACGCGCATCTCAAAAAGCCGGATGCCAAACCTGGTTCGCAAACTATCCCCCACCCTGCCCGCCTCGACGACTTCGGTGCGGATAAAATGGAGATACGGATCATCCGGATGCCAGAGCCGCACATTCTTCGCTTCGAGCGATAGCGTGATTTGCCGTCGCGCGCCGGCCGCGAGTTCCACCGGCTGTTCGCTGCGCAACAGTTCGCGCCCTTCCGCCGTTTCCAGAATAGTTTTCAATGTCACATTGCGCGCCACGGCGGAATCGTTCGCGATGTCGGTACGCACTTCAAGCGATGCGTCGTTTCCATTCACATCCTTGACCCCGACAAACACACCACCTCCTGCAGTAGCCTTGCCCAACTCCGGCAAAGTTACGTGCATCGCTCCGGCACTGATCAGATAGACGTCCCGATAGATGCCGCCAAGATAGGTGAAGTCGAGATCGTTCTGCGGTTTGCCCGGCGGATAGGTGGGATCATCGGAGTTATCCGCGCGCACTGCGATGACATTGTCTTTTCCCTCGGGATGAATATTCGCCGTGATGTCGGCGGCGAAGGGAAGATAGCCGCCAAAATGTTCAACGACTTTCTGGCCATTTACCCAAACGGCGCACTTACCCATCACCGCCTCGAAATAGATGAGGACCTTTTCGCCAGAAATCGGCATGGGGACTTGGAAACGTTTGCGATACCAGGCCGGTCCCTGATAATTCCGGCAACCGCTGGCATTTTCGCCCAGAATCTCAAGACCATGCGGCAAGTTAGCCGCCTCCCACGAGGAGTCATCGAAGTCGGGCTTCTCCGCGCCGGAGGCATTCGCTTTCAGGAATCGCCAGCCGGGGTTGAAATTCAGCACCGTTCGCGTGCTGTTCGACACCGCGAAGAATCCCGCGGTGGAAAACTGCCGCACGGGCTTTGCGAGGATGACATCGTCAATCGCCGCGTTCGCCCAATCCGCATGATCGCCCTGAACGCCATCGCCGCCATCGCCCACGATGAGCCGCAACTCCGAGATACTGGTCACATCCAGCGCGACGTGTTTTGCCGGCTGCCCGAATTTCATCAGTCCGCTATCGAATGTCGCCCTGCCATCAAGCAGAACTTTGAACACCACTGATCCGGTTTTGCCGCCTTGATCGTCCACGCCGACATCGACGGTGAAACGCTTATGCTGCCGCTCCAGTTTGAAGACCACCTCGCCCGGCGCGTGCGTGCCCAGTCCTTTTTCATAGTGCTGTCCCGCAATACATATCGGCCGCCCGCTGACGCTCGCATCGGTGCGCGCCTCCCGCCAACTCTGAGTGATCGAAGCAGCCATTCCGGTGTTCAGGTATCTCCAGACCATGGGTTCATCTGCGCGCGCCTGAAAGGCCGCCAATACGGCCGCGCACAATGCGAGAATTTGGATTACTGTCTTGCGATGCCTTGCTCTCATGAAATCCACTCTCATATTTGCCTTCATTTCAAATCCGGATCAGGTTTGCCGGGCCATATCCAACTCTTCAGATCATCGCTCCATGCCATGCCGATGCTGGCGAAGTTATCGAAACCGCCGCGCGAGTCATTCTCGGGATAATCCGAGCCATGAAAGAACATCAGCACCTTGCCGACTGCAGCATCCTTGCGCAGGTCCAGGACGAAGCCGGCAGTCAGCCGGCCCTGCGCCCACGGCCAGTCTTTCTGCCCGAGTTTGAGGACGCCTTCATCGCGCCATTCCTTGAGATTCTTCGATCGCTTGATGCCGATGCCATTGGCCGGCGCATGGAATAGCACATAATCATCGCCATCGCGGATGACGCAGGAGTTTTCGCCTGCCGACGTGTGGCCGGCATAAGTCCAACTCCTCAGATCGCGCGACCACGACATGCTCACGCCATTCTGCTTGTAGAAACACCACCAGGTGCCCGGCTCGTCTTTGTCCTCGAATAGGAACGGATCAATCATCCGGCCCATCTTAGCCTGCGGCACGGCCGGGCCTTTCACGCAGAGTAACTCCGGCGCGCCCCATGTTTCGAGATCTCTGCTGCGCATCGTCCATATCCGCGCATCTTTGTTGCCGAACTGCTCCCCATTAGGGCGCGGATAAGTCTGGAGGCATAACACCCACTCCCCGCCCTGACGGATGACATTGCCGGGACTGCCATAATTCAGGTTCAGGTCTCGTGGTGTGAAGGCCACTGGCTCGCTCCACTTCTCCAAGTCGCGGCTCTTGCTCCACGCGGCGCAGGAGAACGCGCGTTTGCCCGGCCCAATCTTCACCAGAGTGAAAAACAGTCGAAACCATCCGTCCTGATAGACCGCCGCAGGATCTCGGTACGCGGTCGTCGCATCACCGCGAAATATGACCGGCGAACGAATCGCGGACAGAGAAACTCTTTCTGCCCCCGACACGCGCTGTCCGGCCAGCGATGCCTGCAAATGGACTGCGAGCGTCAACCATGCGACTCGTTTCATTCAATGTCCTTTATCATGCCGGGCATCTCCCGTCATCCCGTATTCCGAAGCAGATCATTTTATCCCGCCGCCCGGGGCCCGGCATGGGAAGCGGGGCCAATCGCGGAGTATTGAGGCATTTCGCCCTTGTCCACGCCTCGGAATCTCGAGGACGAGCGCGCACGCGCAATTTCTCTTTTTTTTTGCCGTATTTTGCCAATTCTTGGGCGATTAAACCCCGCCGATCAATCGCTTGAAGTATTGCATCGCATTTCTTTTGGCGTACCATTACCATGACGCGCATGAAAAAAATGGAAAAGAAGGCGGCGCCCCTGCGAAGGCGCGTGGAGATCGTGGTAGATCGCAAAGATCCGCGGACGGCCACAGTCGTGCATGAAGGAAAAGTCATATTCACGATCAAGACGGATGTCTCCGGCATGCATCCCTCCATAATCGTCGTGGCCACCGAAAGCCACCTCAAGAGCATGGAAAAGGGAACGACGGGCATCGCCCTCTGGAACGGCGCGATCGGGCTTAACACCCGGAATCTGAAACTCAACTAGTCCGTTCTTTTCAGCCTTCGCGAAGCCTCGAAAGACTGGTCAACTTCTCGAGCCCGCAGATCCCGCTCCGTGTTTTGCCAATGATTGGAAGTCACGCCCCCGCATTTTCCCAATCATTGGAAATTGTTTCAAAGACACTCTGACTGACGACAAGAGGCACAGAGCGCGCAGAAGAGGTCGTGCTTTTGTGCCTTTTGAGCCGTCTGTGGCTAACTCAGAAAAAAATTGGATCAGGACCTCCTCCAAATTACTTCGTTCATCCTGTCCAGCCCGTTCATCCCGCCCCAAATTCCCATCGGTTGCTTTTGAAGATATTTCCTTCAGGATTGAGGATGACTTCATTCTTTCCGTTTCCCAAACTAGACCGAAGACGCTTCGGCTAGGCTCACCACTGGCAGCCAACCTCGGGCTGGAGGCTTGTCAACCCGTCGGGCTGGTTTCCAATGATTGGAAATTGCGCAAACGGGTTCTTCCAATCATTGGAAAATCCCGCGCCGACTGCGGATCGCGCTGCGCTACTTCGCGGCGGACGGCAGCGCCTGCGCGATGCTGGCGACGACCTTCGCGGCGATTTCGTCGTAGCCGGCCGGGGTGAAATGCACGTTCTTCGGGCGCTGCAACTCGGCCAGCCTCGGCGCGACGAGCGCGGCCAGATCGTCAATGGCGACGCCGTTTTCCTTCATCACGCGCGCGGCGGTTTCGTTGTAGCGAATCTCGTCGTGCTCGACGCGGCCGAGCGATTCGGCCGGTACGGGCGTGGTCGTGGCGAAGATCAGTTTGGCGCCGGTCTTCCGGAGGCGCTGGACGAACTGGCGCAGATTTTCCTCGTACTTCGGCGGAGGCGCGACCTGTTTGCCTTTCTCGGGCGGGACGTACTGGCCTTTTTCATCGAGATATTTCAGATCGTGGAGTCCGAAATTGAAATGGATCACGTCCCACTTTCCGCTGCCGAGCCATTCATCGAGATGCGCCAGGCCGCGCGCGGTGTCGCCGCAGTTTCCGTCCACGCGATGGACGTTGGCGCGGCCTTTCAAAAGCGCGCGGACCGGCAGCGTGTAGCCGACGGAAATCGAATCGCCGATCAGCAGCACCCGCGGCAGGCCCGGCACGTCGGCCACGTCAATGAGCGCCGGGTCTTTCGGCCTGGCGGCTCTTTTCCCCGCTGGCGTCGGTTCCAGCGAAGAAGCGTGCGCATCCGCATTGGCGGCAAAGCTGCAATTCGTCGCCGCGAACATCGCGGCTGAGATCAGGCAGACGACAATTTTAGGTTTCACAGTTTATCTCCTCCAGAAAGTTCAAATGTTTGCTCAGGTTCACGGCGAAAACGATTCGAGCATGACGCGGTAGTAGCGGTTGGATTCATCCGTGCTGACAGAATAAGTGTTCTGCGTCGGCGTGGCGGCGATGCCGGTCATGAGCGGCGCGAAATCTTTCAGGTCGGGCGATGCTTCGATGCGATAGGTGCGGCCGGTGGCGCTGGGCCACTTCATCAGGAAATGGCCGGGCGGTGCGTCGAGCCACGAGCGCATTTCGAAGCGGGAACTTTTGTCGAGCGGATCGGTGCCCGTCATGTATTCGACATAGTTGCTGATGCCATCGCCGTCGGAGTCGGCGTCCGGATCGGCGGCGGTGATCGAGAAAAAATAATTGCGCTCCCAGTCGTCGGGAAGGCCGTCGCCGTCCAGGTCGTTGGTCGTGGCATTCGCGTTGGCGAATTGAAAGGCATCGGCAACGACGTAGTTGGACGTGCCATCGTTGCCGATGATGACGGTCATGCCGTCTTCGGGCAGGTCGCAACTGCCGAGTTTCACCCACTGTCCGCCCTGCGAGCGCTGATCCACCGTATAGGTGGCGGGCAATTGCGGCGTGAAGTATTTCACGGTCAGCGTCGCGGGCCCGAAACGGTAGAGCTTGCGCGTTGGATACGTTGTTTCTAGCGACGGCGTGCGGACGATCATGCCGAGAAGCGTCCGTTGATTGACGGCGCTCGCAGCGGCGGTGGTCAGCCCGGCGGCCGGCGGGAAGACGAAGATGTCGCCCGCATTCGACAGGTTGGGATCCGTGGGCGTGGCAATCGTGGTCAACGCCGTCGAATCAAAATCTCCGCCCGCGGCGGTCCACGTGTTCGTTGCTGTCCTTCGATTCCATGTCGTTTCGGCGGGCGTGAACGATTGGTTGACGCGATACACGCACAGTCCGCTCGCGCCGACGTATCCGGTCGCGGAGTTGGTGTCGAGGGAACTGATCTGGATCTGCAATTCGGCTGACACGACCACCGCCGATGTCGGGCATGACGACAGATCGAAGCGAAGAAGGCCGCGGGTGTAGTCGCTGGCTGCGAAGCGGCCGACGAGCATTTCGTTCGTCGTGTACGGTTGGTCCGGTTGCGCGTTGCGGATGTAAACGTCGTCCGTCGCGGCGACGCTCGAAACGACCGCCGTGCTGCAAACCCAGACAGGTGTGTTCGAGGAACGGTTGGCATCGGCGGCCCACCGCATCGCGATCGTGTATTTGCCCGGATACGTGAGCGTCGGAGTGTACGCGACGCGCTTCGTTCCTTTTCCGGTGTTGCCGTCCTGGATGTAGCTCGACCCATAATAACCGGTAACAGACGTGCTCGATGTCCACGCACCGATGATGGAAACCGCCGGGGCAGCGCTCGTATTGTCCAGGATCACACCACCGACAACCGGATAGCTCGGCCACGTCCCGGTGATGTGCGCCTGCAATTCCACGGTTTTGTTCGCGCTGCGATAAATGTCGCGCGGCTCGATGCCGTATTGCTTGCACATCGCCGCGGCATAACCGACCGCCACACCCATCTGACCGCACGTGTTCTGGACGCGCGGGCTGCCGAGGCCGACGTGCGTGCAACTGAAACACCGTCCGGCCATCATCAGGTTCGGCACGTTGCGCGAGTACAGGGAACGAAACGGAAAATAGCATTTCGCGATGGTCGTCTTCTTGTAGGTCGAAATATACGGGACGGAAGTTTCGGTGTGCAGGTCAATGCCCCAGTCCGTCGTCGCGATCGCATCCTCGAAATAGACGCCGTTCACGAGATCGCTCTGCGTGAGGATGTGATCGCCGAGAAGTCGCCGCGACTCGCGCTTGCCCGTGACATACGGAACCCATGCGAGCGCGAGGTTCGTGTTCGCCGTGCTCAGTTTCGCGTTGTAGAAATTTCCGTAGATGGCCCGCAGCAGGAAATCCCGGATGTATTCCGCATCCGTGATCGTGTTCAGCGACATTCCATATTCCCAGTTCCAATCGCCTCCCGTGTCGGCCTGCGTACCCGCCACGTCCATCGCCCACGGCACGGCGGGAAACGACACCGGCACACCGGCATTCTGCGTTTTCCACATCAGCGAATTGCCCATCGTTCTCGCATCTGCATTCGTCGGCGCGAGCGATTCGCCAAACTCGGACGACGCCTCGCGGCCCATGTGATAATCCGCACCCGCCCAATAGCCGATCCACGCGTCGCCGGTGCAATCAATGAAGATGGGCGCCTGCAATCTCACGCGCGCTCCGGTCCGCGTGTGGCGCGCATCCACGTACGCAATGCGGCCCGCCGCGTTCGTGCCAACGCCGTACGCGCGCCACGGCATGAACTGCGTGATGTTCGTTTCGGCCGCGACGATCATCTCGCGGCTAACATCGCGGCCGATGGTCGCGTCATCCCGGTTCGCAAGATCCACCGTGCAGATTTCGTTCACGATCGAATCGCGGACTTCGCCACGCGTTGCGACGCGGATGTCTTCGCTGGAATTGCCGCCCAGAACCGGGCGGTCCTGAACGAGCGCAACCGAAATTCCCGAGCGCGCCGCCGCAATCGCGGCAGAACAGCCCGCGATTCCGCCGCCGACGATCACGCAATCGAACTGCTGGGTATTGGTCGGCGAGGCCGATTCATTCAGAGCCATTTTTCTCCACGCGGCCAGCGCATCTCCGCCATCCGGCGGCGGCGCGTTCGTTCCTTTGATGAAAGCCAGCGCGTCGCATCGGCCGTCGAAGCCCGTCAAATCCTGCAACGCGACATTCGCCGATGCGCCGGCGACCGTCACCGTTCCGCCGGATTGCCAGTGCCAAGTTCCGTTGTCCGCGCCGAAGACCACGCCGAGATCCGCGCCGTTGACGAGCACTTTGAAACGTCCCGGCGCGGCGGAATTGCTGTAGGCGGGAACCCAGTTGCGCGTACGGACCCACACGGCGTAGTCGCCGGTTTCGGGAAACGCGACCGTCGTCGCGGCGTTCGTCACCGGCACGCCCAGGCCGTGCGCGATGAGATACGGTGAGCCCATCTCCTCGACAACGAGCGAATCAACCTGCCATCCGCCATTCGTCGCAAAACTTTCCGCCTCGACCAAAACAGTCGTGACCGCGCGCGCCGATGCGACTACGGCTATCACGGCCAGTGCCACCGCCATCATCTTTGAATTCATGCTCATTCTGTTTTGTACGTCGCACATGTTTCTGCCGTGCGCGCCGCGCAATCATGCGGCCCCGATCATACCCACAAGACGGCGGCAAATTCCACTCATTGGATATTTCCGCTGGGTGTGACACAGTCGCCGGCCATGGAAAAGAAACGAGGACTCCGCACTCTTTGGTTTGTTGCCGCCGCCATCGGACTGGCCACATCGGTTTCGTCATCAGGGGACACCGGCCATTTCAATTTCAATCAGTTCGCACAAAAGCCGGCCGAATGGTTTCGTGGCGCCGAGGGATCGAACGTCCTCGCGAATGTTCTCTCGAATCAGGCGACGAACGGCGGCTGGCCGAAGAACGTTGATACCGCCGCCACGCCATCAACAAACGCGTCCGACAAAATCAAAGGCACGTTCGACAACGGCGCGACGACCGGCGAAATCCGGCTGATGGCTCTCGCGTTCGCCGCGACCAGCGACGCGCGTTATCGCGACGCTGCGCAGCGCGGAATCGAACTGATTTTGAAAGCAGAGTATCCGACCGGCGGCTGGCCGCAATCGTATCCGCCGCCGGCGAAGACCTATCACCGCCACATCACGTTCAATGACGGCGCAATGGTTCACCTGCTCGAACTGCTGCGCGAAGTTACCACGTCGGATCGCTTCGCGTTTGTCGCCCAACCGCAGCGCGACGCGGCAAAGGCCGCGTTCGATCGCGGCGTCGAATGCATCGTGAAATGCCAGGTCAAGGTGAACGGCAACCCGACGGTCTGGTGCGCACAGCACGACGAGATCACGCTGGAGCCGCGGCCCGCGCGAAGCTACGAACTCGTCTCGCTGAGCGGCGGCGAGAGCGCGGGCATTTTGCTTTTTCTGATGAGCCTCGAAAAACCATCGCCCGAAATCGCGCGCGCGATCCGCTCCGGCGCGGCGTGGTACGAATCGGCGAAGCTCACCGGCATCAAGGTCGTCACTGAAAACGGCGACCGCAAAGTCGTGAAGGATGAAAAGGCGCCGCCGCTCTGGGCGCGCTTCTACGAAATCGAAACGGGCCGCCCGTTTTTTTCGGACCGCGACGGCGTGAAGAAATACGACATCGCCCAGATCGGCCACGAGCGGCGCAACGGCTACGCGTGGTACGGCAACTGGGGCGAGGCCGTCGCGAAACGTTATTCGGGATGGATGCGAGAAAATCCGTAGAAAATATATCGCGGCTTCCAATCATTGGAAGTCATCGGCCGGGAGTTTTCCAATCATTGGAAACTGTCGGGCGTAAAAAGTTCCAATGATTGGAAATTCCGTGCGGCAGAGTTTCCAATGATTGGAAAATTGAGATGAAATTGAGGTGGATCGAATGAAGAAAATCATCGCCGGTTTGTTTTTGGGATTTTGTGGCGCAGCGATCGCGGAGCCGCTTTCATTCAGCGGGATTTATCCGTCGCTGGCGTATTTCAACAACGAGGGCGAGTGCGGCACCGGCGCGGTCGTGCCGTGGGCCGGCAGGCTCTGGGTCATCACCTACGGCCCGCATCTGCCGACCGGTTCGAGCGACAAGCTCTATTCGCTCGACGACAAACTCAACGTGACGGTCCATCCCGAGAGCATCGGCGGCACGCCTGCGAACCGGATGATCCATCGCGAGTCGAAGCAGCTCTTCATCGGGCCGTACGCGATTGACGAAAAGGGCGGCGTGCGCGCGATTCCGTATAAGCAGATGTACGGCCGGCACACCGGCAACGCGCGGCATCTGACCGATCCGGAAAACAAAATCTATTACGCGACGATGGAGGAAGGATTCTACGAGGTTGATGTTCACTCGCTCGCGGTGAAGGAACTTTGGGCCGACGAGCAGCGCAAGACCGGGACGCACGCGGACCTGCCGGGCTATCACGGCAAGGGTTTCTATTCCGGCCAGGGCGTCATGGTGTACGCAAACAACGGCGATCGCGGCAAAGCGGTGAGCGATCCGAACTTCGAATCCGGCTGCCTTGCGGAATGGGACGGCAAGGCGGACAAGTGGACGCTCGTGCGCCGGAATCAATTCACCGAGGTCACCGGCCCGGGCGGAATCTACGGCAATCCGAATCCCGCGACCGATCCGATCTGGACCGTCGGCTGGGATTTTCGTTCGCTGATTCTTGGCCTGCGCGAAAAAGGCGGCTGGCATTTTTACCGGCTTCCGAAGGCGAGCCACACCTACGATGGCGGGCACGGATGGCACACGGAATGGCCGCGCATCCGCGATGTCGGCACCGAGGCGCAGCCCGATTTGCTGATGACGATGCACGGAATGTTCTGGCACTTCCCGAAAACTTTCTCGCTCGAAAACGCGGCGGGCATCCGACCGCGATCGGCCTATCTGAAAGTCATCGGCGATTTCTGCCGGTGGAACGACAAGCTCGTCATCGGTTGCGACGACGCCGCAAAGAGCCAGTTCTCCAACACGCGGAAGATGAAGGGCAAGGTCGAAGGGCCGGGACAGTCGCAGTCGAACATGTGGTTCATCGATCCGAGCACGCCCGATCAGCTCGGCCCGACAACCGCCGAGGGCGCGGTCTGGCTTCGCGATGCGGTAAAGGCCGGCGATGTTTCCGATCCATTCCTCTTCTCCGGCTGGGAAAATCGCGGCGCGTATTTTGTCAATGGCGGCGATGCGCCGATGACGTTCTCGCTTGAAGTGGACGAGAAAGGAACCGGCGAGTGGAAGAAACTGCGCGACGTGAAACTCGGCGCGAACGAAAGCCTGTGGCAGAGTCTCGCTGACGACAGCGGCGAATGGATTCGCGTCAAAGCCACGCGCGATTGCGCCGCCGCGACGGTTCACTTTGCCTACGCTGCAAAGGATCGCCGCGATGCGAAGCCCGACGCGATCTTCGACGGGCTCGCCCAGATCGGCGACGCAAAATCTGTCGCGGCACTGATGCGCCCGCGCGGCGAAAACAAACGGACGCTCGGAGTCGCGGCGATCAACGTCGAGAACGGCGCAGCCTCCGATGCGGGATACTATGAAATGGACGGCGACGCGAAGCTGGTGAAAGTTGACGATCAGAAGGCTCGCGACTTCACGGTGAAGTCCGTCGAGATTCCGAAGAACTCGCTGACGATTGACGACGCTTCCGTCGTGATCACCGACGGCAAGAATCACCGCTGGCGGCTGCCGAAAGGCGATCCGAAGTTCGATGTCCCGACGCAAAACAGCCTCATTCGCGTTGAGCGCGAAGTCTCGACCGAGCGCGATCTGCTCGATTGCTGCGGCACGTTTTACGAAGTGCCCGCCGACTCATCCGGCGGCTTCGCGAAGATTCGTCCCGTCTCGTCGCACAACTTTGCGATCGCGGATTACTGCTCGTATCGCGGCCTACTCGTCCTCAGCGGCATCGCTGCGACCGACTCGAAGAATCCACATATCGTGAAGAGCGACGACGGCAAGACCGCGCTCTGGTGCGGCGCGTTCGACGATCTGTGGAAGATCGGCAAACCGGTCGGTCACGGCGGGCCGTGGAAGAATTCCGAGGTGCAGGCCGGCAAGCCGTCCGATCCGTATCTGATCGGTTTCTTCGACAAGCGCTCGCTCTCGCTCTCGCACGATGCGAAAGCTGCGGTCACGTTCACCATCGAACTCGATCCGGCCGGAATGGGAACCTGGGTGACGTACAAAACGATCGCCGTCGCGCCCGGCAAAACCGAATCGCTTGAATTTCCGGCGGCGCTTTCCGCCCGCTGGATTCGCGTGACCGTCTCCGCGGACTGCAAGGCCGACGCACAGCTGACCTACGAATAGCCCGCCGAGTCGCCTGCGGTCAGTTCGTATTCGCGCCGGCCCGGACGGTGGCATGCATTTTTTCCAATCATTGGAAATTTTCGCAGCCGGATATTCCAATGATTGGAATTTTGCGCACTCGCGTTTTGCAATCATTGGAAAGGTGGGAATTGTTTTGGCGCGCCAGATGTCGCCGCATTTCCGCGCCGCATGTTTGAATACTGCCAGTGCGGAAAAGTGAACGCGGACGGCAGAAGGACGGAATACTATCCGCGACATTCATGCATGGGAGATTGCCAGAATACCGGAGATCCGGCGGGTTCACGCTGATTGAATTGCTCGCCGTGGTGGCCGTGTTGCTGCTGCTGTTGAGCATCCTGCTGCCGACGCTTTCCTCCGTGCGCGAGCGCGGCTATCGGGCGGTGTGCGTCTCGAACATGCGGCAACTGCAACTGGCCCACACGCAGTTTTCGGCCGAACATTCCGGCACAATGCCTGATTCCGAAACCGGGAACAACTGCTGGGTGGATGTCAGTCTTGGTTATGACACGCTTGCATCGCTGACCGAGGGAACGCTCTGGCCGTATGTGAACGATGACAAGGTGTACAGGTGCTTCCTGCATCCTTCCCTCGCGAACAAGTTCGGCGGCGCGGTGACCAATTTCTATTTTCGCGACTACTCGATCAGCGGCTATCTCAACGGAACCCCGGCAAGCTGGGGCTATCCGCTCGCGCAAAAACAAGTCAGCGGCGTGCCGAAGCCCGGATCAACAATTTCATTCGTCGAGGAAGCGGACAATCGCAAATACCTGATGGGTTCCTGGGTGACCTACATGGACGTGCCGCGCATTGACCAGTGGGTGGACACGGTCGGATTCTGGCACAACGGCGGCGAGAATTATGCGTTTCTGGACGGGCACACGGAATACTGGAGGTGGCAGGATGCGCGGACGCTGCTGATCGGTTTTGCGTTTTTCTATTCCGAGCCGGGCAGCCCCGACCTCTACAACGTCAAACGCCACATCGCGCCGTGTGATCCGGCCTTCCAAGCCATGAATGATGCGCTGGCAACCCGTCCTTGAGCATGAACAAACAACTTCTTTCAGCATTGGTTGCCCTCGCCGCCTTCGTCTGCGCGGGCTGGTTCTTCTTTTCACATCGATCAGGAAATCTCGATGTGAAGGCCGGCGAAATGCACAGGCGCGGCGGCAGCGTGATGGCGAAGCTCGCGGCGAAAACAATTGGCGGAAAAGGCCGCGTCCTGCTGATCGTGGCCGACGAAACCAAATTCGATCCGCGCCGCGCACAGTGGATCAAAGATCAGGCGGCCGCCTTCGAATCGGGAATCTCCGGCATCACCGTCGAAGGCCGCGAAACGCTCGCAGCGATCATTTCGCGCGTCAACATGGCAAGCAACCGCCCGACGACGTTCACGCTCGCCGTCTATCGCGATTTCCTCAAGCGTCATCCCGGCGCAAATGCCGTCGTGTCGTTTGTCGGCGAGCCGATTCCCGCGGCGGGCGAAGCCGTCCCGAATGGCGAGGCGTTCCCGCCGATGATCTGTTTTTCACCAACCGGCGAACATATTCCCGAGTTGATGGCGCAAGGCCTCGTGGCCGCCGCCATCGTGCCTCGACGCGGTCCCGTGGCCATTGAAAAGGCAAAGGGCGACTGGTTCGACGTGATGTACGAAGTCGTCACGCCTGACACTGTCGCGGCGTGGGCCGAGGCCGTCCGCCGAAAGCCATAGAGCTTTCTGCCGGAATTTTCGTGAGCAATCGCGGCGTGCGGCGAAAACATGGACAGTCGTTTCGCGAGGAATTTTTTCATGAAAACAAAACTCAACCGTCGTGACTTCCTGAAGGTCGGGGCGCTGATCGCCGCACCGATGATCGTTCCGGCAAAGGTCCTGGGCCGCGGCGGATTCGTCGCGCCGAGCGAGCGGATCGTGCTGGGCGGGCTGGGCGTCGGCAACCGCGGGCGCAGCGATTTGAGCTGGATGATGGCGGAGAAAGACGTGCAGTTCGTCGCCGACTGCGACATCCAGAAAGGCCGCCGCGAGCTGGTCAAGAAGATGGTGGACGAGCACTACGGCAACACCGACTGCAAGCTCTACTCCGACATGCACGAGTTCCTCAACACGCGTCCGGACATTGACGCGCTGCTGGTTGCGACCGGCGACCGATGGCACGCGATGGCCGCGATCTACACCATGCGCGCAGGAAAAGATCTCTACTGCGAAAAACCGTCGTGCATGACCATCGCCGACGGCCGCGCCGTCGTCGAAACAGCGAAGCGCACCGGCCGCGTTTATCAAACCGGAACGCAGCGGCTGAGCATGGCGCCGTTCGTCGTTGCGCAGGAACTCGCGCAATCGGGACGGCTCGGAAAAATCCACACGCTCCGCGCGCACATCGCGCCGTGGGATGCGGCGAAAATGCGGACCGACTGGCTGCCGGAAGAACCGTTGCCGACGAAAGAGGAATGCGACTGGGACACCTGGCTCGGCCCGTGTCCGTGGCGCCCGTACAACAAAACGTATGTCGGCGGCGGATGGCGCGGCCACTACGATTTTCACACAAGCTGCATCGGCGAATGGGGCGCGCACACCTTCGCGCAGTGCCAGGCCGGCATCGGCCTGACGAACACCGCCGCGATCAAATATCATTACGTCAACAACGAGTCCGGCGACGGAATGGTCACGGAGTTTGCCAACGGCATGAAGATGGTGCTCCAGCGCGGCGGCTGGCGTGGCTCGTGCGGCAACCGTTTCGAAGGCACCGAAGGCTGGGCCGCCTGCGCCGACGGATACTCGCAGCCCGACGTATCCTCCCCTGCCCTGCTCGCCGACCAGCGCAAGATCATCACCGACTATCAGGCCCGCACCGGCCGATCCCTCAGCCACGTCCGCGACTTTTTCGACTGCGTCAAATCGCGCCGCCGCACCGTGGCAAACGAAGAAGTCATGCACTACTCGATGACCACCGTCCACGCCGCGAACATCTGCATGTGGCTCGGCCGCGACCTCACTTATGATCCCGTCAAAGAACAGTTCATCAACGACCCCGAAGCCGACCGCTACCTGACGCGCGCCCACCGCCAGCCTTGGGTTAGTTGAGGTGCCATCGCACATGAAATCAGAACTTCCAATCATTGGAAAAAGCGCCCGCGAAAATTTCCAATCATTGGAAATTTTCGTGAGCGCTGATTTTGCGAACCGCTGAAAAGATGAAATTAAACCGCAGAGAATTTTTGACGACGGCCGCGAAGGCGGGCGCGGTCATCGCCGCGCCTGCGATCGTTCCGGCGTCGGCGCTTGGCCGCGGCGGATTTTTCGCGCCGAGTGAACGAATCACGATGGGCGTCATCGGCAT
>CAIVKH010000130.1 GCA_903906425.1 uncultured bacterium
CCGATACGGGCCGCGGTCGTGCCCAACGGACTCTTCGGTGACAATGCCGTCTTGCAGCAGGGACGTCGCGTGCCTGTTTGGGGCACGGCTGCCGAGGGTGAAAGAGTGATCGTCACTTTTGCCGGACAGAAACTGGAAGCTGTCACGAAGGATGGTCGCTGGATGGTCTGGCTGGAGCCGATGCAGGCGAACGCGACGCCGCAAACGCTGACGATCTCCGGCGCGAACACTCTCACGTTCACCAATGTTCTTATCGGCGAAGTGTGGCTATGCAGCGGACAACAGAACATGGAGCGCAAACGGCCGTAGTTGGTGTCGCGTCCGCCGCAGCCGACCGACGAGTGGCCGAAGGATGCGGCGCTCGCCAATTACCCCCTGATCCGCCATCTGGTCGCGTATACAGCAACAGTGCCAAAGACAACATACTCACCGGCATATGAATTGCGGGGGCCGGCCTGTGGACGACGGGAACTGGCCAGACACAAATGCAATACAGCGGCTCCATCAGCACTGGTAACAACATGAGCCGTGCCTGCCGGGGCGAATGTATCCTGCCGCGATTGATTCGGACGGCGTTTCGGAAACTTTCTGATTGTGCCCGGTTTGACCTCTGAATAGTGTGCCGCAAAACCATTTTGTCGCAGGGGGCTCACCAAATGAATGGGTACGTAAAGAGCGGGTTGTTGTCTTTCATCGCAACGGTTGCATATTTTCATCTCGCGGCCGCCGCGCCGCCGGATCCCGGTGCGACGAACAGCGCTTCGAGCCGGCCATCAATGGCACAATTGAAGGCGATGGCGGAACACTACGAAAAGAGCGGCAGCAAGGCGGAAGCCGCCGGCACCTACGAACAGATCATCAAGGCCGATCCCGCCGCGCAGACGGTGCTGGCCCCGCGGCTGGTTGATTTATACATCGACACCAAGCAACTCCCCAAGGCCATGGCGTGGGCGCGCGAAGTCATGAAGACCAATCCCGACCCGCAGGCCTATCTCGCCGGCGTCTATACCCGCATCGGCATGACCAAGGAAGCTCGCGCCATATTAGCCGAAGAAATCAAGAAAGCCAACGAACCTCGCCGCGAAATGCTGCTCAACTGGCAGCTCGCCGACGCCTCCGAAAAAGCCGGCGACATTGAAGCCGCCCGCGCCGCCCTTGCTGACGCCGCCAAGTCTGCCGAATCCTCACCCGATGCCCCAGCTGCCCGAAAACGCCTGATTTCATTCGTCGAAAAACACCCACCGAAAGACGACAAACCGGCCAACTGATGGGTTCCAGTCATTGGAACCCATCGCGCGGCATTTCTCCAATCATTGGAAACTGCGGCGGCCCAGACTTCCAGTCATTGGAAACACCGGAACGGCACTGCCCCGCCGCCGCTCTCCCTGTCGGTGCGTATGGATCGCGGATGGACACGGCGCGACCGTACCCCTTGTTGGAGAGAGCGTAACCACATGCCGTCTGACTGTTGGTGGTCAGCTCTTTGCCGATCGGTTCGACCCGAGAATCAACGTCGAATTCATCGAGATTGACCTCATCCAGCAATGCCGTGATCCGCCTCTTCTTCCTGCTCCGCTGCCCGGCCCCATGCCGGGAAGATGCTTGAAACCGTGCAAAATGCACAGTTGCAGTGCCGACAATGCCGGGATTCGACGGGACAACTACCCGCAACGGACCGACCAACTGCCAGCAGTTGATGCCTCTGCTGCCCGCAACAGACCGGTCAACTGCCCACGCTTGATGCCTCCATCGTATGGCAGTGTCCCGTCGCGGGCCCGTCGGCGGGACAAGACGGCCGGGGGAAGATGCGCTCTTGCGCGAAGATGCACTGCGAGCGTACCACAAACAATGCAACAAGCGGAGCGGTTTCTCCGAGGACGCTTCTTCTCACGGGGGGCATGGAGGCATGAAGTTTGAAATCCCAGTGCCCCTTGTCTCCGCGTGATGCCATCTTGGGCCTTTTCGCCGTGACCCCCACGTCAGCAATAGGTGGTCAGGAATGCAAACTTACGACGGGGCAATTGGATATACATGTTGCTGGCCACGCGCTTGAGGCCGAGAAGCCCCTCTAATGGAACCCCAAGACACCAGTCATGGAACCTTATGGCACCTGCCATAGAACCCCATGTGACCTGCCATGGAACCGTATGGGAGCCCGGATACACCCGAAAAATGAGGGGCATGCGGCCGTATCCAGCCACATGCCGGGGTGTAGTCACGGCGCCTGTCGCCGTGCGGACGCCCTGACGGAGCGGGGCGGCTGCAACGAAAAATGTCCTGGAGATATCCGGGGCGTTTTCTTTTTATGGAGGGGCGGCGTCCCGCCGCCCACGGGGGCAGGATGCCCCCGCTCCCATACCGACGGCTGCGGCCCGCCGTCGTATGATGGCGGAGACGCCATCACTTGTCCGCAGCGGCACACCCCCGCGTCAAACCATTCCATCATTGTAACTTTTCCGGTAAAACTATCTTCTTGCATCGGCCCCGAAAAGAGATCAGTTTCCGCCGCGTTCGCAATTGAAGGAATGAGAGGTTAATTATGAACATCCGCATTGCACGCCTGAGTCTTCTTCTCGCCATCACCGCCCTGCCATGGCTCATCCCGCCCACAGCTCATGCGCAACGCCCGCAGGACAATTGGTATTATTTCACTGCGTGGGGGAAGTCTGGCGCCGCAACCAATGGCGGGTTGAGCAACCCTTACGGCGTGGCAATAGGGCCCGATCGGCGAATATACGTCGGTGATCAAGGCCTTGGCAGAATCCAGATTTATCTTCCGAGCGGGACGTTCAGTTCTGCCATCACAAATGGCTTTGGCGGAGGGCAGAGTTTCAGTCAGCCGCGAGGGATGATAACGGACAGGGCGGGGAATCTGTATGTGGCCGATAACGGGAACAATTGTGTCTTCGTCTTTGCCGCCAATGGCAGCTTCGTGCGGAAGATCGGGCTGGGTACTGGTGGCGGAAATGGACAACTCTCTGGAGCAGTCGATGTGGGAGTTAGCGGCGATGGCGAGGTCTTCGTGCTGGAAACCAACAATGTCCGGGTTTCCGTCTTTGATACCAATGGCACGTTCCTGCGCAAGTGGGGAAGTTCCGGCTCGCTGAACTCCCAATTGTCCAGCCCCTTCAGCATGGCAGTTTCAGAGGATGGCCGGGTTTACATCTGTCAGGTTCCATTCAATGCGCAAGGGACGGACGTGTTACTCAAGGAATTTGATCGAAATGGGTTGTGGGTTCGATCCGTTGGCAACTTCGAAGGCTGGGGAAATTTCGGCCATAGCTATGCCTTTTGGGAATGTGGGGCGAGTGTTCGTCTTGATCCCAGCGGCCAGATTCACCAGCTTTTTGGCTATTGGGCCTTCTACAGTACGGGGGCGCCAAATCCTGACGACAGTCCCTATGTCATCGTTCGCAACAGAGAGCTGGTTGAACTATTCCGCTACTCTCCTCAGTGGATTGGACAAGGCAGTGGAGACTATAAGTTCCCGTGCCATGCAATTGGGCCAGATGGAACGATGGTGTTGTGCACCAGGTCCACCACGACACTGCGAAGCTTTAAGATGACGTTTCGTGACCAGTGGATTCCCCCGCTCAATTGCATCCCCATTCCTGGCGTATGGCAGATTCAGCAAAGGGCAAACAGTCCGCTGGTGGACATTGACTACACTGTGTCAGATGCGGATGACGCGAAGGTCCAGACGGCGGCCCTGGTATTCAAGAACGGCGTCCAGAACATCAGCAACTGCGTGCGCAACCTCTCTCTGGTCGAGGGCACGGCCACCAATCTCGGCCCAGGGGTGACAGCAAATCAACCGCTGCGCATCACATGGAATGCGGGAGCTGACTGGAGCACCAGCCTGGGCAATTATCGTGTCGCGATACTGGCGAAGGACAGCCGGACAAACTTGCTCGACATTCACTATCTCCGCCTCCCTGCGGGCAACGGCATGCCAGCCTTGACCATCAGCCGAAGCCCGCTGATTCCGGCCGACTATATGCAAGTCTGGTGGTGGCTTCTTGCCACTGGAGACACCGGTATCGGATTGAGTACGCAGCGCATCGTCGGTGTCGGTGGAGCCTATGATGGCCAGGTGCTGTGCGACAACGGTACCACCTCAACGAATGGTCGGGCCTATGTCCATCAGAAGATGAATGTGCGCGAGGCCACGGCGGCGGAGGTGAGTTGGGCTCGTCAGGCGGCTCTTCCTGGCAACGTCAATACCTGGTCCGCATATCAGGCTGTCACGAATCGCCCAATGTATGTCAATGAGTACGGTTTTGATACCGGCAGCTGGGGTTCTAGCGCCTTCTGGGTGGTCCCGCTGAACTGAGGCGATCGTCGTGCGCGATCACAAGCCATATGCGAGATTCCGGCGGGTTCCTCTGTATCTGCTGGCGACCGCCTGTCTCGGGCTTATGCCACCAGCCATGGCCGACAGCTTCATGCATTATGATGAATACTCGAATCCGCAGGGTATCACGGCCGAAGTCCATACGAACATGCTCGCGAACACGTTCGTTCACACGATCATTCCAAGTCATTGGCATCCTTTCAGCCGCCTAAAAGCTAAGTCTCCCCCTTCTTTTTCAGGGGATTTCTGCGCCGGTACACAAAGTGAGATTATGATTTCGGACACGGCGTCATGTCAGGGCTGATGGTGTTTCGCATGAAGGTTCATC
>CAIVKH010000131.1 GCA_903906425.1 uncultured bacterium
CCGAGACTCAACGTACCGCCAGTGAGGTTCCAAATACCGCCATCGTCGCCGCTGACGACATTTCCGGCTGCATTCAATTGAATCCTGTTGACCGCAACAGATCCTCCAGCCATGTTGAGGACACCGAAGCCATCATAACCAACGCTGATCTGATCGTTGGAAACATTGAGCTGACCGCCGACGATTGTATATTTTGACGTCTCGCCGGCCGAATCACCAATGCGCATATAGTAATTAAGCCCGGCGCTGGTCACATTCATGACACCGCCAGTCTGCACAATCGTTCCCGCATAACCACCCTGAGCGCCCAAGTACAAGCTGCTGACCGTGACTTGCCCTCCTGAGAGCAGATTCAGTTGTCCGGGCGCACCGTTGGCCGCCCGCAAGGTGTTGTTGGTGATGCTCGCCCGACTGTCGAGGCTCACTGTATTGCGAATATTGACCATACCGGTTCCAACCACGCTGTTGGTGATGGCATAGTCGGGAGCATCAGACCTGTAGAAATACAACTGCCCGTTGTTCGTAATGGATCCCACAATCGAACCGTATGGCGTATTATTGCCTATCACCAAAGTTCCGTTGACTGTCGTACCCCCAGTATATGTATTTGTACCTGTAAGAACAACATTGCTACTCGCACCTTGTATTGTGAGGCTGCCGCCACCGGAAATCGTGCTGCTCACAAAGATGCTTTCCGCGCCATAGTTATACACACCCGGGGCAGTGGAGATAAAGGAATTGTCCGGCATGGTAATTGGCCGCACCCAGGTGCATGCGCCACTGCCAGCGCGCGAGGCCAGCGTGCCGCCACTTAGCGTCACCGGCGTGGCAACTGTCAATCCGCCATACGCGCCGAGATACGCACCACTACTAACGATGACATTTGTTCCAAGGGCATTCGACGCGTTTTCCGCATAGAGGAATCCTGCGTTGACATATATCTGGAGATTCGTTGCGCCGCTGCACATATCAACGACGTTGTTCCCGACTTTAGTCAGGGTGAAGTTGTTGCCCTGAATTCCGCCAACGGCTCCAGCGCCATTAACGACACCGATGTCAAACCGCGCATTTTCACCCGCAGTGGTGCCGAACGCCCCGACTGTGGCATTGTTTGACAAGATCAAGTAGCGAATGGACGATTTGGCATACACGCCCGCGTTGGTATTGACAATCGCCCCGTTACTATCGGGACCGTTTCCGCTGATTGTATAGGTATAGCTGTTGTTGGGCTGCTGTATACCATTCAATTTGACCTGACCGGTTCCGTTGAGTGTGATTCCTGCGGTATTGCCAAAGGCACCCACACCTCCGGCGACAAGAACGCCGTTGGTGACGGAAATAGGACCAGTGAAGGCGTTCCTGTTGCTTAAGATCAGCGTACCAGACCCCATCTTCGTAATCCCTCCAGCGCCGATGATGCTGCCTCCGCCAAGGCTGTAGTTTACATTATTGTTGCTAACAATCATCATGTTTTGGAGCACGGTTTGGGCGACAGTTATCGCCGTGTTGCTGCCAGAGTCATCCATCAACACGCCATCGCCTTGACCGAAGAGACTTTGCGCACCACTGTCGATCACAAGCCAGTTTGGCGTGGTCTGGACGTCCCAAATGTTGTTGCTTGTACCGTTCCACTTGATACCGGCGCCGGCGTTCGTGACTATATATTGAATCATCTTGTTGCCAGAATTGTTGTACAGATAGCCCCACACGCCGGAGGGAATGGCACCGGTGATGAACGTCATGCTGGATAACGATCCGTAGCGAATCAGCGTATTCGTCGTGCCTATAGTAATTCCGGCGCCGGTTTCACGCAGATCAATCCTGTTAGTCGAGGTGCTGGTGATAGCTCCAATCACATTCAGTGTCGCGTTCGTGCCGTTCAGATATGCCGCCACATTGCCACCATTGCCTATCGTCATGCTTGCCACCGTCAACATGCCGGTATCCGCATTGAGATAGTTCGCGCCGATGTAGCCACCGTTTTGAACCGTCACTGCACTGCCAACATACCCCGTACCACCTAATGTTCCACCGGAGTACACCGTATAAGCGCCGCCGCCGGTGTTAGTGCCATTGACCTGCAGATATCCTGAATTGATATTGACAGGACCTTTGAATGGATTGGCACCGCCAAGAATTTGTGCATTGGCACCAATCTTCGCCAGTGTGATCAGGCCTGTATTGTCGCGGATACTTCCAGAGAAGCTGCCCGCATTGTCGCTGCCGCCCACCGTAAAGATTACTGCGGTTCCTGCGCTATTGGTGACAATGCCGCGCGGCCCGTTGAGGCCATTAACAGTTATGCTGTAACCGTTGAGATCCAGCGCGCCGTCTTGAATTGTGAGATCACCCTCGCCATTGCCCCCGGAAATTGCATTGACATTGCCGATTCGCAGAGTGCCGCCAGCGACGGTTGTATCACCCGTATAGGTGTTGGCACCAGTCAGGGTCAGTGTCGCGGTGCCCCACTTGTAGATGCCGCCATCGCCTTCAATTGTTCCCGCAAACGTATTATTCACGCGTTGGGCTATGGAAAGGATGCCGTTGCTGACCGCAATCTTCGTTCCGGCAGGGCCGCTGATCCCTGCAATTGACGGGCCGGAAGACATCCAAAGATTGGAAAGCGACGTCTTCGATCCGCCCGGCAGGGTGATGCTGTTGGTGAACCCAAACGCAGTGCCGCTATTAAAATAGCCAAGAGTGATGTCATGGAGCCCAGAGGCAAGAACAACAGTTCCAGTACGCTCGGTCACGGCCTGGTTGTTATCATTATTTACTACGGGTAAGCCATCAATCCAGAGCATGCTCCCATCGTCGCTTGCGGTGTAGAACATATAGGTCCCTGACACATCCGCGCGGAACTTGCCGCGATAGCGCGCCTGGAACAACGTATTTGCAATGTTATAGGGACTCGGGAAGTTGACACCCGTGGTGCCATTGTTTCCAAAGTCGAGATTGGCCCCTTCTTCCGACGTCATGTACAGATGTGCCGGATTGTTCGTCGCGAAATATTGATTCATCAAATCAAGCGTCGCGAAATAACCTGTTGCCGCATTAGTCCCACCGGCAATGTAGTCGCCCGCCAGTGCACTGCCGCTCAGCGCGATCAGCGTCGCTCCGTTCGCCAAGGTCATATCTGAACTGAAGGTCGCATTGCTCAGCACTATCGTGCCGTCTTGAATTGACATGCCGCCCGTGAAGCCGCTGCCGCGCGTCAGCATCATCTTCCCGCCACCGATCTTGATAACCTGGCTGGCTTGGAATGCGGAGTTCGCTGAATTGCGTCCGTCGCGCAGCGGCGCGTTAACCTGCAATGCAACGTCGGCCACGCCCACGCTGTTGCTCACATCAAACACAACCGACGTGAACGAGCCGCCGCCAATTGCGATGCCCGGGAAGGCGTCTGATCTTGCCGGCCCGCTGATGACAGATGTCGTATTTGTCACGATGACCGTGTTTGTGCCCTTGAAACCCCACGACTCCATGGTCGCATTGAGACCGGACGGCGTTGAGAGCGTGCCGCCGGAGAATACGACATTGCCGAGGCCGTTGAAGACATTTCCAATGGTTGTAACTGTACCGCCATCGGAAATTCCAATGATTGGAAGAACAGGATTCGTGTAGGTTCCAAACCTATCACCGCCGGCAAAAGTTAATGTGCCGTTGGTCAGAACATTGATCCTCGTCGAAGCGGAATTCGCAATCGTTCCCGCCAAAATGACCTGACCATCAGAAATGTTCATGGGCCCATAGAAACTGCTATTCGTATTGAACAGTGCCACAGTTCCGGTGCCGTACTTGGAGAATCCATACGTGCTGCGGATGTCTAAACCGCCGAACGAGTACGCCCGCGAGTAATTACTGAAGATCATCACGCCCGGATTGATCGCCGTCGGCAACGTTATCGCCGTGTTGGATCCAACATCGTCAAACAGGACACCATCGCCCGGATTGAAGACTGTCGTCGAGTCATCGGCCATCACGAGCCAGTTCGGCGTGGTCTGCACGTCCCAGATATTATTGCTCTGGCCACCCCACCGCGTGCCGACCGTGGTATTCGTGATCACTAGTTCAATGGTCTTTGCAATGCCATTCGTGTTGAGATAACCCTGCGCGCCCGACGGCATCGTGCCGAGAGTCAATCCATCGCCGTAGAGAGTGCCGTAACTCATCAGAGTATAAGTTGTATTATTGCGTACTCCTGCCAGCGTACTGCGGACATCCACCCTGTTCGTCGAATTGATATTGAGCGCGCCCGTCACCATGATCGTCGGATTTGTCCCGTTCAGATAAACAGCCACGCTGCCGCCCGAATTGAGCGTCAGGCTTGCCACCGTAAGTGTGCCCGTGTCAGCAGTGGGAATCTTCGCGCCGATAAAGCCGCCATTCTGCACCGTCACCGCACTATTGACCGCGCCCGTACCGCCCAGCACAGCGCCCGAGGCCACCGTGTAGTTACCGCCACCGAGGTTGCCGCCATTGACGATGAGAGAACCTCCGCTAACATTGACTGGTCCTGTCAGTAGGTTCGATCCACCCAACACCTGAACGTTCGTCCCGAATTTCGTTAGCGAGAGCATGACCGAACCTTGATTGATATTGCCGCCAAAGTTTCCGGCATTATCACTGACGCCAATCGTCCAGAGTACCGGCGTGGCGGAGGAGTTTGTCACGGTGCCGCGCGGGCCATTCAGCCCATTGTTCGTAATGCTGAAGCCATTGAGATCCAACGTGCCATCCTGCACGGACAGATTACCTTCGCCCGTTCCACTGGAGATAGCATTGACGTTGCCGATCACCAGTTTTCCGCCGGCAACTGTCGTATCACCGGTATACGTATTATTGCCCGTCAAGGTCAGCGCTGCTGTGCCATACTTGTAGATGCCGCCGCTGCCCGCAATCGTCCCGGCAAACGTATTGCTCGTGCGCTGCATGATGCTGAGAACGCTGTTACTCACGGCGACCGTTGAGCCAGCGGGACCACCGAGGCTCCCGATCTCCGCGCCCGACGACAGCCACTGATTGGACAGGTAACCCACAGATCCGCCCGGAGGCGTCACACGGGAGTACATGCCAAAGCCACCCGTGCCCTGACCGAAGGCTATTACAATGTCATGCTGGCCGGCGACCAAGGTAATCGATCCGTTGCGCTCGGCCACGCCTTGCGAATAATTGTTCGACACGACCGCCGTTCCATCAATCCATAACATGCTGGAATTATCACTGGCCGTATAGAACGTGTACGAACCGGCGGTCTGTGCGTTGTACTTGCCTCTCCAGCGCATGACGTAGTTCGTGGTGGTAATTCCGTTGCCTCCGTAGTATGGCGACTGGAAGTTCGCGCCGGCTGTGCCAAAGTCAAAGTTGGCACCCGCGTCCGCACTGCCATACAGATGATTCATATTGTTGGTCGCAAAGCACTGGTTCAGCAGATCCAGCGTATTGAAGAATGGCGTCGAATTGACTGGAGAGGCCGAAGCTAACGAGGCCAACAACGTATTGGTCGCAATATAATCTCCCGCCAACCCTTGTCCGGCAAGCGCGACCAATGTGACACCATTCGACAATGTGACATCCGCTGTCAGCGTTGCGTTGCTCAGTATGACGACGCCGTTCTGGACATTCATGCCACCGCTGAAGCCATTGCCCCGTGTTAGCATCATCGTTCCCACGCCCGTCTTCGTCACATAGCTGGCCTGATTTATGGACGCCGCATTATGCCCGTCAAGCAACGGCGTGTTCACCAACAAGCCGACAGGCGTAATACTGCTTCTAACATCGAACGTCGCCGACGTGAAGGAACCGCCGCCGATTTGAATGCCCGGATAGCTCGTGTTTCCAGCAGAACCGGCGATTGTTGCAGTAATGTTTGTGCTGATCGCCGTCAACGTTCCCTTGAGTCCGTATGACTGCCATGTCGTCGCATTGCCGCGCGAGGCAGCAAGCGTGCCACCAGCCAATGTCACATTGCCAAGACCGTCGAAATACGCGCCCGAATTGCTAATTGCGCCGCCTTCAAACGCTGTGAATGTCGCGAACACCTGCGCCGTATGCGCCCCAAATCGGTCCTGCGCGCCAAATACAAAACTGCCGCCATTGTAGACATTGATTGCCGTCGAATTGCTGTTGGCAATTGTTCCGACCAGATAGACCGCGCCACTATAAATATTAATCGCCCCCGACAGCCCCGGATTCGCGTTCGAGAATGTCACGCCACCAGCACCAAACTTCGACAAGCCGCTGGCGCAGATGATCTGATTTCCGCCAAACGAATAGGCGTCCACTTCGTTGCTGAATACAAGAGAACCGGGCGCAACAGCAAGTCCGGGGTCAAGGATCGTGATTGCCGTATTGGCACCCTGATCGTCAAACAAGGTCGCCGCACCGGTAAAGAAAACGCCTGTGCCGCCGACACCGCCCGCAAACGCCCAGTTCGGGGTAATCCCGGAGTCCCAAATATTATTGTTATAACCCATCCACTGGACACCCGCGCCTGCGTCGGTGATTCTCAGTTCAATGGTCTTCGCGGCTGTGTTCGTGTACAACGCGCCTTGAGCACCATTCGGCAACGGGGTTGCCAACGTGAGGCCGCCCGGCACACTGAGGGTCGCGTAGCTAATCAATGTATTCGTGCTGACAGACACTAACCCTGTCGCCGTGACATCGACATAGACAGGTAATGTTGCGCCCATCTGGCCGCTCACGATCACCGACGGATTCGTTCCGTTCAGAATCGCCTCAACACGGCTGCCGGCGCTCAAAACCAGATTGCTCACCGTCAATGCCCCGACATATCCGTCGCTGCGAACACCAATCTTGCCTCCATTCGCCACGTTCACCGTGCCCTGCGCGATGGTGCCGACACCACTAAGGAAGGCATTCGTCGCAACCGTGTAGCTGCCGTTATTCGTGTGCAGGCCGTTCACATACAGCGTTCCGGTGTTCACAAATGTCTGGCCCGCATAAGAATTCGTTCCCGATAAGGCCAGGCCGCCGAACCCGGTCTTCGTGATGTTGTAGCCAGAACCGCCGTCGCCAATAGCTCCGCTGATCGTATTTGTGGGGCCAAGTTGATTGCTGACCTTCAAGGAGGAATGGGCTGTCAGCACGATCGTATTCGTTACCTGCACATCCGTCGCAAGGAACAGACCGTCGCCTGCATCGGCTATGGCCTGGTAATTTGTGATTACAGCCTGACCGCGTCCTAGTGGATCATATGCCACGCCCAAAGTATAATTGGCTGGCCACCACGGGCCGGTGCCACTGCTTGGTCCGGCTCCGCCGCCGCCGTTATAGACACGCAGGTTGAACACATGCATGCCGGGCGAAAGCGTGATCGTTCCAAGCGTGGGAGTATTCCACGCCCCATCGTTGAGTACGACTGAGTTATCTATCTTCAGCCATGTCACTTCATCTTCATTCTCAGCGAAGGTGTATGTGACAGTCGATGAGTTTGTATTCATCAGATAGCCGGAGAAGACCCACGTCGTATTGCCACCGAAGTCATTCGTCATGTTGGCGCGCGGCGTTGAGAGCGTGACGGCCGTATTAAGCGAATTTGCCGTTGCGGTGTCAATCGCGGCGCCGCTTCCGATGCTGCCTTCCTGCAAGCCGGAGCCATCGAGCGCCAGCGTGCCGCCCGCCAGCGTGATCGTTCCGCGCCCGCCTGCGTAACGCGTCTTCAGATTGACGGAGCCATTACTGACAATCAGCCCGCCGCTGAACGTCGGATTCTGGTTGCCCGTCGTCAGCGTCAACGTCCCGGAGCCGGCCTTGACAAGTTGCAATTGTCCGCTGCCGCTTGCTGTATCACGCAGGTAAGAGCCGGAATAGTAGGAATTGCCGGAACCTGTGAGTACCAGCACACCCAACGTGCCCGCTTCGCCGTCCGTGTTTTCAATTACACCGCCGCCATTGTCATCGCTGGTCAACTGGCTCAGATACTGAATCGTGCTCATGAGCTTGAAGTAGGTCCAGTCGCCGGGCGACCCACTAAGTGTGAGCGCCGAAGCAGAGCCGAACTGGTTGTTCGTGCCCATTTGAAGAATGGCAGTGGCCGCGCCAATGCTGTCGGCTTTGTTGCCAATCTGCACCGCGCCCGGTATGGCATTGCCGGCTGTGCTACCAGCCAGAAGAGTTCCGCCACCGTTGTTGACTATGGTTGCTCCCAAGTAGGAGTTGGAAGCGGTTAAAGTGAGCGTATTGGCGCTAATCTTGGTGAAGCCCGCGGCACCACTTATAATATTGGTCAGCGTCAGGTTGCCGCCGCCCGTATCAATGGTGCTGTTGGTGTTGATGATAATTCGCGGTCCAACCCCGGCGGCACCCGCACTGGAGCAGTAAATTGTGCCGCCATTGAGCACGTTCGTCTTGGAGACCGTCGGGCTTTGATAATAGTCAAGTGTTCCGGCGGGATTCACATAGATGGAGCCGGGTCCCGAAATAACCGCGACGGTCGTCTCTGGCCGCACGGATCCCGCGTTGATGACTATGTCGCCGCTATTGGTGACCAACGTATTAACCAGGCCGAACGTGGTTGTTCCGAGCTTCGTCAGGGTATAACCGTTGAGGTTCAGGAATGGATTTGTGCCGGCGCGAATATCCCAGCGATTGCCGCTACCGCCAAAAGCCGCATTGTTGGTAAGCGTGACGTATTGCAACGCGTTGATCTGTTGCGCGCCACTGTTGATGATCGCACCATTGCCACCCACGCCCGCTCCCGCGACAAACACCGGTTCCTGACCGAGGTTCTGGCCGTTAGCGTCAAGGGTTGCGCCGCTGCTTATATATGTCGCACCGTTCGTCAAGCCTAGCGCCGCGCCGCTTGCCGCAATCACGGTGCCGGAATTGATGTATGCCGCGCCGCTGAACGCATTGGCATTGCTGAAGATGACCGCTCCGCCGCCGTTCACACTGAAGCCGGCAGGACCAACGATGGCAGAACCGGCGAAGCTGTATTGCACGCTTGAATTACTGAAGATCATGGTATTCGGCGCGACGTTAGCCGGCAGCGTGATTGTCGTATTGCTGCCCGTATTGTCAAACAACACACCGATGCCTGTATCGAAGTACGCCTGCGACGAATCGCTGAGTGACAACCAGTTCGGCGTCGTGAGGACATCCCAGACGTTGTTGCTCTGGCCGTTCCACTTGATGCCGGGACCGACGCTTGTAACCACATATTCAATTCTCTTGGCGACTGTATTCGTATTCAGCACACCCAGCAGGCCCGGAGGTTGCGAGCCCAGAGTAAGACCGGAACCGCTTAGTGAACCGTATCGAATCAACGTGTTCGTGCTGCCGCTGACAATGCCTCCGGAGGTCATGCGCAGATCAACGCGGTTCGTCGCCGTGAGCGCCAACGTTCCGGTCACATTCAACGTCGCATTGGTTCCGTTCAAGTAAGCTGAAACGGATCCGCCATTGTTGAGTGTCAGACTTGTCATGCTCAGCGTGCCGGTGTCCGCGTTGGCGATCTTCGCACCGATGAAGCCGCCGTTCTGCACTGTGACCGTGCTGAGGACAACACCCGTACCGCCGAGCACCGTGCCGGATGTCACTGCGTATGCGCCACCGCCGGAATTCGTGCCGTTGACAAGGAGATAACCGCCGTTCACATTCACCGCGCCACTGAATGAGTTGATTCCGTTCATGTATTGCACATTCGTGCCAATCTTCGTCAGCGCGACCATCCCGGCGCCATTGTAAATACTGCCGGAGAACACACCGTTGTCATCCGCATCGCCGATCGTAAGTGTCACGGCCGAGGCGGCCGTATTTGTGACAATGCCGCGCTTGCCATTAAGCCCGTTGATCGTGATGTTGTATCCGTTCATGTCCAACTGACCGTCTTCAACCGTCACATCACCGATTCCAAGACCGTGCGGAATCGCACTGGCTGTACCGAGTTGCAAAACGCCGCCGCCAACCTGTGTGTCGCCGCTATAGGTGTTCGTGCCATAGAGCTTCAAGCGGCCTGTGCCGAACTTGTAGATGCCGCCATTGCCGGAGATCGTTCCGTAAAATTCGTTATTGGCCAGCTGCGCGATGGAGAGCAGGCCATTGCTGACTGCAATCTTCGAATCAAGTGAGCCACTCAACGTTGCAATGGACGGGCCAGATTGCAGCCAAGAATTCGGAATGACCATGTAGCCCGAAGCTGCATTGGAGACGCTGGGACGCAGATAGGCGCCGCCTGTGCCATTACCCATGACGATCACGATGTCATGCAGACCAGCGGTCAAGTTCGATACGCCTCCGGCTGTGTCAGTGGTACCGGCACCGTTCTTATACACCATCTGATTACCATCCACGTAAAGCGCGCTCGCATCATCGCTCGTCAGGAAGAACTGATACGCGCCCGTCGCCGGAATATTGATCTTACCACGATGCCTCGTGGATACGTTGGTGATGCCGCCCGTATTCAGGTAGGGCAGCGGCCAGTTCGTATAGCTGTTTCCGTTACCAGAGTAGAAGTTCGATCCGGCTTCCGTCGAAATATAGAGATAACTCGGGTTGTTAGTTGAGTACAACTGATTGAACGTGTCGAGCGATCCAGGGAACGCATTGTTCCAAGCGCAGCCAAACGTATCCATGAATTCACCCGCAAGACCCTGACCACCCAGGGCAACCAGCGTGGTGCCATTCGTCATCGTTACTGGCGCGCTGAAGGTCGCATTGCTCATCACGACCGTGCCATTCAGAATGTTCATTCCGCCGGTGAATCCATTGCCGCGCGTGAACATCACCTTGCCAGCACCAATCTTCGTGAGCGTACTCGCTTGGAAAGCAGTATTCGCCGTATTCCGTCCATTATGTAATGGCGCATTCACAAGCAATGCGACGTCCGCCACGCTGTTGCTGACGTCCAACGTGATGCTGCTGACATCCGCCTCGCCCACGCCAATGCCCGGGAACGTATCCCAGCGCGCCGGGGCATTGATCGTCGAGGTAACACCCGTGCTCATGACCACAACGTTGCTCTTCAGTCCCCACGTTTCGAAGTTCACATTCGCACCGCCGGCTGCGCCGAGTGAGCCGCCCGCGAGAATGAGATTGCCCAGCGAATTATAGGAGTTTCCAATGTTTGTAAGTGTACCGCCCTCGTAAATTCCAATCATTGGAAGTATCGACGTCGTGTGGTTGCCGAACTTGTCGCTGCCCGAGAAGGCCACCGTTCCGGCGTTGTACACGTTGATGGTTGTCGAAGCCAGGTTGGGCAATGTGCTGGCGAAGGTCACGCTGCCGCCATAGACATTCATCGGACCGCTGAACGATGCCGTATTGTTGCTGAACGTGACGCTGCCCGCATTGACTTTCGTCAGGCCGGCCGCACTGGTGATCGCACCATTGGTGAAGGTGTAGTTCACAATCGAGTTCGAGAAGATCATCAGGTTCACACTTGCTCCCGCCGAGAGCACGTTGATCGGTAACGTATTGCTGCCCACGTCGTCGAAGAGCACCGAGTCAAAGGAATTAAAGACTGTCGGCAGACCGGAGTTGATAACCAGCCAGTTCGGCGTAACCGAAATGTCCCAGTTACTGTTGCTGGAACCACCCCAACGCTTGCCAAGACCAACGCTCGACACGACATAGTCAACCGAGCTGTTCGCGACGTTGTTGCTGAAGTAGCCGATCACGCCCGCCGGTATTGAACCGGTGACAAACGCACCGAAGCCCGCGCCGCTCAACGTGCCATTGTACTTGATCAAGACATACGTGCCATTCGTAATCGCCCGGACCGCAATCAGGTCAATCGCATTCGTGCTCACCGTGGTGAGCGCATTATTGTTGCTGATAGAGAGCGTCGGCACGGTGCCATTCAGATAAGCCGCGACAGATGCACCGTTGCTGAGCGTCAGACTGGCAATCTTCACCGTGCCCGTCGGCGCGCCCAACAGGTGCGGACCGACATAACCACCATTGGCAACCGTCATCACCGCCGCGACAGTGCCCGTGCCCGCCAGCGTACCTCCGGAAGCAACCGCGTGCGTTCCGTTCGTATCATAGCCATTGACCAGCAACATGCCGTTGCTGACGACTGCCGCGCCGCTGAACGTATTCGTCGCGTTCAACACGAGGATGCCACTGCCTGCCTTGTTGAATCCGCCCGTGCTGACCAACGCGCCGCTCAGCGTGATGATCAAATTGGTCGGCACATCAATCGTCACGTTCCCGTTCGTGGCATTCAAATTCATGTTGAGCGCGGACGACCAGCTCGCCGACGCCGACAGTGTGCCGCCGCCCAGATTAATAATGTATGCGCTGCCTCCGGTTATGCCGCCCGCGCCGATTGTCAGCGAGCCGCCGTTCAGGTCGAGGATTCCCGTGTAGGTGGTGTACATCGTCATTTGATAGAGCGATGCAGATCCGCCAATCAAATTCCAGATACCGGCTGCGCCGTTCCAAGTGAGATATGTTATACCGTTGGGCACGCTCAACGTACCGCCGTACATATTGAAGGTGCTCGTCTCCGCCCCATACTCACCGATCATGAAGGCTCGGCCGCCTAGGTTGCCGCTATCCGTGCCGTTCACCGCCAGCGAGCCGCTATACATGTTGAGCGTATTGGCAACGGCCTGATTTGCCTGACCCAGCGCAAGTACGCCGTTGAGCACGATGGTCGAATTATTTGTGATTATCACCGTGCTGCCGCCGATAGTATTCAAAGCACGTGCGGCGTTAGCTATGGTGTTTGTGAGCGACGCGCCTCTGAACTGGAGAGTGCCCGCCGTCACATAAATAGTATTGCCAAGCAGATCGCCCTGACCCGTCATGATTGTGGTTCCGCTGCCGCGCTGCTGCAATCCGCCCGTGCCGATGATCGGAGCGGCAAACGTGTACGTATCATTACGATTGAACGCCACCGCGACGCCATTATTTGTGAGCATTGTCTGGACGATGTCGCCGCTGTTTCCGCCATTGCCGATCTGGAGGAGGCCCGATGCGATGGTTGTTCCACCAGAATACAGGTTCGTCGCCGTGAAGGTGACAGTGCCCGTCGTGCCGATGATCGTTACACTGTATGCTCCCGTTATTGCGCCGGCAACAGTGATACCTTCTTCACCATACTGCGGAGGCTTCGAAGCAAAGGACGAGTTTGCCGTCAGCGTGATCGGGCCGGACCACGTAACATCACCCACCGGCGTGTTGCCCGCGCGCGATGACAACGTGCCGCCGTTCAAGGTCACGGCATTCGTTATGAGGCGGCCCGTCACGTTGCCATAAGCGCCAATGTAGCCAGCGCTATTGACAATGATATTCGTGCCGAAGTAGTTCGTGTTCGGAGTAAAGTTTTCCGTATAGACAAAGCCTTCGTTAATGACAAGCGTCATATTGGTCACAGGGCATCGGATCGGCAACGAAGAACCACCAACCTTCGTCAGCGTGTTGTTGTTACCCTGTATCCAGCCATTGATACCGATGTCCGTACGGTTGCCTTCAATTCCGGGATTGCCCAACGCGCCGATGGTCGCATTCGTGGCCAGTGTAAGCCAGGTTATGGCAGCATTACCGACCAGAGATCCATTGGTGTTGACAATTGCGCCCAAGCCATCCGGACCAGCGCCGCCAATTACGTATTTATAGGTGCCTGTCTGTGCAACACCGTTGAGGTTGATCTGACCGCCAGCCATGACGGTAATGCCCGTCGTATTACCGAGAGCGCGGAGCGAGCCAATCTTCAGTATCCCGTTTGTCACCGTGACCGCCCCAGCGTAGTCGTTGCCAGCACTGCTGATCGTCAACGTGTTTGTGCCGCTCTTGTCAATGCCGGTCAAGCCAGTGATTCTGGCGCCCGTAAATGTGAAGGCATTCGTGCTCGTCTGGACGGTGATCGAGGCAGGTGCGACTGAACCGATGATATTCACCGTGTTGGTCACGCCCAGCGTATCATCGAACAACACAGCATCGTTGTTGAAGAAGAAGTCGTTCTGCGCTGTCGTCGAGTTCCACCAGTTCGTGCTCGTCGCAACATCCCACAGCGTGCTGCTCGTGCCATTCCATCGCAGAGCGCCCGCAAGAACGTTTGTCACAACGAGGTTGACCTGGTTCGGTGTTCCCTGATCAAGCAGGAATCCAGCGCGTCCATATCCCAGTATATTGGAACTGAAGCCTATTCCGCCGCGAGATCCGCCGAAGTTGACCAACCGATACGTCGCATTGTTCGTCGGCGGCGTCTGGAAGTTGAGACTGATCGTGTCGCCATTCGCCGTAAAGTTGCCGGCTATGGTCAGCAAGTCATTCGCACCGCCGCCAATTGAGTTGGTCGCGCTCAACTTGAAGTAGCTGGTGACGCCGCCGTTGAGCGTCAGATCGTTGGTGAAGTACAGCGTGCCGGGCTGGTTATAGTAACCGGGTTTCAGGATGGAGCCAGCAGCCATGATCACACTACCCGTAACATTGCCGCGTCCAGCGAGGATCTCGCCGGCAGGAATCGTGTAGCCCGGTATGCCGGACAGATCCAAAGTACTGTTGTCGAGTATCGTAATACTTGAATTACTGATTGCGCCGCTACCCGTCAGCGCGATGCGGCCACCGCCGATAACCGTTTCATCCGCATAGGTGTTCGTGCCGGACAGAACCAAGGTGCCGGCTCCGATCTTGTAGATGCCGCCGTTGCCCGCGATCAAGCCTGCGTTGGTTCCGTTATACGTCTGGGCGATAGTCAGCAATCCGTTGCTGATGTACATCAAGCTGCCGACCGCACCATTCAACGTTCCGACACTGGAGCCAGCGCTCAGCAGTGAATTGGAAATATTGTAAATGTTGGTAGACGTCGGCTGCGTGAGCCAGAGATTGTACCCGAAGCCGCCGCCGCCCTGGCCATAGCCGAGAACGATATCGTGCAGACCCGCTGTAAGGCTGATCGTGCCATTCGATGTCACAGGACCACCGCCTGCATTTCGACCGACGACATACTGGCCGTCAACCCAGATGGCACTCTGATCGTCGCTCCGGGTTCCGAAGGTGTATGTACCGGCGGTCTGTGCATTGAATTTGCCCGCGTGAACAACCATGAAGTTGCCGGCATTATTGTTTCCTGCGCCACCAATGCCATACGGCGACGGGAACGCAACGCCGTTGTCGCCGAAGTTGAACGTATTGCTGCCAGACGCCGCACTGTAGCACATCATGGTCGGGGTCAGCGTTGAGAACGTGCGGAACATATTCGTCAGCGTTTGGAAGTAGGCATCCGCCGTCCCGGTATTGTAGTAACGCCCCATCAGCCCAAGGCCGCTGCCGCCGATGAAGACCGTGGTCGCGCCGTTGGATATCACCAGTGGACCGCTCAACTGGCTGTTGGAAACCACGAGCGTTCCGGCGTTGACATACGTCGTGCCGTTGTACTTGTTGCTTATACCGCCGAGGGTGAACGAGCCTAGGCCGGCTTTCACCAGCGACAGAGGCGTGGTGAGCGTATTGGTGACGTTGTTCTGGATGCCTCCACGGAACTCGGATGTTCCATTGTTCGCGCCAACAACCAGCGTGCCGGCACCCATGTTAATCATTTCGACAGTGCCATATCCCGTCAGGCGATCAATCGCTTCGTAGCCCGTATTCAGGAAAACAACCGCATTCGTCGCCACATCCACGCGGGCAGAATCCGGCAGAATGTCGCTTGATCCACCGCTTCCACCAATTTCCAAGGTGGTCGTATTGCCCGCAACCCAGACATCGCCGGTAAACGAATTGTTGGCCAGCGCGGAGTTGATGGTGAAATTGCTGATCTTCTGTACGGCATTCTGGCCGCCGGTACCGCCGGCAAATCCGACATAGCCGGAACTCCCGCCCAATAGGGTCGCGAGATTCACACCTGGGAAGGTCATGCTGAAGGTCCGCGTCGAATTCTGTTCCGCCAGATAGACGGAGACGCTCTGGAACGAAGGATCGTAGGCGACCGTAAAGTCAATCGGGTTGCCATTGGTGACCAGATTGACAGGCAATACCGCGTAGTATGGAGCCGTTGCGCCCGTTCCGCCGGTCATAAGCTTAATACCCTGGGTGTTCGGCGCATAGATACAGATACCTACCGCCATGCTGTTGGCAATGCCGCTATAGCCAAGGCCAGCAGCGCTGGCGCCAATCGCATTGGTTCCAGAGCCAGAGTTCTGGATGATGAATGAGGCCCCGTCAGCACCCCTGTTGCCTGAAGGCGTGTACGTGAATCTGGCGATGAATCCATTGGTGAGATTGAATTGCGCTGTGTAGAATGCGCTTCGCGCCTCGCTATTCGTGCCATCCGTAAGCGTCAAGACGTCAGCCGCAAACGGCGGGCTGCTCAATGCGTTGTTGTTCACGCGCCAACCCGCCCCGGTGACACCAAAGCCCGACAACAGGTTCACCATGCCGCCGACAGGATTGAGTTTGGTCCTGTTGCCGCCCGTGATGGTTAGGTTGCTAACAAAGCCAGTGAAGGGACCCTGATACTCCGTGCGGTCCGTGTTCATGCCTTGCAGAGTCACAGGGCGATTCATCGTGATAGCACCTGCGAACAAGTCAACGACCGTGCCGGCGTCTGATCCAACGGTTATCGTTCCGGCGATGTTTGTCGTTACCGTTATCGACTGCGACACGGTCACGCTGCTGGCATCCGCAATCAACCCAATCGCCGCTGTCGCAATTGAATTTGTATCGCCGATGGTGATGCTGTTGTTTACGCCCAGGGCGCCGCTGTTCTGCATCTGGATAATGCCCTGGCTGAGTGTGACAGTACCCGAGAAGCCGTTCGTTGCAGCCATCAAGACGCTGTTCGTGCCAAGTTTTAGCATGGAACAACTGCCGGTAATCGCACCGGGTCCGTTGAGGACATAGGCGCGCAGACTGTTCGAGAACACCAGTGACGCGGGCGAGACGGGCTGCACGCCGGAAAGCGTGACAAGATTTGTCAGGCCAATCGTGTCGTCAAAGACCACGCTGTCACCGTTGAAGAAATAGTCAATCGCCGTGGTGCCGAAGTTATAGAAGTTCTTGTTGCCATAAGAACCGTTCTGCCAGACGACATCATTGGTCGAATTCCACCGTAACGTGCCACCAAGACCCAAGTTTGAGATGCCGATATCAACCGCGCCAGACGGGTACGTGATGTTGTAGGTTCCGCGTTGCGGCGTCACAACGTCGGTGTTGAACGTGCCGCTGCGCGTCCCGCCGTACGTTATCAGGCGGTATGTGGCGCCGTTCGTGAACACCGTCAACGGAGTCAAATACAGGCGGTCATTCGAGGTAATCGTCAGGTTGCTGGTAATGTTGACCAGATCGTTCATTCCGCCGCCAACATCGCCGTTGGTGCTCAGAGTGAAGTAGTTCGTGGCTAAGTCGGTTTCGGTCAGGTGGCCGTTGATGGTCAGTGTGCCCACGAGGTTTCCGACGCCCGGGCTGAGTCCCGCGCCGTTTGTCGCTGTGATATTGCCGTCAACCTGACCGCTGCCTTGCAGGATCTGTCCGCCCTTCAGGCCGAAGCCACCAGAAACAGAAACGACATTCATCGTCGCGATGCCGCTGACGGTGATGTTCGGGCTGCTCGTGATTGCGCCGGGTGCGACAAGCGTCAATGTCCCGTTGCTGACAACTGTGTTTCCGACGAAGGCGTTATTATTTGTCAGCGTCAACACACCTGTGCCAACCTTGGTGAAACTGCCCGTGCCGCTGATGATTCCGCCGAGCGTCAAGCTGCCGGATGAGACACCGATGGACGCATTGGAATTGAAGGCAATCGTGCCGTTGAAGTTGTTGTTGCCGCCAATATTTTCCAGCGCGCCAACGCCTGCGCCGTTGGTCAATACGCCGATACCGTTGAGTTGAATCGGCTCGGTCAGAGCATAGATGCCGACGTTGTTGAGGGCCAGTGTTCCGTTCGAGTTCACCGTCACGCCGCCGGAAACCGATCCCAGTGCATTCGTAGAGGCGGCGATCAGCTTGACGTCCCTGTTGACGAGCAACGGATTATCGAATGTGTTGTTGCCGCTCAAGGACAGCGAGCCGAATGAGACCGTTCCGTTGTTGGTTCCACCCCGGATTCCGACCAGCGAACTGCCTGTGCCAAATACAGTGCTCGTGATGCTCACGCTGTTGGCTGTGTCGGGCAATGCGCCGCCATTATTCGCGCCCAAGACATCAAACGCCGCCTGATTCTTGATGCGAATCGGATGGCCAACGGTGAATGAACCGTCAAACCGCAGTTCGCCGTTTGTGCTTCCCTGGTCAAGCGCCAGCACGTTATTGATATTGCCCAGGGCGCTGTCAGATTTGATCGCCAGCACGCCTTTGTTGACAATGTTTGTTGTCGCGATGAAATCATTGACGCCGCCCAACCGCATGACGCCTTTGCTTGCGCTATTGCCGAAGTCGAGGAACAGAATCAGGTTCGTGTTGCCACCCGTGATCGTGCCAAGCAAACTGAACACACTGGTGTCGTCGCTTCCCTGAATGCCAATCTGGTTATTGGTGGCAAACGATGCGAAAGAAGGCAGGGCGATTTTGTTAAGAACCTTGCCGCCGCCCGTGATGTTGAACTCGAGAGCGCGCAGGCTCTGCACTGAAGCAATCGTCACCACGCCTGTTCCCAAGGCGTTAGTATTCGCGACAAGAATCGCCGCGTTGCCGGAAGACCCGCTTCCGGACACAATCGGGCCGTTACTGATGATCGTGCCACCGCCGAAGGAATTGATCCCGGACAGCGCCAGCGTGTTAGTGCCGATCTTGACCAATCCCAGTGTCTTGGAGCTTCCATCGGACAGCGTGCCGGCATAACTGGACTGGATGTTCGTATCCGCGCCAATTGTCATCACGGCATTTGAGGAGCTGCTGCCATTTTGGATGGATCCCGCCGCGCCGAGCAGGTTGCTGAACGAGTAGTTGAAGCCATTCAGTTGCAGCGTGCCGCCATTCATCGTCAGGCCGCCGGAACTGAAGGCGTTCGTGTTGCCGGCCACGGCGATGCCGCCGGAAATCCTGTTGGACGCATAGTTATTGGCATTGCCAGGCACCAGACAGATCACGCTGTTTGTATTGCCGCCTGACACACCGAGTTCCAGTTCGTAGGCAGGCCCGGTGATTGTTCCCGTAATCGTATTGGAACTGGCGGTTGTCCACACTCCGATGTGCGAGTTGGCGGCCAGCGTGATCGGGCCGGAAAGAACGCTGCCATTTTCCAGACGAATCGCTCCAGCATTGCCCAAGGCTTCCGGCCAGCCCTGACCGGCAATGGAGAGCGCATTTGTAAGTGTCGTTCCGCTGCTGTTGCCCAAGAGGATGCCGCTGCCATTTAAGATGGTGATGCTCGACGCGGTGTTGATCGAATTGGTTGCCGCGCTGCTGTCAATCCGGACGCGGGCAAGGTTGATTGTAATGGTGCCGGTGAAGCCAGTGTTGTTTCCGGTAGGCAGGTAGTCGCTCTGTGAGGGCGCGCCGGTTCCCTTGAAGATTATAGCGCTATTGCCGCTGATAGTATTGGGTATGCCCAAGGACGCATTGCTGCGATAGAAGGTGAGCGTTGTGCCATTACTGAGAACGACATTGCCGCCACTGATCTGGCCGGATGTGCCGCCGTTGCCGATCTGAACCGAACCGGCACCGATCGTCATTAGCCCGCTGAAGTCATTGTTCGCAGTTATCGTCAACAAATTCGTTCCAATCTTCACGACAGAAGCAGACCCGCTGATCTTGCCCGCGCCGCTGAGGATGAACTGATTCAGGCTGTTTGTAATCAACGTGAAAGACGGCATCACTGTGGTATTAATGGAAATATTCGTCTGCACGCCGACGGTGCGGTCGTCAATCAGTGCGGAGTCGGCGCTGAAGAAATAGTCGGTGGTCAGGTTAGCAATATTGAACCAATCCGGTGTAATGGCGGAATCCCACGCATTGATACCGGATGCTGCGGTGGCAATCCACTCAAGGCTGGCCGCGGCGCCGGCGTTCGTGATGATCAATTCGACATAACCCGGATCGTCATACTTAAGTGCGAAGTTTGCGCGAGGCGAAGCGCCGCCAGCGAGTGACACATTAGTGTTGAAGTAACCATTCAAGGCCCCGCTGTACTGGATGATGCGGTATATACCGTTCGTGAGATTGCCCAGCGCCGCCACGGCAATCGTTCCGCCGTTCGGAGCGAGGTTGCTGACAACCATCTGATCGAACGTCCCGGCGTTTGTCGTCGCGCCGAGTTCGAAGAGGTTGGTTGCACCCGCCGTAAACGTGACCGTGCCGTTGGTGAAATTCAAAACGCCAACCGTATTTGAACCGGCGGGCGTGACAACCGCACCATTGGTGACATTGAAATTGCCGTTGACAAAGCCGACGCCCGCCAAGGTCTGGCCCGCTCGCAACGTGTATGTGCCCGTTGCTTGCGTGACATCGAGCACTGCATTGTTAGTTATGATTATAAGGGACGTATTCGTGGCGGAACCCGCGCCAACAAACATCAGCGTGCCGCCGCTGATTGTCGTGATGCCCGAATACGTGCTGTTTGTCGTGAGTTTCCAAACATTGGAATTTGTTTTCACCAAATTTCCAATCCCTGGAATTGCCTTGTCCATCTGGGCGGTGTTCGTGCCCTGCAACGTCAGCGTGCCGCCGAGACTTGCCAGCGGTTGTCCACCATCCGTGAGCCGCCAGACATTCGTGTCGGTATTCTGGGCATCGAGAATCGCACCAGCCGCGCCGATGGTGAACGCACGACTGCTGTTCGTGTCGCTTGGTGAATCGCCGCCGTTGTAGAGGATCGAGCCACCATTGAAGACGAACTGGCTGTTCGTGAACGGCAGCGTCCCGAGGCTGCCCTGCCATACCCAGCTATCCGACGAGAAGACGCCGCCCGCGTTGACCACCACGCCAGTTGGAGCATTGCCCGCTTGGTTGGAATACAGCTTGCCGCCCGCCGCCACGCGGAGAATACCGGCGTTAACGATGGTTCCACCGGCATATGTATTGGCTGCGTTACTAAATATCACCGAGCCGGCCGCATTCCCGCTGTTGATGACGACACCGCCCGTACTGCCGCCCGGGTTGACGAGCGGTCCCGCCACCGTGATTGTGAAGGTGTTCGGATTAAAGTAAGCGCCATTGTTCTGGTCACGTAAGATCAGGTTCCCATTGTTGTATATCGCAAAATTCGCGCCCGCCGCCATTGTGCCGCCCGCAAAATTGAGCACGGAGCCGACCGACGTTGTGCCGATGACGATATTACGCGACAGGGTCAGTGTTCCACCATTCAGATTCAGCGTGCCCTTGCCTTGATAGCCAGAGAAGTAGAGAGCCTCATTGGGGAACGGTCCGCCCGGGCCAATGTTCACCGCACCACCCGTTGCGACCGTAAGCGTGCCGGTACCACACGGAGTGCCAGTAGCGCCGCCGCCGATGAACACTCTGCCGCCACCATAACCAACGTTGAGAACGCCGCCGTTCGACACCGTTACCACGCCGCCGGTTGCGCCAGCGTATCCGATGATGAACCAACTGCCGTTTACCGAGGTCGTAATGTTGTTTGTAATTGTCAGCGTTCCGCCCGTGATGTTGAGGATTCCGTTGCCGCCGACGCCGCTACCGACCACCATGCCGCAGCCTCCGGTCAGCATGAGCGAACCGCCCGTGATGTTGAGCGTGCCGGTGCTGTTCAAGCCGATCATCACGTTCGGCTGATAGCTCGCAAGCGTTCCCGCGTTGCCCACAACACCCGTGCCGCTGAAGTTCACAACCGCTTCTTTAAGAATCTGGACGACGCCGGTGCTTGTGTTGTTGTTATAGATGCCATTGAGTGTCACCACAGAGCCGGTCCCTGCCACAGACAACGGGCCACCGTTGAGAATGCCGCCGGCCGCGAGGATCAAGTCCGCGTTGTTGGTCACGGTGATTCCGCCCGTGAACAGGTTCGTGCTTGTGCCGTCGAACGTCAGGGTGGCCGGGCCAGATTGGAGGAGGGATGCGGGTCCGGCGATTGTGCCACCGCTGAACGTGAAGTTGTTGTTCGTCGCCGCGACGGTTATCCGCTGCGGCAGGACAACGCCGACGATGTTGACGTTGGTCTGCGCCGTCGAATCGAGCGCGTTCGAATCGGAGAAGACGACAATGTCATTATAGCTGAAGGCCAGGCCGGAGTTGGCATACGTAGTGTCATACCAGTTCGTGCTGATGTTGTTGTCCCACTTCGCGCCATTCGGATCGGTATTCAATCCAATCCAGTTCAGGATGCCGCGCGGCGCCACTGTCAGGTAGATGTTGGTGCCGACCGTCGAGACCGTCATGGTCAGAGGATTCGTCGTTGTAAGATTGACGGCAGCCGGGACGAAGTTGCCGAACAACGTGCCAAAGCTGCCAATGAGATAGGTGCCGTTTGTGAGCGCGGCAACCTGTCTGACGCCGATGTAGGCATTGCTTGGCGTGAGCGTGCCGCCTACAACCAATTGATCATATGGCGCAGCCACTGTCAGATCAAAGATGTTAGTAGTGCCGAAGCTCAGGGTGAGATTTGACGTGATCGTGAGCGTGCCAATACTGTTGGTTGTAGAGCCTGGCCAGATGGAGCCGCCATCATTGACTTTGACCGCATTTTCAAGAATTCCCGTTCCGCCGAGCGTTCCGCCGGAATCCACAATCACCAACCCGGAACCCAGGCTGGCAGCCGCACCGTAGTTGGCGAACAAGAAGCCGCCATTGGTAACCGTCGTGCCGCCACTGAACGTGCTGTCGGGGCCGGCGACGCTCAACAGGGCGTTGGTTGTCACCGTCAACGTGCCTGTTCCAGAGATGGCGCTGGCAAGGGTCTGTGTGGAGCGGCTGAACATCAAGGTTGCGTTGTTGGTGATATTGGCGCCATAGGAACCCGCGCCGAGGGTGCCGGAACCGAGAATCATCAGCGTGCCAGCGTTCACGACAGTCGCATTGGTATAGGTGTTGGTGGCAATCAGCATCAAGGCACCCGACCCGTACTTGACAAGACCGCCGCTGGCATTGTCGCCAATTGAGGCCGTAACGGCGGTTCCGTTGCTGGGCATACCGCCACCAATAAGCGAAGCTGAAGGAACGTCTGTGTAGCCCGCACCCGCGCTGGTGAGCACCACGCCGGTCACTGTGCCGCTGGTGTAGTCGAACAAGGCCACCGCCGTCGCGTTGCTGCCGCCACCGCCGCTGATGAACACATGAGGCGCGCCGATATAGCCGGAAACATTGCCGTTCCATGTGAGACTGGTAACGCCCTGACCCTGCGGCGGGATGAGAGGCTGTGCCAGCGTGACAGTCAGGCCATTGTCATCAATTACGGCATTGCCAGGATAGACATAGGCCGCGTCGATCGCGCCCGCGCCAGGTGTGCCGCCGCCCATAAGTATCTGGCTTCCCAAGGCGCGGAGCGTGCCGCCGTTGAAGTTGACGATGCCATAGCCACCGGCTGCATTCCTGTACACGTTCGACGCCGCCAGCACGCCGCCGTTTAGATTGAGAATACCGAGGGTTGTGCCGCCATTGTTGAAGAAGACACCTCCCTGCCCGATGATAACCACTGAATTGGTGGCGATGGTGAGTTCGGCGCGTCCCGTGCCCGCCCAGCCCAGACCGATACGCCCGGCGGCATTCATCTGGCCACCGGCGATGTACACCACACCCGTACCACTGCCGTTGCCGAGGACGAGGCCGTTGCCGGCGCTGGTCAGGTTATTCGTGCCGCCGAGTAGATAGATCAAGCCGAGACCGTTGCGGGCCGCCTGTTGCCAATTGGCGCCTGACGCCGAACCACCGCTCAACTGATAGAACCCATAGACGCCAGCCGCTGCATAACCTATGTCAAATTCACCGCTAACAGCCAGCGAACCGTTCGTTTGATAGTATCCGCCGAATGCTCCGGCGTTGTTACCAACGTACATAGGACCAGCAACAGTTACGGAGTCGCCGAGGTGGTAGAACATGCCGTGCGCGCCATTGTTATGGCCGACGACCAGGTTGCCTTGAACATAGGCAGGACCGTTGACTTGATAGAACCAACCTGTTGCGGTCCCGTTCACCCCCACGTAGGTATAGCCTCCCGTATTGGTGTAGGTGCCGCCAGTATGGTTGTAGATTCCGAGGCCGCCATTGCCGACATAAACATCGTTGCCCATGAAGAAGGTTCCACTCGTCTGATTGACGATGCCGGTGGCACCTGAGCTATTGCCAAGATTCATACGATAAATGCCCTTGAACAAGGCGTTGTCCCCAATATTTAGGGTTCCTTTGCTGCCGGCATTGTTTCCGAGAACGAGAGTACTGCTACTGGCATCGCGGTAGTAGGCGCTGTTACCCTGCAGGTTGAGGGTTGAAACGAAGCCTGCATTGTCGGCGATGTAGTCGTTCACGTTCGCGGAATTGGTCAGGATAGCATTGGTGAGCGTGAGCGAAGTGATCCTGCAATCGAAGCCGCCGCCGGAGATTGTCGTCATGTTATTGGACCAGATCATTGTTCCCGCGCCTTGAATGAATACCTGACCGGGGCCGGACATCGGACCGGCGAGTGTTACGTTGGCTGAAGCATTTGTAACCGTCCAGTACGCTATTCCGACATTGGTAACCGTACGGAAGGTGGTAACACTCGCAACGCCGTCATAACGCAACGTGCCGTTATTGAAGGTCAACAATCCATTGGTGCTGATGCCGCTCGGATTGGTATCGCCCAACTGGTTGATGATGAGTGTGCCACCACCCCGGAGAATCGTGCCACCCGAGTAGGTGTTGGTGCCAAGAAGCCATGTGACCGCGTTGGCCGCCTGAATGAAGCTGCCGGTATTCGACAGATTGCCGTAAAAGATATTCGTGCCACCATCCGTACGGCGGATATTACCGTTGCCGACGATGTTGCTGTACACGAGGAAACTCGAGTTACCGTACGTACGGAACACAACATCACTGCCGCTGGCGGCACCAAGGGTGACCAGACGGCTGAGTGTACGGTTGCCCGTGGCCACAAGGCCGCCGCTGTTTATGGTAATCTGATTGGTGACGTTACCGAAGGAACTGTCGGCATTGAAGTTAACAACGCCGGAATTGATGGTTATTGCGCCAGAGAACGTATTCCCGACATTTCCAAGGTAAAGATTACCGCCCAAGCCGCCGCCCGAATCCGACGTGTCGCCATTCGCGTTGAGAATCAGCGGGCCGCTTCCCGCAATGATCGGACTGATCGTAATAGTTGAATTGTTCGATACAACGGACGAATCAACCGTGCCGCCCGACACGCCGATGGACATGCCTCGGTTTGCACTGATTGTGACGTTCGTCAGGAGTTTCAGCGTGCCACCGTTGATGGACAACTGATTCGTGACTGCAGCGCCTGGCGTGGCACCCAGGCCGCTTTCCGCAAGGATGCTGATGGTGCCGCCGGCGATCGTCGTCTTGCCAGTGAACGTATTCGCCGTCAGGAGCGTGACCGCGCCGCCGCCAGTCTTGAGAATTTCCGTCGTGCCGCCGATCAGTCCGCTGCCCGCCAGCGTATAGGAATTGGCCATGTTGCTGAAGATCACGGACGACGGTGCCAACGTGCCGATCAGGCCGACGTTGGTATTTACACCTGTTGTGTCATCGAACACCACGGAGTCGCCAGCGAAGAACGTCAGTCCGGTTGTCATCGTGATCATGTCGTACCAGTTCGTAGAGATGTTGACATCCCAGTTCGTACCGGTGGGGCCGTAGCTCTGCAGGCCATACCACAACAGCGATCCGCGGCTGGTCACCACAAGGCGAATCTGATTGCCCACGGTCTGAATGGTCAGCGTCTTGGAGCCGCCAAGCGTAGAATTCAGGTTCACGGCCTGCCAGTTGAAACCGCCAACCACTGTGCCATAAGTTCCCAGAATATATGTTCCATTCGTCAACGCGTTCAACGGATTGATGGCAACCGTCGCGCCGTTCGGCGACAACTGTCCGCTGATGATCATCTGGTCGTAGGCCATGCCAGCGCCCACATCGAAGATATTCGTTGTGCTGGTGCTGTTGGTCAGACTGTTCGCAAATGTCAGCGTACCGACAACGCCCGTGCCGCCAGGCCGGATTGTGGAACCCGCCGCCGCCGTCAGACTGCCCGTAATGATTCCGACACCTTCCAATGATTGGAAGTTGGCGAGGGTGTAATTTCCAACGGCTGAAACATCGAAGGTCGCGTTGCTTTGCAGCGTGATCAACGGCGAATTACTGATTGAGCCGCTGCCGGCGAGAGCCAGCGAGCCGCCCTGAATCGTCGTCGTGCCCGTATGCTTGCCGATGCCCGACAGCGTCTGCGTGTTCGTGCCGATCTTCAGCAGGGAAAGAGCATTGCCATTGTTGCCAATGTTGCCCGAGAACAGGCCGCCGCGGTCGGCTGCACCGAAGGTGAACGTGCATACGGCATTGCCGATGTTGCTGACCGTCCCCGCGCCGGCGAGCGCGCCGATCGTCACGGCGTTACCGTGCGGTGAGAATACGGCGGGAGCACTGATATCCAGACTGGCCGTATTGCCGGTCCAAATCGAACCACCGGTGTTGCCTGACATGATGCCGTCGAGAACGTTGATCTGACCAGACATTGCGACCGTTCCTTTATTGATATGGAACCAGCCTGTGCCCGCCTTGACGACCGTGCCAGCGCCAGTCAGCAGATTGGTATATCCCCAGTCGGGAGTCCCATCGTTCGGCGCGGTGGAATTGAATATGTTTGTCGCGCCACTGCTGACGTCAACGGGGCTGACATAACCCGTGCAGTCCATCAGCGTGAGCGTGCCGGCTTCAACCCTTGTATTGCCGGAATGCGTCACGCGACCACCATTGCTACCACCCAATATGAACGATCCGCCGGGACTGCGCAACGTGAAGGCCAGTTTGCCGTAATCTGTGCCACCACCATTACGGAAGTACGCATTCCATTGATTGCCGGTCGCGGCCGTGAGAACCAGCAATCCTGTGCAACTTGTTGACCAGCCTTCATACGCCCATTCAGAATTCTGGATGATACCTCCGGTCAGGTTGGACGCCATGACAACATTGCCGAGCGTCTGTGTCGTGCTGTCCAGTTCGAACCGAGCCCAATCGTTATCCGGGGAATTGAAATAGACTGTCGCGCCATTGGTGAACTGGTTGTCATTGCCTTTGTAGAAGCGGACATAGAGCTGTTGCGAGGAATTGCCGAATTGCAGGTTGTGCGGAATCGCAACAACGCCGCTGGTCTTCTGCGGACGCAAATAAGCCAATGTCGCCACGATGGTGTCGCCCGTGTATGTATTATTCTGGCTGCCGGCCAGGTAGAGATTATGTGCGGCATTAGCATTCCACAATTCAAGGTTGCCGTTTCCGCTAATCGCACCAGCGATGGTGCCATCGCCTCCCCAGTTGCCGATACGCGCATTATCATCAAGAATGACGGGACCGCTGAACGTAACACCGCCTTCAATGCGTATCGCGCCAAGATTGTTGCCACCACCAGCTGACTCCATCCAGCCAAGCCCGGCGATGTGAATCGTGGGCGCGGAGTTGGGTGCGGTGTTGATATAGACCTGCCCGCCGCTCAGGAGATTCGTTCCGCATGATGTCGCGTAAATCGTCGCCGCAGAACCCGGCAGTGCATTAGCGCTGCCCACACCAAAGCGGGCATTGTTCGTGAGTACCAACGTGCCGACATAGTTGGTATTATTGCCGGTCATGGTATAAGAACCATTGTTAGTTACGGTCGGGCCATTCATGGTCCACGGCCCCGTGCCGGCGACGCTCGCGCTGTAGGTATAGGAACCTGTATTCGTGAACACGAGCGCGGCCGTGCTGCTGACGGTAATCAGGCTATTGAAAGCCGCCGGATTACACAGCGTCAGCGTACCGTTGGAAACAGCCGTCGGACCGGTGTATGTGAGGAAGCCGCCGCCGCCGCGCAGCATCTGATTGCCGCTTCCGATCATGTTCACGGAGAGCTTGCCGGAAGTGCCATCGCGCATGTAGCCGTCAAAGGTGTAGTTGCCAGAGCCGGTAATGGTCAGGACTGAGGTGCCGAGGTTGGTCGGACCGCCGACAGTCGGATACGAATTCTGGACAACGGAGGAGGCATTGGTATAGGTTGACATGAGGCCGGCAACGGACTGCGCCGTGCCTTCCAGGCTGAAACGGCCACTGGCGATGGTGTTGTTGACTTCCGTCTGGAATATCAGCAACTTATTGCTGGCGATCTGGTTGTCTGCTGTCGCCCAGACATTCGGAGCTAGGCTGTTGAGAATCACCAAGTCACCCGGGATGGCCACCGCGCCGGTCTTGGAAAGCGCCAGCGCACCGCGACTGACGACGGTGTCGCCGGTATAGGTGTTGGCCGTTGTGCCGATGAGCGACCAGTCGCCGCTGCCTATCTTGTAGATTCCGCCGCTGCCGGTGATATTGCCGGCGTACGTCTGGCTGCTGCTATCCTGGCCGACGGTCAGGTACGCGCCGCCATTGAGAGCAAGCGTGCTGCCCTGCACGCCAGTCAGCGAACCGACGGTCTGGTTGACTCCGTTGAGATTGAAGGTTACGCCGTTACTGGCCAGATTGAGCGGGGTCGTCGAAGGCAGTACGCCCCACCACTTGGCCTGCATGTATTGTTCAATCTGCACCCGTTGGGCGGTCGTCAGCACATTGGTGAAAACGAAGAGTTCACCCACATCACCGTAGGAGTTCTGAGAACCATCCGCGCGGCCGCCAAGGTGCAGGCCAGAGGGACCCTGGCCTCCGGCAACAGGCCCGCCCAGGAGGTTGCCGTTATTGTAGGCGTAACCAACGCCCGCCGAGTCAATGAGTCCTTCATAGAGATGGTTGCAATAATCAAGAGCATCATTGGGCATGCTGACCGCAACGTTGAAGTAGGCCCGATTCATATAACCGCCGTCATATCCGAGCAGCCAGTTCGGAGTACTGTAGCAGGAGACAAACCGGTTGTTCGAACCGCCGGTCAGGCGACCAATGTAAATCACTGAATTGTTATTACCGAAGTTATAGTCATTCGTGAACATCGGTCCGTTCTGGAAGTGGACGAAGCTGTTCTTGTTCATCTTGTTCGCCGTCCAATTCAGATACGGCGTGCCGCCGACGTTGGTGAAATTACCAGCAGGACTGCTCGGCGCGAGATTCACCCACGAAGTCAGCGGGGTCTGATCCTCTGGATTTCCCGCGCCGGTCACATTATTCGCATCCAGCCAGACCAGGAGGCCGGGGATGTTTGTCGGCGAGAACGTCAAAGCCGCCGGCTGTTGCAATTGCAGTGTGCCCGCCGCGACGACCGTCGCGCCACTGTACGTATTGACGCCGCCCAGTGTTACAGTATTCGGGCCGGTAAGCACGATGCCCCACGCGCCGTTGGTTTCGCTGATTGGACCGGTGAGGGTGAGGTTGCCGTTTTGCGCATTCAAATTCCGGTTTGTAGTATCAAGAACCAGCGGCATGGTCATCGTCTGGCTGGCCGGGCTCAGGTTGTTCACATCGGCGGACAATGTGATGGCGTTTCCGTTGAGCGTGAACAGACCCGCGTTGTTCGTGAAGTTGATTCCAAAACGCGTGTTCGCCGCAAAATCATTCGTGTTGATCGTATTGAACGGCGCGCCAAAGGACAAAATGTCGCCCGGCGAAGGAATCGTTCCGCCCCAGTTGTTGGCCGTCAGCCAGTACGTATCTGCGCCGCCGCCGGTCCATGGCTTCGACGAACCGATGCTCAATTGCAAATAACCGCCATTAGTCACAAAGCTGTACGAGTACCCCGGAAGAGGATTGGCCACATACAAGGCGCTCGGACCAGCACCGGAAACGGGTCCTGTATATTGAACCAGATTATAGACAGCACCCGTGGCAGGCACGAACGTCGAAGTCGTGCCATTGGAATAGAGGAGGAACGCGCCGCCGTTGACGGTCAGGCCGCCGCTATTAGTCACAACGAGCATATCATTGGTATTCACGTCAAATTCCCAGACGTTCGTGCTCTTGGGATTCAGCGTCAGGCTGCCCACCGTGAATACGCCGAGGCCGTTCGTGCCGGGGGAGAGCGTGCCGCCGGCGTTGTTGCTGACCACACCGGAGATGGTGCCCGTACCGGCCAGATAGCCGGCGTTGATGTTCACCGTGCCGCTGCCCGTGCCGGAACCGGTGCCATTGTTGACAGTCAACGTACCACCGTTGACTGTCACTGTTCCGTTATAGCCTCTGCTGTCACCAAAGAGGACCATGATGCCATTGCCGCTCTTCGTGATGGCAAGACCGTTGGTGAACGAGGAGATGACGATCAGATCGGCCGCCCCGCCACCTGCCGCCACATTGAACGTGCCGCCGGCGCGCAGGAAGATGCTTTGCGCAGTAATATAGGACGGGCTGGCGTTAGCCAAGGTCGTGATGTTGCCATCAAAGATGTAATTGCCTGTCCCGTCGCCCGCGCCTTCCGAAGTGATCGTGCCGGCATTCATTGTAACGCCGTAGTTGAGGACGGAAGCGTGAACGCCTGCGGCGATTGTCATCGTGCCGCCATTGATGACGAACGGGTTGGGATTGCCGGCATACCAGCCCAATGCGTCGCCGACAGCCAGTCGCAGAACCGCGCCCGTTTGAACTGTCACCGGCCGGCTCACGCCGAGCGCCGTGCCGAGATTGCTGCCAGATACAGAAACGGTTACAGTGCCCGCGTTGATGACAGTGCCGGCGCTAAGTGTATTGCTGTTGTAGCCCAGCGTCAGCGTGCCCACTCCAACTTTGCTGATACCGCCAGTCCCGGAGAGATAGCCAGTCAAAGTCATCGTATTTGTGAGTGTATCAATCGTCGTCATGCCGTTGGTGCCGGTGAGTTGCATGTTCGCCGCCGCCGTCCAGCTTGCCAGACCGACGAGCGTGGCACCTCCGAAATATTCGGAATCATAGCCGCTGCGGTTCAATATGCCGCCGCCGCCGATTTCCAGCCTGCCGCTGGCAAGCACAAGGACGCCCGTTCCGCCGTGTCCACCGCCGCCGCCGCCGGAGACTTGCACGCCGTAAACCGTCGCCGTGCTGCCGGACATCTGCCACACGCCGCCGCCGTCCCAACCGACATAGACGATGTCGTTCGAGACCGTCAGAAGACCGCTAACCATGTTGTACGTACTCGTCTCATTGGCCCAAAGCCCGACGCGGAAGGTGGATCCACTTCCCGTGTACATGACCACGCCGCCGGATTGGTTGACGACACCGTTGTAGAGGCCTCCATTTTGATTGCCCAAAAGCAAACTGGTTGTGGAGAGAACGGCGTTGTTTTGTATGTTCAACGTACCATTTGTGCCGCTAGGAATACCGCTGTTTCCGACCTGCAGACTGCTTCCTACACGCAGATAGGCGTTGCCGTTCAACGTCACCGCGCCACCCGCCGCGTTCAACTGATTGATGGTATTGCTGGCGGTGGTTATGATGAGTGCGTTCGTGCCAACCTTGTTCAATATCGTCTGACTGCCGTTCGTTAGTGTTCCGCCATTGAATGTATAGACCAACAAATCATTGGAGACCGTGATGTATCGCGGTGACAGACCGCCGACCAACGTGATGTTGGTGATCTGACCGCTGCCGACGTTCCTGTCGTCGAAGGTGACTGAATCACCCGTATAGAAGAAGTCGCTCGTGGCGGTGAGAAGGTTCGTCCAGTTCTTGTTGACGCCGACATCCCACAGCCCGCTGCTGGTGGAGTTCCATACAAGCGTCGTGGACAGCGCACCGGCGGCAGATATGGCCAGATTGACCTGATTCGGCGTGTCATACTGCAGCGTGTAAACAGCGCGTGACGGCGCGGCCACGTTCGTGCTGAAGTAGCTTCCCAGCGTCCCGCCATACGTATAGAGCGTGTACACGCCATTGGTCATGAACGAAGTCGGCAGGATCGTGATGGTCGCTCCATTCGGATTGAGGTTTCCACCAATGATGATCTTGTCATTGCCAGCAACCGTGTTCGTGCTCAACCAGAATTTGTTTGTCTGGCCTGTCGCCATCGTCAGATCGTTCGAGAATGACAGCGTGCCGACCGCATTGGATACGCCACCCATGATGATCGTGCCGGATGCGGCCGTCATCGAACCCGTGACCAATCCGTAGCCTTCCAATTGTTGGAAGTTTGCCAGTCTGTAATTTCCAACCATTGGAGAAACATCCAGAATCGCATTCGTGCCGATGAGGATCGTCTGCGAATTGGTGATAATCGCATTGCCGGCAAGCTGCAGCGTGCCGTTCGATATGATCGTCATGCCATGATAGAGATTCGTACCGGTAATCGTCATCAGGCCCGCACCGGACTTGGAGAAGCCGTTGGTCGGCGTGCCCGCGCCAATGCCGTCGGTCATAGCCGCGCTAACCAGCAAGTCAGTCGCCGCCACGCCGTCCTGCACATCGAACCGGCCCTGCGTATCGAACATCACGCGTCCGGAGATCACCGAACTTAGCGCATTGGACAGGACATAGATTCCCCAGTCGGGACCGTTGGCCGCGACACGCCATCCAGAGGCGGTGAGGTTGTTGGTGCCGTTGTTGGACCTAATCTCGCCACCCTGCATATAGACCGTCTGGCCCCCGCCCATGCCGCCATTCGCGCCCATGGCGGTATCCCCAAGCAAGACGCCGCGATTGATGTAGACTGTCGTCACATTGCCGGACGTCACCGTCGGGAAGCCGAGGCCTTTCGCCGCCATCACGCGGGCAGTCGCGCCAGTGTTGATCGTCAGCACACCCTTGATGGTTCCCAAGTTCTGGCCGCCATCGCCGTAGTTCAACGTGAGTGTACCGCCGTTGACGATCGTGCCGCCGCTGTACGTCTCGCAGCGGCCCGGATTCAGGACCATTTCGCCGCTGCCGACCTTGTTCAACGCAAGCGTTCCTGCCGCGCCGTCAACAATCCAGCCGTTATACGTGCTGTTGTTGTTATCGCCAATGGTCAACGTCGCCGGCAGGCTGGCGCTCATGTTGCGCACGACCGTGCCAACCGCACCAGTCAACATGCTGAACGATAAGTCATAGCCGTTCAGATTGAGATTGCCGCTGGCGACATTCATCGGCCCGCGGCTGAAGGCGTTCGTACTGCCCGCCCAAATGTTGCCCCGCGTGATGCGCGTCTGTAGATAGTTATTGGTCGCTGTCGGCCCGTTGGTGATGTAGGCGGTGGTGTCGCCGCCATAGAACTCGACTTCGTAATTGCCACTGATGGGGCCGTTGATCGCGCCACCTTCGCCTTTCCACGCGCCGATACGCGCATTGTTCGTGATCGTGATCGGACCGGTCACAACCGGCCGGCCGCGCAGGCGGATCGCGCCGTTGTTGGTCTGGCTGTCAAACCAGCCTAAACCCGCAACGATCAGCGCCTGCGTGTAAATTCCGCCCGTTTGGAAGTACACTTGGCCGCTGGAATACTCATCATCACCCGCTGCAACATTGATCGTCGCACCTTGCAAGACCGCCGCACTTCCCATCTGCAAAGAAGCCTCGACCACATTGATCGTGCCCGTGAAAGAAGATCCTGTGCCCGTCAACTGATAGCTGCTCTTGTTGCTCGTGCCGATGCCAATGAAATTGATGGCTCCATTGCCCGCAAAATTATTCGCTATTGTATAGGGTGAGGCGCCGGAGTCGTTCCGATAGAACGTCAGCGCCGCGTTATTGCTGATCGTGATCGTGCTGGCCGTTATGCCGCCATCGGCATTGCCATCGCCAATTTGGATCGTTCCGAGATTGATTGTTGTCGCGCCTGTGTAGTCATTCGTGTTGAGGATCGTCAGGGTATTTGTGCCGTCTTTTACCAGATAGCCCGATCCCGCGATCTTGCCTGCGCCAATGAACGTGTAGGCTGTTACATTGTTCGTAATTGTCACCGAATACGGGGCCGGTGCGCCGACGAGCGTGACGACATTCGTCACATTCGGCGTGTCGTCAAAGAACAGCACGTCGCTGTTGTTGAAGGTCATACCGGCGTGCGTGTAATTGATGTCATACCAGTTCGTGGCGACACCCAGATCCCACGTCGTGGCGCTCGGTCCGTAGTTGTTCAAGCCGTACCACCGGAGGTTGCCGCGATCCGCGATCGTCAGGATGACCTTGTTTCCAACATTCGTGACGCTGATCGTCTTGAAGCCTCCAGTCAGCGGATCAAGATTGCCCGCCGAAGCGATGAAGCGGGTGCCATTATCCGCCGAGTATGTGCCCACAACGAAGGTGCCGTTCGACAACGGCCCCATCGGATCAACTACGACATAAGCATTATTCGGCGAGAGTATGCCGTTGACAACCTGGGTGGCGAACGTGTCGCCCGACCAGGTGAACACATTGGTCACACCGGAATTGAGCGTCAAATCGTCCGTGAACGTCAGCGTACCGGATGCATTGGTTCCGCCCGGATTGACAATCGAGCCATTTGCGGCGGTTACGTCGCCTGTAACTGTGCCAATGCCTGCGAGCGCCTGTCCTTCATCAAGAACGTATCCACCGGCAACCTTCGAAACATCGAACGTCACATTGTTCGTCAGGAAGACATACATCGAGTTGCTAATCGAGCCGATGCCGGTCAGTTGCAATGTGCCGCCGACAATTTCCGTCCTGCCAGAATACGTGTTGTTGCCAGACAACGTCAGCATGCCTGGGCCGTCCTTGATAACCAAGATGTCGCGTCCGCCGCCCGTGCCCGTCAGAATCTGACCGGCAAACGTGTTGCTCGCCGTCTGATTGATGGACAGAATGCGGAAGCCCGCCGTCTGCGTCGGATTGTTGTAATTCGGATCAATCACGGCGGTCGTATCGCCAGATAGATTGCCGATCGTGCAGGCGCTCCCATTCGTAACGAACTGTTCTGGGATGGCCATCTTGCCGCCGGTGAGAAGTGTCAGGTTCGGTGCGCCGCCCATTGCTGTCGTTGTAATCGGAACGAAGTAATAATTCGTCACGATGATTTTGCCCGAGAAATTGTTCGTACCAGCCAACAGTAGCCTGAAGTTGCCCGTGCCCGACTTCAAGATTGTGCCTGTGCCAAAGAAGTTATTATCAACGGTCTTGTCGGTACTCGGTTCCCACTCATTTGTCGCGCCGGCATTGATGGTCACAGGTCCAAGACCCAGTCCGTCTTGGTATGTTTGGCACTTCAAGTTGCCGCTCACGATGACCGTTCCGCCCGTGTAGGCGTTGCCATTGTTCAGCGTCAATGTCCCGCTTCCGCTCTTGCGCAACGCCAAGCCACCAGACAACGCGCCGGTGTAGGTGTAATCAATATTGTTGCTAACAGTGAGTTCACCCGACCCGACGCTGCTGGTGATCGTTTTGGTGCCGCCCGACGAGCTGAGAACCAGACCGGTGACGGCCTGATCGAATCCATATAGATCGAATGTCGGGCTGTTGCCGTCAGCTTGTCCCATGGTCAGCAGCGTTGTTGCTGGCAGAACATTGTCGGCACCCATCCTCATCGTGCCGACGGACACCTGCGTCGCGCCCCAAATGTTGTTGGTTGCATTGAGGACGACCGTTCCCGTGTCCGTCTTGTTGACGATGCCAACGCCAATCTGCATCGGGGCATTGACATTGACTGTACCCGACGCGCCGCGGAAGAATATCGTACCCGTGAACGCACTATTGGTAACAAGTCCGGCAATTGTCATATTTCCGGAGGCTGTATCCCCATAAATTTGCGCCAGATTGTCGCCGACGGGGATAATCGTTCCGTTCCACGTCGCCGTGCTGGTTGTGTACAACGTAGCCCCGTTGCCTGTCGCATTCAGCGTGAGCGTCTTGTTCGTAATACCGACGCCATTGACCAGTTGAAGCGCGACGCCTATGCCAGCACCCTGGCCAATCACCGTGACAGACGATCCCGCGCCAAGCGCGTCATTGTTGTTCACAATCGTATAGGTGTTGTTGGAAGCATTGATGATGACCGCACCGGCGAAGGTATTGGTTGAATTAATGGTGAGGTTGGCGGCGTTCATGTTCTTGAACGAGCCAGTTCCACTGACCATATTTGTGAAGGTGTACGCGTTGCTGCGTTTGATGACGATCTGTCCGTCGTTCGTGATGGCCCCGGGGCCGAACTGGCCGACGGTTCCGCCATCGCCCATTTGCACGATGCCATTCTGGATAAACGTCATGCCGGTATAATCATTCGCGGTCGCCAGAATCAATGCGTTGGTTCCCGTCTTCGTAAGAGCGATTGCGCCACTGATCCTGCCCGCGCCGCTGAGCCGGTATTGAACGAGGTCGTTGCTGAACGTTACAGAGGTCGGCAGGACCGTGACGCCAAGTGTCACATTGGTGATCAGGCTGGGCGCGGAGGTGTCGTCGAACAAAACATTGTCACTATTGAAGAACACCGCGCCTGCCGAGGCGGAATTCATGTTGTACCAGTTGGTGGATGTGGCAATATCCCAAGCCGCGCCACTCTGCGAATTCCACCGCATCGTGCCATTAAACTGGCTGCCGTCTAGGACGACTGCATTGGCCGTATAAATCGGCTGTATGCGGCTTTGGTACAGCGTGCCGCCGATCTGCACATAAACATTGGTGTAGAACGCGCCGCTGCGCGCACTGAAGGTCATGATCGTATACATGCCCGTGGAAAGCATGGTAAATGGCATGACGTTGATAACATCGGTGGCGGTTGCCGTCAGCGTGTTGCTAATAACAATCAAATCATTCACGCCGCCGCCGGTCGTCGTGACATTGGCCAGATCGAACCAGTTGGTCGTTCCGCCGTTCAGCGTCAAATTCGTCGTGATAACCAAGGTGTCCGCATCAACCGTGCAACCCGGGATGATCTTCGCACCCGCATTGATGACGAGACTGCCGTTGACGATGCCCGCGCCTTGCAGCGTCTGGTTGCCCTGAATCGTGTACGACGTATTTGACGCAACATCCAGTGTGGCATTGTTCGTCAGCGTGACAACGCGCGAACCGAATATTGATCCGGCAGTTCCAATCTGTATCTTGCCTGCCGCAATGACCGTCTCGCCACTGTAGGTGTTGGCCGCATTGAGATACAGAATGCCGTTGCTGATCTTAGTCAGGCCACCCGTGCCGGACAGGATCCCGGTCAGGCTTATCGTATTCGTCGCGCCGGAATCGAACGTCGTCGGGCCGTTGGTGCCGGTCAGATACATCGGAAGACTCGAACGCCAATTCGCATACGCGCAAACTGTTCCGCCGCCCAGATTGAAGACTGCTGTTCCGGCGAAATTGCTGATGCCGCCCTGCCCAATGACCACCAACCCTGCTGTCATGTTCAGATAGCCGATGCCGCCATTGGCTGCGATTTGGTAAACGACAGATGTTCCACCGAATAAGTTCCAATTGCCCTGCGCTCCATTCCAAGGCAGGAAAAACAGTCCGTTCGTGACATAAAGCGATCCGCCAGCCTGACTGTATGTGCTGGTTCCCATCGGATATTCTCCGATTTGGAATGCACGGTTATAGCCGGCTGCGTCGTAGCCATTGACGGCCAACGTGCCGCTGTATTGAATGATGTTGCCCCCATTGCCGCTGACCGATGTACCGAGCGCGACATTTCCACCCAGTGTTATGGTGGAGTTGTTCGTAATGATGATCGTCGCGCCAGCGCCGGGCGCTTCAATGTTGAAGCTGCGCCCGCCCACGGCTGTTGTCATGGTCACTGTCGCGGCGTTGAAGGTCAACGTGCCGGTGCCCACCTGTTTGAATGTCGCGCTGCCGGTCATCGTGCCGGAGAATGTGGTGTTCCAGTTGTTGGTGCCGGATGTCAGGGTCTGACCACCCATGACGACCGAACCGCCCAGATTGCCGCCGCCTGCCAGCGAACCAATGGCCTCGGAATTGCCGATGACGAGCGAAACGCCCGCCGCATTTGCCAGCAAGACAGGGCTGCTGTCGGCTATGGCCGCGCCGTTGGCCAGCGTAAGCGTGCCCTGGCTGATGGTTGTCACACCGGTATAGGTATTGGCCCCTGTGAGACTCAGGTTGCCCGTGCCAATCTTGGTGAGAGCGCCGACGCCGGTCAAGGCTTGGCCGATGCCAACGGCATAACCACCGTCATCAATTGTGCCGCCGCCGCCGTTAATCGTCGCTGTCGAGATGGCGATGAAGCTGTTTGTGTTCTGCGCCGCCTTGAGCGTTCCGCCATTGAAGTTCATATAGGCAGTTGCACCCGTGCCAAAGGCGCGCGCGCTTCGCAGCGTGCCGCCGTTGAGGTTGATGGTACCGGTTCCGCCGTAGCCCGCGATATATACCCTGTCATTCGGGAGCGCCCCGCCACCGGAGTTGGCAATGCTAACCAATGCATTATTGGAAATGTTAAGTGTTCCGGCGCCCGGCCCGCCGCCGCTGGACATGAACAGGAAGTTCGTAATGTACTGGCTTGAAAGCGAGCCGCCAACGCCACCGCTAAATCCGACATACGCCGTTTGGCTATTATTTAATATCGTGCTGAGGTTTGCGCCCAGAGTCCATGAAATCGAGAATGCGTTTGTCGTATTTTGTTCGGCCAGCGATTCAGTGATAGTGCGCGTCGCTGGATTGTAGGATATTGTCATGTTCACCGGATTACCGTTGGTCAAGTTCACGGGCAGCACCGAGGTGAAGGGCGTGTAAACAGCACCGTTTGTGAAAATTCGAGTTCCAACGGTATTGTTATTATAGAGGTTAAATCCAACGGCCAGGCTATTTCCGATACCACCATATCCGAGCCCGCCACCGGTGCTTCCTATAACATTCGTGCCGCCAGCGGCATTGTGCATGACGAAAGCAAAACCGTCTGCGGCCTTGTTGCCGGCAGCCAGATAGGTGAACGACGCGGTGAAGCCGGTGCTGACCAAGAATTGCGAGCCATAGAAGGCTGTGCGTCCCTCATTGGCGACATTATCAGTAAGCAACAGGACGTTGTTGCTGATGGCGGGACCGACAAAGTTCGTGCTAATTACGTTCCAGCCCGTGCCATTCCCGCCAAACCCTGTATAGTTGGCACCACCCGAGTCCTGACCGCCGATGAAGACTCGTCCGCCGCCGCTGCCTATGTTCAGCGTCGCACTGCCGGACACATTCACAACGCCGGTGCCGCTGCCGTAGCCAACAAGGAACTCGTCGGCATTGCCAAATGTCATCGTGCCGCCTGACAAATTCAGCACGCCGCCGCCGAAGGCGGTGCCGACTCGCATGCCGTTGACTGAGGTCGGCGTCGCCGGATAGGCCGCGCTGGCGGCTGTCTCGAAGACGTTCAGCACGCCGCCGGTCATATTCATCGTGCCTGCACTGCCGGAACCAATCATGAAGCCGGCCGTCGCGGAAACCATGCCTGTCCCGCTGTAGTTGAGCACGCCACCGTTGGTGATGACGATGCTCGCGCCGCCGGCATTCGTATAGTTGCCTAGAAGGTTGACTGTCGCGCCGTTAACGAGCGTTCCGTACGGATTGAGAGAGGCGCCTGGATTGAGGGTAATCGTGCCGCCATTCGCCGTCATGGCTCCATTCCAAGTATTCGCATTGGCAAGGACCAGCGTATTGGTGCCGTTCTTCACCAGTGAGGCCGGACCGCCGATGGTTCCGCCCGACACTGTGAACTGGTTGAGGTTGTTCGAGACGGTGATGGCTGCCGGCAGAACGGTTCCGACCACGGAGATATTCGTCTGGACATTGGGCCGGCTGTCGTCAATGAGCACGGAATCCGCGCTGAAGAAGTAATCCGTCACAAGCGTGCCGAGATTGTACCAGCCACGTGTCGCCACATTGTCCCACGTATTGAAGGCATCCGCAACCCATTCGAGGCTGGCCGACGTGCCCGCGCCGCTGATGAGCAGATCAACATAGGGATCGTTATACTGAAGAGTAAGGCTCGCGCGTGGCGAGGCGCTGCCAATGACGACGTTGGTGTTGAAAAAGCCCGTGCGAGTTCCGCTGAACTGGAACAGGTGATAGAGGCCGTTCGTGAACGACGAGAACGGCGTCACGATGATGGTCGCGCCATTCGGCGTCAGATTGCCTCCAACGACCATGCGGTCATAGCCGCCGGCATTGGTCGTCGTGCCGAGTCGGAAGTAGTTGCTCGCGCCGCTGCTCATCGTCAGCGCGCCGTTGGTTTGGATCAGCGTCTGACCCGACGCGATGTTCGTAATACCGACGATGAGATTGGCTCCGTCCACCATTGTGACGGCACCGGTTATGATGCCCGCGCCTTGCAGCGTCTGACCGCTTTGCAGGCCGAAACCGCCCGTGACCGCCGAGACATCAAATGTCGCGCCGTTGCTGACCGTGATCGAAGCCGTATTGCTGATCGAGCCGATCCCCGTCCGCGCCAGCGTGCCGGCGTTGATGAGCGTCTTACCCGAATAGGTATTGTTGCCCGAGAGTTTCCAACGATTGGAATTTTGTTTCACCAAATTTCCAATGCTTGGAAGTGCCTTGTCGAGCTGGCCGTCGCCGGATCCAATGAGCGTCAGCGTGCCGCCAGAACCGGCCAACGGATACGCCGCATCCGAAATACGCCAGACGTTCGTGCCAGTCGTCCGGCTGTCAAGTGTTGCGCCGGCCGCGCCGATGGTGAACGCCCAACCACTGCCCGCCGCGCTCGAATTGTCGCTGCCGATGTACTGGATCGTTGCGCCGTTGACTTGAATCTGGCTGGCATCAGCGTTCAATTGTCCGAGATCTCCGCCGTAATTCCAGCCATCAACCTGCAAGACTGATCCCGCGTTGAGAACAACGCCCGTTCCGAGCAACCCGCCGCCCGATGTCGCATAGATCTTGCCGGAACCGGTGATCTTCAGCGTGCCCGTGGAGACTATCGTTGCGCCTGTGTAGGTGTTCGCTGCGGCGAGGAACAGTGTTCCCTGGCCATACTTGGTCAATCCGCCGCCAAGTCCGGCATCCTGCAAGCTGCTGCCAATGGTGATGGTAAAGGCGGCGGGATTGAACACCGCGCCTCCATCTTGCACAACCAGCGTCAGATTTCCGGCGGCGTTCGTTACTTGGAAGTTCGCGCCAGCGGCAAGTGTGCCACCGTCGAAGATGATTGAGTTGGTCTGGTTCGCATTGCCCGCCACGATGTCGCGCGACGCCGTCAGCGTGCCGCCATTCAGGTTGATTACGCCCAAGCCGCCGTAGCCGCCGAGATATAACTTATCCTTCGGCGATGTTCCTGCCGTGCCAACGTTGAGATTGCCTCCGGCAATGGTGACAATGCCTGTGCCGTAACCATTCGCCCCACCCAGATCGCCGCCACCAAAGAACGTCTGACCGCCGCCAAAGCCAATGGCCAGGCTGCCGGTATTAGTTATGTTCAAATACCCCACGCCCTTCGTGTAGCCCAGCAGGAATGTGGAACCATTCGACACCACGATTGAGCCGCCGGAAACATTCAACGTACCCGTTGCCGCGCTTGAACCGGAACCAATCACCATGCCATTGCCATTCGTGTAACGGATCGTCAGCAATCCGCCGAGCATGTTGAACGTTCCCGGCGTGCCGAACGAGGGATACAATCCACCGGAATTCGCCATTCCGACCGTTCCCGTCCCGTTAAAGTTCATTATCGCGTTGTTCGTGATCCAGATGCTGTTCGCGCCATTCGTCAGAACGAGCGTGCCGTTGATATTCACCACGCTGTTCGGACTGGCTGCAAACAAACCGCCCGCCGCGTTGTGTGTGCCTCCCGCGCCAATGGTCAGCGCGCCATCCACCACATACGTCGCGCCTGTAAAGTTGTTTGCAGTCAGCAGCGTCAGCGAGTTGGTTCCAACCTTCGTCAGAATCGCCGCGCCGCTTATCTTGCCGCTGCCGCCCAGGATGAACTGGTACAGGTCGTTCGTGACCATGATGGTCGAAGGCGAAACCGTTCCAACGATCGAAACGTTCGTAACAACGCCCGGCTCATCGTCGAACAAGACAGTGTCGCCCGCAAAGAAGAACGTAAGCTCTAGATTGTTCATATCCCACCAATCCATCGTCGCCGCCGCGTCCCATGTCGGCGTCGAGGTCGAAATCCATTGCAACGTGGCGCCCACGCCGGCATTCGATACAACCAGATCAATATAACCCGGCGTCGAATAGACTAGCGTGAAGTCTGCGCGCGCGCCGCCGCCACCCGCGAAGAGGATGTTCGTGCTGAAGGTACCGCTGCGCGTGCCGTTGTACTGGATGAGGTGATACGTTCCATTCGACAAACCGCCCGATGTCGTAATCGCAATCGTGTCCCCGTTCACCGTCAGATTGCTCTGCATGATCATCTGATCGTAGGTTCCCACGGAGAAACTGCGGCCGATATGGAAATAGTTGGTCACCCCGCCGCTCATCGTCACCACGCCATTGGTAAAGAACAACCGTCCGCCGGGACCGTTGTCCGATCCTGGATTGAGCGTGGCGCCATTCATCGCCGTGACGCTGCCCGCCACCGTACCCGTGCCCGCCAGCGTCTGCCAGCCCTGCAGTGTAAAGCCGCCCGCAACCTGCGAAACATCGAAGATCGCATTGTTCGTCAACGTGATGGACGTCGTGTTACTGACCGAAGCGCCTGGTCCCAACGCCAGCGTGCCACCGGAAATGAACGTCGTGCCTGAATACATATTATTGGTTTGTAGCAACCAACGTCCGGTATTGGTCTTCGCCAGGCTGCCCGCTCCCGGAATCGCCTTGTCCAGTTCGCCATTGCCCGCGCCCGCCAGCGTCAATAAGCCCGTGCTGAGACTGACGATCGGATAACCGCTGTCCTCAATTTCCCAGACATTCGTTCCCGTCGTCTGATTGTCGAGCGTTGCGCCGCCCGCGCCGATGGTGAACGAGCGGCAACTGTTCGTGTCGGCGGACGTGTCGTTTCCGAGATATTGCAGCGTGCCGCCATCGAGCAGCATCTGACTCGCATCATAACCCAACTGGCCGAGACTTCCCTGCCAGCTATAGTTGTCTATCTGCAAAATGCTGTTTCCGGTCACAATCACACCCGTCGAGAGCGAGCCGGAAGTGGCATATAGTTGGCCTGTCCCCATGACACGCAACGTACCGGCATTCACAATCGTCGCACCCGCATACGTACTTCTGTTGCTCAACGCCAGGGTTCCGATGCCGAGCTTCGTCAGGCCGCCGCTGACATTCGCGCCGATGTTTGTGGTGCCAACTGTCGCCGCTACAATGAAGCCGCCATTCGACAGCGTAATTGTTGGCACTGCCGTATAGCCATAACCGGGACTTGTGATCAATATGTTCGTCACCGTGCCCAAGGCCAGATCCATTTGAGCGATTGCCGTCGCGCCCGTGCCGTTACCGCCAATCACCACAAGAGGCGCACCGATATAACCGGAGCCGCCACTGCCAATTGAAATATTCGTCACACCGCTGCCCGTGGGTGCCAGCAACGGCTGGTTGATCGTGATGGTCGAGTTGTTGGCATCAATGAATGCGCCGCCTGAATACACGAGCGCGCCGCCGGTCAATCCTTCCATAAATGCCGGCTGCGCAATGCCACCCAACGCCTGCAACGTGCCGCCGTTGAAATTCACGAGGGCGAGACCGGATTTATTGGACTGCAGGATCTGCTTGGCGATCAGTACGCCGCCATTCAGATTGATGACAGACTTGCTGCCTGCATTCGCGGCGATCATCAAGTCCACGACATTGTTCGTCGTGTTCAGGACTGCCCCGGCACCCAGCAGGCTCACCTGGCCAAGATTGTTGTTCCCCCCACTCTGTCCAAAACCAAACTTGTTCGAGCTGGGACTTATCATCGTGCCGTTCCAGATATTGATCTCCGACGCACCGGTACCCCAGCCTTGCACAATCCAGCCACCGTTCACCGTCACAGTTCCGCCGTACATATCGAACACGCCGTTACCGCCATGGCTGCCCGGTGCGAGTTGACCCGTCAGAAGAGTGCCGGCATTCATCTGGTAGTAACCATAACCTCCGTTAAGGCCCAGCGTCAGGTAATCGGCACTTGCCCCACCTGACCCGACGACCACTGAACCGCCGTTTTGAATCGTCGCGCCTGCCGCTGTGGCGTTGTTACCGACAAACAACTTGTTCGCAGCCAGATTCGCCGCGATCGTCAAAACGCTGCGATCAGCAGCCGCATTGCCAACAACTATCGTATTGCCGCCAACGCCGGTATTTCCATTGATGTTCACCGTGCCGCCAGCCGCGCCGCCATCAATGTTGACGTTACCCAGTCCGTTCGTGCTGCTGCCGGAGAACGTCAGTATGCCGCCATTGATTGTCGTCAGACCGCTGAAGACGTTCGTTCCACTCAAGATCGCCAGCCCAGATCCCGCCTTTGTCAGAGTGCCGCCGCCGCCGATCGTCCCGCCAATGTTGATCTGGTTAACTATCGTGTTAATCGTTATGGACGCGGGCTGAACCATGCCGGAGGTTAAGAGATTGGTGATAACACCCGGCGTGTCGTCGAACGTAACATTGTCGCCGTGATAGAAGATGTCGTTCAGCATGCTTCCCGTGTTGTACCAGTTCGTACTGACGGCAACATCCCAGGTGGGTAACGCAGAGCTGCCTGCCCATCGGAGCGTGCCGGGACCATTGGTCACAATCAAATTGATTTGATTGGCTGTCGCATAATCAACGCCGTATGCCGTGCGCGTGACGTTCGTCGTAAATTGCACGAGCGGATTGAATGTGCCAGTGCGTGTTCCGCTGTAATTGACAAGGCGATACGTTCCGGCACCGAGAGCTCCATTCGCGCTCAGTTGGTTCACCACGATTTGCGCGTTGCTGAGAATCAGATTCCCGCCGACATTCAGCATGCCGTTGGTCCCGCTGGCCGTCGCAGCCCCGGCGGTCAGATCGAAGTAGGCCGTTGAATTCGTCGCAAACGTGAACGCGACTGGATTCGAAATTGTCAGGGTGCCGCCAGCCAGCAGGTAGCCCGGCCGAACGGTTGAACCTGACACGGCGGTAACTATTCCCGTCACGACGCCGTAGCCGCGCAACACCTGGCCGTTGGCCAGCGCATAGCCCGGAATTGCGCTCGCGTCCAATACGCTGTTGTTCAGAACGATGATGTTTGCGCTGTTGCTGATCGCGCCAGTGCCCGTCAAAATGAGCTTGCCGCCCTGTACCATCGTGTCGCCGATGTATGTATTTGTCCCCGACAGCGTCAGGTTGTTCGTTCCGACTTTGTATATGCCGCCGTTGCCGCTAATTGTACCTGCGAAGGTGCCGTTCGTGGTCTGCCCAATTACCAGTGGACCATTGCTCACAATCAGCGAGCTTCCCGCAACACCGCTCAGTGATCCAACGCCGGATCCGGAACTTAGATAGCTATTGAAGAAGTTCGTGGCCGTACTGCCGGGAAGTACGACGGTGGCAGTCAGTCCATAACCACCCATCCCTTGACCAAAGCCGAAGAGAATGTCATGCAATCCTGCGGAGAGATTGACTGATCCGAAAGCCGGCACGGCTGTCGCGCCCGGATGTGTCACAGTCATATTGCCGTCAAGCCACATCATGCTCGCGTCATCACTGGCTAGCCCAAAGACATATAAGCCATTCGTTGGGGCACTGAATTTACCCATCCATACGCCTTCGAACATGCCCTGATTGTTTCTTCCGTTGCCACCAACGTTGTAAGGCGGCGGGAAATAGGCACCGCTGTAGTTGAAGTTGAACTCCGAGCCGGCCCCAAGGCTGCTCACCAGATGCGAGGGGCTATTTGTTGCGAAATGCGCGAAGAAGTTCTGGATCGTGCTATATCCGACCGGATTGGCTGTAAAAGTATAGTACTGACCGAGTAGGCCATTCGGTCCGATGAACATGGCCGTCGCGCCATTCGAAATCGTGATCGCACTGCTTAGCGCGCCATTTGTCACGATGAGCGTGCCTGCGTCAACCTTCGTAACCCCGGTGTAGGCGCTGTTCGTGCCGCTCAAGATCAGCGTGCCGGTTCCTTCTTTCGCAAGACCAAGGAAACTGTTTGTGGCATTTTGCGGCGTGTTCCAGATGTTGCCGCTGAACTCGCTCGAAGCGTTGAAGACGCCCACGGTCAGCACCGACGTCGTTACATTGCTGAGCGTGATGAAGCCGCCGCCCGACAAGCCGTTGATTGTCTCACCCACCGTGTTCAGATAGAGAGACGCGCCCGCGCTGACAACGACACTGTTCGTATCGGGAATGACATCCGTGCCTGTGGCCGCGCCGGTTCCGATGAGCAGAAGCGTATTGGTGCCTGTTATCACAACCGTTCCCGTGAAGGAATTGTTTCTGCTGAACGCAATGCGTTGTCCGCCCGTGATCGTCAGCGTCCCAACAGATCCGGCCAGTTGCCCGTCGAACGAAGTCCGATCCGTGTTCATGCCTTGCAACGTCACAGGTGCGTTCATCGTAATCGTATTGGTGAAAGTTGTATTGAGGACGCCCATGTCCGTTCCGATCGTCACGCCACCGGTGGCATTCGAATCCACGATAATCGCACGAGCGAACGTTGCGTTGTTGGAATCAATGATCAGCGCGATTGCCGCACCCGCCGTGTTTGTGTCGCCAAGAACCACAGTGCCAACATTGCCGAGCACCGGCGAAGGTGTGTCGAGTTGGACGGATCCCTGGCTGATGGTCACGGTTCCCGTAATGCTGTCCGGTCCGTTCAAGATCAGGCCGTTCGTTCCGCTCTTGTACAAGTTATTCGCCGCCAAGATTGTTCCTACTACATTGTAGAAGTTCGTGTTGTTGTTCAAGAAGATGTTGCCCACGGCAACCGGCGCCACAATGGAGATGTTCGACGAGATTACGGTGTCATCGAACAAGACGCTGTCACCCGGATAGAACGTGTCAATTCCGTTCGTCGTCACGTTCCACCAGTTCGCGCTGGTGGTATCCCACATCGTGCTGATATCCGGCGTTGCATTCCAGCGGAGGTAATTGTTGTTGAAGCCCGTCACCGCCAGGTTCACCTGATTGGCCGTTGTTTGATCCAGCGCCACGAATGCACGCCCGATGCCGGAAATATTTGTATTGAATGTGCCGCCACGCGTTCCGCCAAAATTGATGAGCCGGTAGGGCGAACCAATGGTCGGCAGCGTAATGAACGTCACGTCGAGTGAATCGCTCGACGTCGGCGTCAGATTCCCGCCGACAACTACGAGGTCGTTGCTTCCCTGCCCGACGGTCGTCGAGGTGTTCAGTTTGAAGTAATTCGTCGTGCCACCGATGAACGTCAGGCTGTTCGTGAACGTCAGCGTACCGACGGTCAGACTCCCGCCGGGCTTCAGATAGGACCCGGCCCCCATCACGACATCGCCGGTGACATATCCGCGACCGCCCAAGGTTTGCCCGGCCATGATCGTGTAGCCTGAAATGGCCGAAACGTCGAACAGGCTGCCGTCCCAGACCATGATGTTGGCGCTGTTCGTGATCGCCGCGCCGCTGCCGCTCAGGCTCAATCGGCCGCCCTGTACAATGGTGTCGCCGGAATACGTGTTCGTGCCCGATAGCGTCAGTGTATTTGTGCCCGCCTTGTTGATGCCGCCATTGCCACTGATCGTGCCGGCGAATGTGCCATTCGTTATCTGGGCAATAACCAGCGGACCATTGCTCACCACCAGGTATGTGCCCGCCGAGCCGTTAAGTGGACCTACAGCCGACCCACTGCTTAATAACGAGTTGGACATGATGGTGCCCGTGCCGCCGGGAAGCGTGTTGGATACAGTCAGATAATAACCGCCAGTGCCTTGGGAGAGGGTAATCGCGATGTCATGCAAGCCTGCCGCAAGTGTAGTACTTCCTGGGGTGGCGGTGCCGCCTGAGCCTGTCCTTTGTATGACAAACTGGCCGTCTATCCACAGGGCGGCCTGATCATCGCTGATCATGCTGAATCCATACGAGCCGGCGACTGGCGCATTGTATTTGCCCATCCAGAATATGCTGAAGTTACCTGCGCCATTGTTACCATTGTTGCCTACGTTATATGGCGCAGGGAACATTGAACCGGTCGCTCCGGATGTGAAACCGTTTGTTCCCCCTTGGGCAAGACTACTATAAGACATGACTGGATTGAGTTGCGAAAACACCTTGAACGTGTTCGTCAACGAAGTGTAATTGCCATTATTAACATTGTAAAATTGGCCCATCAATCCAGATCCACTGCCATAGAAAACGGCAGTCGCCCCATTTGTAATCGTCAGCGAACCGCTCAACTGGCTGTTGGTGATGATGAGCGTCCCTGCATTAAGTGACAGAGGTCCGCTGAATTTGTTACTGCTTCCGCTCAGGGTCATCGTGCCCGACCCCACCTTGCTGAGGCCAAGCACTCCGCCGCTGTTCACAAGGTTTGTGACGCTATTCTGAAGGGTGCCGGCAAACTCGAATGATGAATTGTTCGCGCCCACCGTGAGCACGGAGAGAGCCGGCGTGTTGTTCAACACCGAGCCGGAGCCCGTCAGGATATCAATCGTTTCCGCCGATGTGTTCAGAGAGAACGAGGCGTTCGTGCCGACGTCCACGCGGTTGTTATCCGGCAGAATGTCGCCACTCCCGCCGCCGTTGCCAATTTCCAAAATCGTGCCCGCATCCGCGATCCAGGTGTCGCCCGTAAACGTATTGTTCGTGGCCACCTGGCCGGCCGCCATGAAACTGACGTTGGCAAACGTCTGGGTAGAAGATGATCCGCCCGCACCGCCGCTGAATCCGACATAGCCCCACGTGCCGCCAAGCAAAGACCTGAGATTCACATTTGAATATGTGATGCTAAAGGTATTGGGCGTCGTCAGTTCAGCCAGCGATTCAGTGAGCGTCCGCGCGGCGGAATTGTATGTCAGCGAGACATTGATCGGATTGCCATTTGTCAGATTCACCGGCGTGACCGGCGTGTAGTTATACACCATGGTTCCGCTTCCTTGGATGATTTCCGTACCGACGGTTCGTCCAATACCATAGATATTCAGAGAAATCGCAAGATAGTTAGCAATTCCGATCAATCCGTCTGATCCGGCGGTCGCGCCCACGACCGCCGGTCCGCGTGGATCATTCTGGATTATGAAGGTCGCGCCATCTGCATATGAAACATTGCTATTGCCCATTACCGTGTAGGTGAAACTGGCGGTGAAGTCGCCCGGGATATTGACGGGCGTGGTATAGAATGCGGAACGCGCCGCATTGAGAGTGCCATCCATCACCATCAGCACATCGCCCGTAATCGGCGTATTGGTGATTACCGTGTTGTTGACCCGCCAGCCAGTGCCATTTCCGCCGAGACCGGAGATGATCGCGGTGCCGCCGGTCACTGGATTCAACCGCGTCTTCTGCCCGCCGTTGACCGTCAGCGTGCCGACATTGCCTGAAATCGTGCCGCGATATTCAGTGCGATCACTGTTCATACCCTGCAATGTCGTCGCACGGTTCAAGGTCAGGGAACCCGAATAAATGGCGGCAACAGAACCCGTGTCAGAGCCGATCGTGGCCGTTCCAGACCCGATATTTTGGACAGTGATCGGCAGCGGATTTGTAATATTGCTGGCGTCGGTCAGCAGTGAAATAGGATTATTGCCGGAGCCGGCATCGCCCAGCGTGATCGTGCCGCCGGTGCCGAGGGCATGATCCGCCTGCAATTGTACGACGCCCATGCTGATGGTCGCGCCGCCGGACTGCGTGTTGTTCGCCGCGGAGATCACAAGATTACTTGTGCCGCTCTTGTACAACGCCGCCACGCCGCTGATGTTGCCGGGGCCGGCGAAGGTGTAGGTGCGCGTGTAGTTCGTCATGGCGATCAGGGCGGGCTGGACGGAAGGCACGCTGATGGAGATATTGCCGACCAAGCCGGCACGATCATCGAATACTACAGTGTCGCCCTGATAGAAGACATCCGGCTGGGATGTGCCGAGATTGAACCAGTTCGCGGTCGGACCTGTGTCCCACGCGACGCTGCTCTGTGAATTCCAGCGCAGCACCCCGGGCACACCCGCGTTCGCGATGTTCAAAACGACCTGATTTGCGGGATACTGGAGCGTGTACTGGGCGCGCACGCCCGATGAGACCACGTTCGTATTGAAATAGCCGGTTTGCGATCCAATATATGTCATCAGTGTGTACGATCCATTCGAAACACCTCCCTGCGCGTTGACGGCAACGATGCTGTTGTTCGGCGTGAGATTGTTGCCAATGGTCATCTGGTCATTCGTTATGACGGTCGGGGACGCGCTCAAATCAAAGAAGTTGGTCGAAACGGCGTTCAGTGTGAGATCGTTTGCAAAGGAGAGCGTACCCACGATATTGGTGCTGCCGGGCATCAGCGCCGCGCCACCCGCCACAATCACACCGCCGGAAACGGTCCCGACGCCGGCGAGCCATTGTCCGCCGTAAAGCGTGTAGCCGCCGCTTACGGAGCCTACGTCAAATACTGCGGCGTTCGTGAGCATTATAACCGGTGTATTGGAGATCATTCCTGTAGCGCCCAGTGTAAGCGAGCCTCCAGCAATTGTTGTGATGCCCGTGTAGGAGTTCACTCCGGACAATATCTGTTGATTGCTGTTCGTCTTGGTGAGGGCCAGGCGGCTCCCGATCCTGCCGGAGAAAGTCGCCGAGGTCCCGCCGTTTGTTCCCAACGTGAGCGTGGCGATCGCTGTATTCGTGACCACATATCCCGCATTATTGGTGTAAACATCTATGTTCGTCACGGTTCCCGCCCCGGACAGGGAGGCGATCATTTGCGAGACGCCATTCAAATCAAGTGATCCGCTGGAACTGATCGCGACGGTCGTGTTCGTGGGCAACACATTGTTTTGCACGAACGCGCCGGGACTGGACCCAAACCATTTGGCAGCCAGATATGATTCAACTGTCATGCGCTCAGCCAGCGGCAGTGTCCGCGTGAAGACGAGCACTTCGCCGAAGTCGCAGTCGGACAATTCCGCTGTGAGGGTGGCGGTGCCGCCGCCCAATTCCAAACCTCCGGGACCGCTTGTGCCTAAGTTGTTGGCGATCAGAAGCGTTGCAGGGATTGTGCTTCGAGCCGCGTCATAAACATAAATTTCACTGTTGCTACCAGGCCCGCGAATGACGGCCTCATACATGTGTGCCACGGTATCTGGCGGGGCGCCGGTAGCGCCACCCGGAGGCAGAACCCATGCATTGAGATAGGCCTTGTCTTTCGCGCTGCCGTGATAACCGAGCGTCCAGTTGGTCGTAGTTCCGCTAAGAACGCGCGCATTCACACCGCCAACTTCTCGCGAAACAAAGAATATTGTCGTTGTCGGATAGTTGACGTAATTCGCCATATATTGGCTGCCAGCCGTGCGAAATTGTATGACTGCGTTGCCGTTAATGGTATTTGTCGCATAAGTCGGTTGATAACCGTATGTGTTTTGATAGACGGTATTCGTGCTGCCGGCCTTGTCTTTCCATGCGCTAACCTTGCCATAGGCATCCATCGTGATGTAGTTCGTATCTGACGTGTCGAGCCAGAGGGCCAGATTCGCCAGCGGGGAAACGCCGCTGTTGGCCAGCCTCAGAATGCCATTGTTGACCAGCGTCGCGCCGACATAGGAGAGCGAATTGCCACCTAGCACGAGGACATTGGTTCCCGTCTTGGTCAGGCTCAGATCGCCACCTGTATCGGTCATTGAGCCGTAGTAATAACCGCCTGCATCGGCGTTGCCCACCGTGAACGTTACCGGCCCCACGCCGCTGTTGTTGACTGTGCCAACGCCGCCGGTCAGGCCGTTGATCGACGAATTGAAACCGCCCAGATCGAAATTGCCGCCGTTCATTACGAGATTTCCCTTGCCTGCATTGTAGGGCAGCGCATTGAGCACGGTCTGGCCAAGTGTGCCCTGATTGACCGTCGTGTCCCCAACATAAGTAGCCGTGGCACCGCCTATCACAAAGGTTCCGAAACCGGTCTTCGTCAATCCACCGGAACCGGTGATTGCCGCGCTCGCTGCATTCGTGTACCAGGATGAAGGATCAACGTTGACCGTGGAATTTACATTGCCCATGACCAGCAGGGTGGCATCCTGGAGAACATTCGTTGTGCGCAAGGTGGCCGCGTTGATCGTCACGACTGCGATTGGACCCACTGTGTTGTTCGTCGTCATATATAATGTGCCGCCATTCACATTGACAGCTGACAGGCTTGCCTGATTCGCGACAATGACCGGCGCGCTGAGTTTAACGATACCATTACTGCCGATATTGATCGTTTGCGCTCCTGTGGTTCCCGGATCAATTGATCCCATGAACTCGACTGCGGTGATATTCGTGCTGCCGTTGTTGACCACATTCAGTCCCATGGCGCCGCCCGCGCCAATGAGATTGAGGCCGCTGAATGCGAGATAGTAATTCGTATTGATCGGCGCGGCGGTTCCCGCAGGATTGACGAGCAGCGTCTTGTTGCTGATGCTCAGGACACCCAAAGACAGCGAGAGATAGCCGCCCTGGTCGAGCGTTGTGTCATTGTACAATACAACGTTGTTCGTCATATAGACCATGGCCGGACGCAGCGGATAGAAAGTGCGCATAAAGGTCATGTCACCCGGGTCAATAGGCAATGTGTAGTAGCTACCTGCCGTGCTCGTTGTTCCTGTGGCATTGAAACCAATACCCATGGATCCGGAGAATCCATAGGCCGTAACAGGATTGCCCCACCCGTTGAGCGCAACCGCGCCTGCGCCGCCGCCGCCATTCTCGAGGCGGATTTCAAGATCATGCCAGCCGGCGTTCTTGGGTCCCGAGCCGAAATTCGTTGCCGATGTGCCTGTCGTTAATTGAGAATTCCAAGTTCCATTGTTCAAGCGATTGGTACCATCAATGGTGATCCAGGTGAAATCGTCAACACTCTTGCCAAATGAAAAGTTTCCATCCGCATCATAGACCTGACCTTTGTAGAGCCACTCTTCATTCTGACCCCAAAGCTGATCGGTGACCTGTGCGGGAGAACGCGACGTGTTTGCGCCACCATTGAAATGTTCGCCCATTTTCACCGTTGGAGTAATGCCATAATACGTGCCTGAATCAACGATCAGTGCGGTATCCTGAACCGCCACCAGTTTGTAGCTTTCCGCCAGACCGGATTGATAGCCGAACATCAGCGCGCCGCCATTGAGCGTAATCGAGTTGGCCGGAGTATTCGTTCCGAAGGAAACAGTTCCGGCGGCATAGACAGTTTTGGGACTGGAGACCATGGTTCCGCCGGAATAGGTATTGTTTGTTGCCGCAAGGATGAGGTCGCCCGTGCCGATATCGTTGACTGTGCCCGTGCCCGCGATCACGTTCGGCACAATGAACGTGTTCGAACGGTTGAACACGAGCAAGCCGTTGTTGGTGACGGTGCCCGAGCCGAGTGTTCCATTGGTTCCACCGACGCCGACCTGCAATATGCCCGTTGGGTTGATGATGCCACCAGCGAAGGTGTTCGCGCCAGCCAGAATCAAGAGATTGGAGCTACCCTTGAGAAGTTGGCCGCCGCCAGTGATGTTTCCGACAATCGTGTTGCTGGAGTTGTCCGCGCTGATCGTCAGAGAGCCGTCGAGAATGAGATTGCCACCAGTTCCGGCAAGCGTTCCGATGCTCTGCGAGCCACCGGCTTCCAAGGTTGCTCCGGAGGCGAGCCAGACGGAATTGGTGGACAGAAGGGTGTTCGTCGAAACGGCATACGCATAGAGCTGCCAAACCTGAGAGGCGGTCAGTGCGTTCGTATAGACATAAACTTCGTCAATCCTCTCGGCAAAGTTCTGATAGTTTGCCCAATGCCCGCCGACTGACTCAATGTCGGAGGTGCTCTTGGCAGTGGCGGGCGAGCCAACCTGCACGCCATCAATAAAAAATGTCGTTGTCGAGCCGGATGCCACTGCCGTAAGCATGTGCCAGCCTCTTTGCTGGCTGAGCGGAATTTGATAACCTGTGCCAGAGAAGGAGCCAACAAACGTTCCCAACTGCCAATCGGTTTGGCTGATGATAATTTGATAGTCATTGGCGGCACTGGCGCGTATCAGCGTGCGCCAGTAGTTGTAGGGCGGATCCCAGTGGTACAAGTTGTAATACCAGGATGAGAACGTCCAATTGCCGCCGGCGAGGCTGATATTGTTGCTTATGGCCACATATTCCGCATTGGTTGCCAGTGAGAGGCCGAGGGCGTTTCCACGGAAGCCGGTGACGATGGCTGCGCCGTTGGAGAACGAAGCATTTTTGTTGGTCATTGAGCCTTCGTTGACGACACCACCGTTGACGATATTATCGAAGGAATAGTAAATTGCATAGTTCGTCGGCACGCCGCTTCCAAGCATCAATGTGCCCGCGTTAATGGTCGTTTGCACTCCGTATGTACTGTTGGACGCGAGCGCAATCTTGCCGGGGCCGATCTGCGTGACAGCACCGGTGCCGCTGATGACGCCCCAGAAAATACCCGTGATTCCCTGATTGAATGTGAGCGCGCCCATATTGGTGATATAGCCTTGAAGCGAGGACGAGTCGCCTTGCAGCGTGCCGTTCGAAATCGTCGTGCCGCCTGAATAGCTGTTTGTACCGACGAGATTCAACATGCCAGCGCCAATCTTGAGAAGGTTGCCACCGATACCGCTGATGGAGCCGGCAAAGGTATTGGACGTGTTGTCACTACCGACGGTGAGGGCGCCCAAGTTGATTACCGAGCCGGTGCCGGAGAGCGAAGCCAGCGTCTGCGCGTTATTGACCATGTCCACTGTCGCATTCGACACGATTTGCAAAACCATAGTCGATGCAAGGATATTTGTCGAAATACCCACTGAGGTCGTCGCAAGCCACTTGTTTGTCAGGTAACTTTCGATCGCCTGCCGTTGCACAGTGGTCAAGGCATTGCTAAAGACGAGAACTTCCGCGATGTCGCCCGAATAGTAGCGCGCGCTGTAGTAGCCTCCAAGAATTGTATTGTTATACGTCGCCGTGTGTCCTGCGCCGCGCAACACTGTCAGCACGTGCGTAGTATTCAAGCCGACAAAGCCGTTGCCCGCAACGCCATTGATATAGACCCATCCATTCGTGCCATTGTCGAAGTCATTTGCATTACTGTTAGCCCACTGCCATGCAGATGCCGAGGCCATTCGGATTCCTTCATCGGCCGCATTGCTGCTACCCCAGATTCCGTTCAGGCTGGAATAGGCCGTTGGTTTGTTCACAATGAAAACAGCCTGCGGGCTTGTCAGCAGACTCATGACAAGATTGGTTGTGGTGGCGCTTAGACCCGCAAACCGGACGACCGGTTTTCCATTCAGCGCATTCGTCACATAAATGGGCTGGTTTGCCGCCGTTGCCTGGAGGAAGTTATAACCATGGCCGGTCTTGTCATTCCATGCCGCCACATTTGTTCCCGAGCCGAGGATTACCGAGCCGGGATCGGATGCATCCAGCCAGTACAACAGTCCCATGGTGACCGGCGGTGTCTGATACGTTGCGGCCAGTTGCAATGTTCCCGCATTGACGACGGTCGCACCGGTGAACGTATTCGTGGCTGCAAGTATCAGCGTGCCGGATCCGGCCTTGGTCACGCCACCCGTGCCGCTGATGACGCTAGCATAAACACCGGTGACACCCTGATTGAAGATCAGCGCGCCTTGATTGGTGATGTTGCCCTGCAATGCGAGGGAATCACCTTGCAGAACATTCGAAACCAACGTGCCGCCGCTGTAGGTGTTGGTTCCGGTCATCGTCAACTGATCTGTGCCGACGGAGAAGACCGCGCCCGTGCCGCTCATCACGCCCGCATACGTGCCGGACGATGCCTGATTGAAGATCACCAACGCGTTGTTGGTGATGTTTCCTTGCAACGAAGATGTATTGCCCTGCAAGATACCGGAAATCACGAGCGTTCCACCGGTGTAGGTGTTGCTCGTGAGCATGACGAGCAGATTGGTTCCGTCTTTCCTCAGATATCCAGGGCCGGAGATGATGCCAACCCCGGAAAGAGTGTAGGCCTTGCCGTTGTTGGTGAAGCACATTGAGCCGGGCTGGAGGTTGACCGACACATTGACATTCGGCGAGGCTGAACCGGTGTCGTCGAAAATGACGTTATCACCGTTGTAGAAGACGTTGCCCGAAACGCCGCCCAAAGACCATTTCGCAGCGGAATTGATATTCCAGACATTCGCCGATCCGTCGCCGACCCAGGTCAACACCTGGCCGGCCCCCGCACCCGCACCGACGACGAGCTTGATGGCGTTGACGTCGTTAGTCAGCGACACACTGCGATAGGCCATGTCGAGTCGGCCTGTTCCCGAGCCGGCTTTGCTTGCATAGTTGAACAGACAGTAGGTTCCCGCCGCCAGATTACCGTTGACATAGTTGAGGCTGATAACTGAGTCCGCAGTATTGGTCATCACGCCGAGGACATTGATCTGGTCATTATTCGTCGTCGCGCTGCTGCTCAGGTCGAATTGGAACGTCTGGCCTGCCAGCGAGAGGCTGTTACCAAAAGACAGGACGCCAGCCGAACCATTCGTGCCCGGAATCATTGTCGTGCCGGAAGAAAGTGCCAGCGCGCCCGTCACGGCTCCGTAACCTTCCAATGATTGGAAACTCTGAAGCTTGTAATTTCCAACGATTGGAGAAACATCAAACACGGCGTTCGAACCGAGGATGATACGTGGCGTGTTGCTGATTGAAGCTTTGGAAGAAAGCTGGAGCGTGCCAGCCGCGATTGTGGTGTTGCCACTATAGCTGTTTCCGCTGAGCGTGCCGGATATGTCAAGGATGGTCGTGCCATAGTTCGTCTTGACGATCGCGACATTGCCGTTGATCGAACCGTTGACGAAAATATTTGTCGCGGCTTCGTTGATGGTCAGAGTTGACAACGTTGGAGAAGAATTGGTGATCCAGGCCATCGTTGAACTGTAATTTGTGATGCCCGCGACTTCTTGGTTGAACCCGTTCATTTCCAGCATCGTCGCGCCTTGACTAGAAGCGTTGCCCATGAAGAGCCTGCCAGCACGGTTGAGAGTGCCATTGGCACCCAAAATCAGCCTGCCAACAACGATGTAGTTATTGCCCAAATAGGTATTTGCGCCGCTCAGAATGATCGCGGCTGTGCCGGGGACGTTTCCGTCGTCGTTGCGTATCGCCAAACCATAATTACCAACTGATCCCACGACGGCGGATATGGTACCGGTGGAATTGTAGGCAGCACCCACGCGCGTGCCATCCACCTGGCCGATGGTCACTGTGCCGGCCCATGTGTCGTTGTTAGTAAAGTGCAACGCTCCCATGTTGTCGCTGTTGCCAGCAATTTGGATGGCGCCGGTCACAGAGATATTTCCAGCCAGGCGGAGTTTATTTGCGACATTCGTCCATACAGAAATCGGGGCGGTGGGCGTGATCGCCATGGAGTTCGACAGAATCAGGAAGCCATTGCTGACGATGAGCGAGCCGACAAAGGTATTCGTTCCAGAAAGCGTGTTCGTGCCCGCGCCGCCTTTGATGAACGTTATGTTTCCAGCGCTCTTGACGATGTTGCCGCTGAAGATTTTACCGGAATCGTTGTTTTCACCGATTTGTATCCAGCCAGCCGTGGCCGAACTGTTCGTTATGATGCCGGCACCACTGAACGCGTTGAATCCATCGCCAAGACCGTTCAAATCAAGGAAACCACCCGCGTTGATGGTTACGGGTGCGCTGGTATAGATTTGATCGTTACCAGTACCGCCGAGTTGGACTTTGCCACCACTATTTATTGTCAATCCGCCGCCGCCAACGGCATGACCACTACCCGAATTGGTCTTCGCGAGAACCACAAGGCCGCCATTGACATTGAGAATCAAACCGCCATTGTCGCCAGTTCCAGAGAACGCAACCGTGCCCAGCGTATTGACATTGAGCGTCGGCGTGCCGGTGACTTGGTAGAACGTGATTGGACCATTGCCGCCCACGTTGAATGTGCCGTTTCCATTGACGGCGTTCGTCATTCCTGCCGCCGTTGCGCTGCTGTTGGTCACGGTGCCTTGAATCCTGCCAAATTGCTCGCCAATAACCGTACCGCCAAGATCAAGGATCGCGCCGGAGCTGATAAGCACATTGGTAGAGTTTGGCAGGCCGAGCGCCGCGTTATTGCTGACAATAACGGTGCCGCCAGCGATAACCGTCTGGCCGGTGTACGTATTCACGCCGGACAAAATCAGCGTTCCCGTGTTGCTCTTGTTCAGCGAACCGACACCGCTAATCACGCCGGAATAATACGGAATCGCATCCGTCCGGTTAAAGTTCAGCACGCCGTTGTTGACGATGTTGTTTGAGGGCAGCGACGCGCCGGTGCCGCCAGCGCCGATGTTGAGCACGGCACCCGTGCCAACCGTTGTAATTCCGCGATAGGTATTCGTTCCGGTGAGGGTGACCCCGTTCGTGCCGATGATGTTGATTCCCCACGCGCCGCTGGAATCGTTCGTAACCGTGCCATTGATGGTGATGGCACCGTTGGTCGCATTCAGCGTGCGCGTGCCGCCGTCAATCGTCAGGCCAAGATTGATCGTCTGGTTTGAGCCATAGTTGTTAATGTCGCCGATGAGGTTGACGGAATTGCCGTTCAGAACGAAATTCGGACCACCATTCGTGAAGGTCATCGCAAAGTGCGTTCCCGCCGGGAAATTGTTGTTGTTCGTCATGTTGTTGAACGCGCCAAAGTTCAGCAGGTCGCCATCCTGCGGCGTGGCAGTCGCCCAGTTGCCCGCCGTCGTCCAGTTCGTGTCCGAAAGTCCCGTCCACGGATTGACGCCGACGGTGCTGATGGTCAGGCGCAGTGCGCTATTGTTCGACGTGAATCCGTAGAAGATGCCCGGTTGCGGGTTGGCAACCGAAAGCGTGCTCAGCGCACCCGTGCCAGCGATCGGCCCCGGGAAACCAATCAGGCTGTACCGCCCGGGAATCGTCCACGCTCCGATCGTCGCGTCCACATATATAAGGAAAGAACTGAACCCATTGTTCGTGAACCCGCCGCTGGTCGTCACGAGGGTGACATCGTTGGTGGCGGGTGGCCCGCTCATGAATTCGTAAATATTCGTACTGCCTGCATTGAGCGTCAGGCTGCCAACGGTCAGATTGCTGATGCTGTTGCCGGGAGTCAAACCGCCGCCCGCATTCACGATGACCGCGCCGGAAATGATGCCTGCACCGCCGAGAAGACCGCCATTAACAAACACGGTGCTTGATCCCGTGGCAGAGCCGTTCGTGTTGTTGACCTTAAGCAGACCGCCACTGATGATGGTGTTGCTGGAATAGTTGTTTGCCGCGCTGGACAGCACCCATGTTCCCGAACCTTGTTTCGCCAGACCAGCTCCATAGGGTTGGGCGGCATCCAGGACGGAACCGGAAACGAATCCCGTTCCCGCGCCGCCAAGTCGTAATGTGCGAAGAATTGTAACCGGCGTGAAATTGCCGGCCAAAGTCAGTGTGGAGCCACTTTCCACCAAGATGACCGTGTCGGTGGCACCGCCATTGTTCGCAATGTTGCCCACAATAACATTATTGCCAGCCATGTTGCTAACAGCACCTGTCAAATAAGCGGCAGCATATGAAATGTTGGTTTGAATCGTAATGTTGCCGCCGGTTCCATCCAGAACCAGTGTGCCGCCAGTGGCATTGACGGTCTTTGTGCCCCGGCCCAAAGAAAGGCTGTTCTTGATGATCAGCGAGCCGCCGGAAATAATGACCATGCCTGTGAAATTGTTCGCGCCCGGCAAGACCCATGTTCCCGCGCCGGTCTTGCTTAGAGTAGTGAGGCTGGCCGCTTGATCGTCAATGCTGATGGCGAAGGTATTCGTGCCCGTGTTGCTGCCCGTCAGCGTCAGCGTGCGCGTACCCGCTGTGTCGAACAGGTTCGTATTGACGCCGGAGAAGGTGAAATTGAGTGTGCTGGTGGTAGCAGCGCCGGAGGCATCAATCGTGCCGCCGGTACCACCATTGAGAATGCGAATCTGGCGGTTGCAGTATTGCGCGTTCGTGCCCGTGTATTGCAGCGTGCCGTTCTTGAAATGCAGCCCGATGTTGTTGGCTGTTGCGCTTTCTTGCAACGCCTGTCGCGCACCGATGGCGCTCGCCACGCCGTAATCGGACAGGGAGGCCACATTCACAATGCTGCCGATGACAAGTTCGCCCTGAAACGTATTTGTTCCGTTGAGATAAAATAGACCTGCGGTGCTTGACCCAGTCAGACTGCCAAGTGTTAGCCCGTTGGTGGCATTCACGGCCGAGATTGTGTTATTGAGGATGGCGGCGATCGCGGCCGTCTCCTCGCTCATGCCCGCATTTCCATTCAGCGTGACCGTGCCGTTGATCGTGCCGCCGTTCGCGAAACGAATCGCTCCGTGGCCTTCACCGCCATTGCCTTCAATGACAAATGGATTCGGCAGCGTGGGGGCGCCAGTACTGAGATAGAGAGACGCCGTGCCATTTGTTGTCAGGACCGTAATTGTGTTCGTGCCCAGCGGTGTTGCCACTGCGGCGTTGACATTGATGCGCCCGCTGAGAATCGCGATCGTTCCCCCAAACGTGGCCTGTGAATTTGGAGTTGAGAGAGCTGTGTCCGTGCTGCTATTGCCCATAATCGTCAGTGGCCCGGTTCCGGTGAGTTTGCCGGCGGGAAGAGCCGTAAGTCCGAATCCGGCACCGCCGTTAATCGTTCCTCCGCTTGCACCGACGGTAAATGTTCGGTTTGCACTCGGTGTGATATTGTTCGTCATGAGCAAGGTTCCGCCATTGAGCGTTACCGTCTGGGCTACTGAAGCATTTCCGAACGCCGCGTCCTGGCCAAGGGCTAGCACGCCGGCTGACATGGTCATCTGTCCGGTGAAAGTATTCGCGCCGCCAAGGGTCCAAGTTCCAGTCCCTGCTTTATTCAGGCCAAAGATGTTCGCCATGACACCGCCGACGGTACCACTGCCCGATCCCGTCAGATTGAATGTATGATTGCCCACAATTCCTCCATTCCAAGTGAGCGTTCCCGCCCCGGAGGCATCAAGCGTAGAGTTGCCGTCGGTCGCGGCACCGATGTCGAGACCGCGGTCGCTTGTGTGTCCAGCGCCTGTGTATTTGAGGGAGTTGTTGACGCCGACCATCGTAATCGTTCCGTTCGCCGCAGTTGCCGGCGCGCCAAGACTGGACGACCCGCCCCCAATGGTCGCAATGCTGTTGAAGCTCAGCGTGCCGCCATTGTTGGTAATCGGGCCGCTGAAGGTGTTCGTCCCGTTGAGATAAAGCGTCCCGCTACCAGCCTTGGTCAGGCCATAGCCGCTTCCGCCATCGCCAATATTGCCGCTGATGTTGAGACCGGACGTTGTCGGATTGGCGGGAATGGTGAGCGTGCGACTCGCGCCTGAAAGCGTGACAGGCCCGGCAAATCCGAGGATTTTGTCGTTGCTGCCGCCAGCCGAATTGATCGTCGTATCAGCCAGAACTGTCACGGCGTTACTGATGGTGTAATTCGCTCCTGTGCCGGATCGTATCTGCCCGCCAAAGAGTGTCAGCGGGCCAATGCCAAGAGGTCCGCCGGATACTGTCTGCCCCACAGGGAAGGTTGTTGCGCTGTTCGTATAGAGGATGGTCCCGCCTGAATAGGTACTGTTCCCGTTTGCGAAATTGATGTCGTTCTGCCCATCGCCCTTAATCGCCAGAACTCCAGCCCCGGAATAATCAACGATGGGAGAGTTGATAGTGAGCCTCTGGGTCAATTGATACAAAGTCCCCGTGTTGGGTCCGACGGCGATGCCGCGGTTGGCAGTGATCGTCGGCCCATTCGAAGTCATGAGCGCGCCGCCATTGAGCGAGATCAGTTTCGCGTCGAACGATCCCGCAGTGCCAAGCGCGTTGTCATTGACAATCAACAGCACACCGCCTGTGACCAAATTCGTTCCCGTGTAGGTGTTGCCAGCCCCGTAAAGTGCTTGCGTGCCCGTGCCGATCTTGGTGAGTGTGAATGTGCTTCCGCCATTTTGGATCACACCGTTAAAGACTGCCGACTGATTGTTTCCACCGACTGTCAGCGAAGAGAATCCGGCCCCATCGCCGCCATAGACATTGCCAAGACCTGAAAGCCCGCCGATGGTTTCGGCTGTGTTTTGATAAACATAGAATTGACCCCCTGTCGAGATCGAGACGTTGGCACCATCGGGAATCGCATTGTCGGAATTCCGGTCAACCCACAGTTTGCCGGTATTCGTGACCGTGACGTTTCCGCTGAATGTATTGTTCGTGTGCAGTGCAACCCGGTTCAGATCAATGGTGCCGCCGCCCGGTCCGTCAATGACGAGATTCCCTGTTCCCGCGATGATATTCGTGGAAACCATCTGGCCGCTGTTGCCACTATATAGCACCAAGGTGCCATTGTTCGTTATCGCGGAACTCGCCCAGAAGGCCGCCCCATAACTCATGCCGGACAAGTTGGAAATGATCAACGTGGAACCGCTATTGATGATCGTGTTACCGCCATACGTGTTGGCGTTCGCCGAAAGCGTTAACACACCCGCACCCGAATGCGTCAGCGACCCGGAACCCGAAATCACGCCCGACAAGGTTTGTGCGGACGAACTGTTGTATGTGAGCTGGGCATTATCAGTGATAGTTGCCGAATAATTCCCGGTGCCCAACTGGCCTGTTCCGCCAATGGTGAGAGTTCCGGCGCTGACCGTCGTCGCATCCGTGTAGGTATTGGCGGCAGACAGCGTCAGTGTGCCAGCTTGCGCCTTGGTAAGACCGCCATTGCTCGCAACGCCCGCCAGAACAGCGGAGGCACCGCTTGCAACACTGATCTGACGGATGCCGGCACCCAAGTTGACGCCGCCGCTGACAGTGATGATTCCGCTGTCCGTACTGTGAGCAAGACTGACGTCATTGCTGATGATAAGATTGTTGGCAATATTGCGTGCACCGCCGGCCCCGCTGGTATCGGATGAAATCTGTGAACCGCTCCCCACCATGGTGATCGGTCCCGATCCAAAGGCATTGCTGCTACCAATGGCAACCCGTCCGCCAGATAGCAAAATTGTTCCGCCGCTGTAGGAGTTGGATGTCACCATGTACATCGCGTTGGCATTGTTGGCAACAACAGTTCCCGATCCTGAAATGGAAGCGCTCGTGTTGGTGAAATTCACGCCGCTGCGCTGGAACTTCAGCGTCGCATTGTTGGTCACACCGCCGGATCCGAGCGAGCCGCCAGATAAACCGCTGCCGACTTGCAGCGTGCCTGAATTGATGACCGTCCCGCCGCTATAGGTATTGTTGCTGGGGAAAACGACTGTTCCTGCGCCACTATGCGTCACAACGCCCGCACCGCTGATTGCTCCCAGATTGGTGTGAATGTCGGAACGATTGAATACGACACTTGCATCGTTCGCAATATCCCCAACCATCGCACCCGAGGTGCCGCCGGCACCAATTTGCAGTGTTCCGCCACTGATGGTCATCCCGCCGGAACTTGTATTTGTTCCAGAAAAAACGAGCGTACCGGCCGCTGTTTTTGTAATCGGGCCGATTCCGCTGACGTTTCCAGCCATCGTCAGTTTCTGCCCTGCAGCCACCAACCACGGTTGCGCAACCGCCAGCGAAACATCAAGCGAAACGATGTTTGTTCCGTACGAATCCGTCACTCCATTTTGAACCGTGATCGAGTTGCCCCGTAGATCGAATCCGCCATTCGTGAAGGTCAGGGCAGCCAGTGACAGGCCGACGAGATTGTTGGTATTGATCTGGGCGTTCGGCGTGCCAAATTGCACGATCGAGCTGTTCGTCGGGGCATCGAAGACGTCCCAGTTAAACATGCTGCCCCAATAGTTGTCCATATCTGCGCCGTCCCAGACATAGAGATCGGAACTGACATGTGCCGGCTGATAAACAAGCTGAATGTCATTGCCACTTTGTGCGACCGACCATGCGCCGCCGAATGTGTTGATGAAATCCGCGGGCTCAATAGAGATGACGCCGGCATCGAACCCGACGATGGAATCTGCGCTTGCAATCTTCTGCGTGTGACCAAGATATGAATTGAAATTCGACGCCAAGCCGGAAACACCCGAGTAGGTGAGCGACGTCAATCGGATCGTGAACTTGTTGCCGGACGTCGCGGAAATCGTGAGTGTCCCGGTGCAGTTGAGTTTGTCGTAGCCCGGATCACTGCCATACGTGCCAGTGAAATCGTTGACTTCCCATACATAGACGCCATTGGTGTCCCAGGTCACATCGCCAGCGGTCAGCGTGCCCGGACTCTGTCCCGGCGAGACTTTACCGCCACCACTGATGACGAGCGTGTTCACGCGTCCGGCACCTTTCAACGTACCGCCGCCGCTCAGGTTCACCGCGCTGGCCGTATTCGTGCCGGACATCACGACAATGCCGTTCGTGATGATGGTCGGACCGCTATACGTATTTCCTGCGGATAACGTCAGGGTCCCCGCGCCGGACATCGTGACCGAACCAGAGCCGCTTATTACATTATTGTATGCATAGGAATTCGACCGATTGAAAATAAGAGCTGCATTGTTGGTGATTGCTCCCGTGATCGAACCCGCCGCACTGCCCGCACCGATTTGCAAAGTGCCGCCGGAAATCAGCGTGCCGCCGCTGTACGTAGCCGCACCGGTAAGCGTCAAAATACCTGATCCAGACATCTCAACAGAGCCGCTTCCGCTGATGACATCCGAGAACGTGAAGGAATCCGACCGGTTGAAGGCGAGACGGGCGTTATTCGTGATCGCTCCCGTAATGGAGCTTCCCGTGCCGCTGGAGCCAATTTGCAGCGTGCCGCCGGAAATACGGGTGCCCGCGCTGTAGGTATTTGTGCCTGTCAGTGTGAGGATGCCCGCGCCCTGCTTCAGAAGGAAGCCCCCACTACTGTCAAGCAACGACTGAGCGATGGTGATATCGTAGCCCGCCGTGTCAATCTTCGCGCCGCCAGTTTGCACATTCGCCGCAGTCAATCCGGTCATAAAGGTGGTGCTGCTTGTGCCGACTTGGAGTGTGCCGCCGTTGAAATTAACCGTCCCCGAACCGCTGCCCAACGCAAAATCGCGTCCCGCCACGAGCGTGCCGCCGTTGAGGTTGATTGTCCCAGAAGAACCGGCATCGCCAAGGGCAAAATGACCGGATCCAGCGCCAATGGAGAGTGTTCCACCGCTGATGGTCACAGTACCATCTCCGCCGAAAGCATAACCGATGTAAAATGCATCGGCCGTGTCGAGATTGAGCGTCCCGCCGGAAATATTAAGAGCGCCGCTTGCTCCCCAGCCGATACCTACTCCGTCGTTGGCGTTATAGTTTATATTTAATATCCCGTTCGTAACATTGATGGTACCAGAACTTTGAAACCCGGCAACAAGCCCGCTTGTATGCGCGCCGCCCACTTTCCCTGTGCCACCAAAATTCATGATACCGCCGGAATCCGTCTCAAGGATTCCCGAGCCGTTTGTGATGGAAAAACGACCATTGAAATCCATGACTGCGCTTCCGCCGCTGACAGTCAGACCACCGTTGGCCGCTGAGTCAAAAACGCTCGAAGGAGCCAACGTCAGACGTCCATTGTTAACCTCCGTCTTATTGTCATAAATTGCTGTGCCGGAGATGATCAGTGTTCCCGCATCCGTCTTCGTCATCGCGCCAAGCCCGCTGATATGTCCCGACAGGGTCTGCGTGGCCGTGCTGTTGAAGATCAGAGTGCCGTTGTTGGTAATCGCCGCCGCGTATGTGCCGCCGCCTAACTGGCCCGCCGCGCCGAGGGTTAATGTGCCGGCACTGATTGTCGTAGGGCCACTGTAAGTATTCACGCCGTACAACGCGAGAGTGCCACTGCCCGACATTGTGAGGGAGCCATCACCGGCAATGAAGGTGCCGTTGGTGATCACGGCATCGCCGCTTCCGGAAATCGTGAGATTGTCGCTCAGGGTGATCGAGGCAGAGTCACTGCCATCGATCCTGAGAAGACCCGTGGAGTTGTTGATCCAACTTTGAGCCGTGCTAACAGTGAGATTTAATGCGCCATAGGTCGCAGGCAAGTCGCCAATAGTCACAGTCCCCGCACCAGAATTCAGCGTGATTCCGCCCGAACCAATGTTCAGCGAGCGTGCGACGGTATCGGAGTTGTTTGCACGGAGGGTCGAAGCATCCGTGTTGTTGAACATGAGTGATTGAACGGACTGATCGGCATCCAAGGTGATCGTTTCAGCGCCGTTGGCAATGGTGACATTGAAGATGGCGTCATCGGACACACCCGGAGGATTGTCCGGATCGGGCATCGTCGCGTCGGGGGCTGTGGACCAGTTTCCGGCGGTATTCCATGATGCTGGCGTGGTGCCATCCCAATAGATCGTCGCGGCGTCCGCCGTCAAGACCAAGCGAGCACAGAATGCACTAATGGCGACCGCGAACGTGCGCGCCATCATTGCCGGCGCAGCGTGACGACGGCACATCATATCAGCCCGTCCATTTTTCGAACCCCGCCGCAGACCACGGCGGAGGACCGCGTCCGTAACAAATCCGGCGCTCAGGCGCGGCGCGATGCCGCGCCAAAACCGTCTGAGCGGCGATATGAAAAAACGTGTGATGATCGGTGCATTCATGGAATGGCCTCACTTCCGAACAAGTGACAAGACGCCGGCGAAATCTCCGTTGAACAAAAACACCGCCGCGCTGTCACAGAAAAACGGGATGCTGAAAAGGCGGGACAAATGGCCCCGCAGATATAATAATTCGACCGACATGTTTTCATTTTTCTTGGATCCCCTGATCAGCATCAATCAGCCGGAATTTTGAAACCGCATTTCCCCCCGCGGAATGCGCAGCAGCAGACCGGCAAAAAAACACCCCCACCAAAGCGGTTTCTAACTTCAAGCTAACGGATCATAGTAGAAAAATACGCCCCAAATGTAAAGCCACAATTTCGACATATTTACCATGTTTTTTGCCGCTTGAACCCGCCGTCGGCGCGATTGTAACCCATTGGCTTCAAACGCGAACTATTAACAGCCTCGCCCGTTCATTCCGGCAATCCTGTCCGCCACCGGTTTGGGGCCGCAAATGGCGTGCATTTTTCCAATGGTTGGAAACCACCTTGCCGGATTATTTCCAATGATTGGAAACGAGGCAAAAATGCGACCGGATGGCGCGACAAAATTCGCGGCGGAGCACTCCTTGGTGAACCTTCGTCCACTTTCGCGTTTGAGCCAAAAATCCAGCCGCACAGAAACCGGCATCCAGGGCTCACTGGAATCCGCTGCGCACGGTCACTCGGCGATCCACTCCAGAATGCCGCCGGAAAATCTTGCAAGAAGGTCGGTCTCGATCTTCAACGCGCCCGTCGTCACGCCGTCGAATTTCACCGTGTTAAATTTATCCAGCGCCGTGCCGAATTCCGACGCGCTGGCGACCGGTTTCCATGAAGCGCCATCGCGGAAGAACAGCCGCCACGATTTCGGCACGCGGCAGTTTCCATGCTGCGGCGTGTCGTCGAACCAGTATATTTTTACGGACGAAACTCTCTCCGCCTTCTCAAATTCCGCCGTGATCCATTCGGTCGTGCCGCAGTGATCCCACCAGGTGAAACGAGCGATCGAATGATCGTGCGAATTCTTCGGGAGGACTCCGTCGCACACCGCATCCACCGTGTCGCCATCGAAGCAATGCGACGCCGTGACCTTGAACGCTGGCTTCGGCGGCTGCGGCCAATCGTGCGCCTCCGAACCGATTGAAATCACGGGAAATGCCGCAATTCGCAGGCGGGCCGCGCCCATCGGGATCAGCGTGACCGTCTCCGCCGGCTCGGCGGACCGGATCGGGCCGTCCACCACCTCGCGGATGCAGCCGTTTTTCTCCAGCGCCCAGCCCGGGATCCGCTTCGCCGTGGCGTTGATTTTCACCGGCGCGTCGGCGTTCCGCCACGGCTGATCATCTTCTGGCCACGGAGCACTTTGAAACGACAAGTTCTTCAATTCGTCGAGCACGAGCCCGTAGTTCCATGGCGACGCCGGAAAGATGTCCCATGCCGGCCAGGCGTCCGTTCCGCCATGCCGCCGGAAGTCCTCCTTGATCTGGAGCGAATACGTCAGCGGCCCGCGCATCACCGAAACCGTGCCGCGGTTTTCCGTCCATTTCTTCACCGCAATCTTCATCGGCAGCGCCAGAACGATCTTGTCGCCATCCTTCCACTCACGCGAAATTTTGACAAGTTTGCCCGGCACCAGTCTGACCTCCTGACGCGTTCCATTTACAGTTAGTTTAGCGTCGTCAGTCCATTCAGGTACATTTAGATACACCGGAAATGATGTGCTCTTTGACAGAGATATGGCCAACGATATTACTTCCTCGAACGGATACCTCGTCGTCTCAGTTATCTTCGCCTCGACGCCATCCGCGACCTTCGCCGTCACCTCGCACGGCCCGTACATCATCGCCGCAAGCCCGTTGCCCGGCGCGGCGAGCCAGAGGCTCTCCACGAAATAGGGCCAGGCCATCCCGCAGTTGTGCTGGCAGCAGCGATGATCGTGCGGATCCATGCAAAACATCGGGCCGCTGTTTGAGACGCCCGGCGATTTGCTTACGTGATCACTCTGCGGCTGGTTCGGCGCCGTCAAATATCGCAGCGCCTTCAAGTCGGCGGTCAGCGCCGCGGGCATCGAATTGAACGCCGCGTTTTCGCAGCGCTCCGCCCAGGCCGGATCGCCGGTGATCGTCGTGAGAATTTCATCGCTCAGCATCTCCTCGGCAATTCCGCACGTCTCGATGGCCTGTCGCGGGCCGTAATATCCGGGCCTCGCATTTTCGTCGGCGCCGAACATTCCGCCGGGGACCTGTCCGTATTTCTGCCGCGCCTCCGTCCAGTTCCGATCCGCGCCGGCGAGGTGTTTCGGATCGCCGCTGAGCTGCCAGAATTCCGTCGGCTCGCGGAAGCCTTGCGCAAGATTTACGTTGTGCCAGTTCGCGACGCCATTCTCCCACGGCAGCGTGGCGCGGTGCGTTTTGCGGGCAAGGTCGAGAAGCCAGTTATCGCCGGTGATATTGTAAAGCCAGAGGATGCTGTAGAGCTGGTCGTCTCCGCGTGACGCGGCCCAGCTCGTGAGGAAATTCTTGTCCGGCTGTTCGGAAAGATACTTGAAATACTTCGTCATTAGATCAATGACACGTTTATCATTTGTCTTTTCGTAGTATGTTTGCAAACAAAACATCATCAGCATATTTGGCCACAAGTCATCACGTCCTTTCAGGTGTGTTGCAACGCCGGTCCGGTCCTTGCCCGGCCCGAACCATCCGTCGGGTTGCTGGCTGGCGAATGCGCCCTCGATCCAGATTTTCGCCTCGTCGCTCATGCGTTTGTCATCGAGCACATAGGCGCAGACGATGAACCCTTTCAGCCAGTACGGAACTTCCTCCCATCCGTGATCACCTTTGCCTTCCGCGCTCAGCCACGCATTGTTTTCCTTCTTCAGAAATCCGCTGATTTCGGTCAGGTGCCCGTGAAATCCGTCGGCCTGAAGTTCGAGAATCTTCTTGAGCCAGCCCTGAGGCTTGACCGCGCTGACCGGCAGCTTGACCAGTGCGCTTGGTTGCAGCGGTGCACGGTTCGCCGCATAGAAATCGAACTTGCCGTTGGCATCGGGGCGGTCCACGACGGACACTTCCGCGCGCGCGGCAAGAGCGGCGGCGGACACCAACAAGAAGACCCATTTTTTCATACTCATCTCCTGAATTGAGGGCGGACTTTGCGCGCAGCAACTTCCCCGCGAAACAAGAATTCTGCCACGCACTTCGAAGGCGGGGATTGTGTCCGCAGTTTCCAATCATTGGAAGTCTTCGCGCCGGGGTTTTCCAATCATTGGAAAATCCGTCTGCGCCCGCTGCGGGAGCCAGAGATCTTCCGTTTCGCGGCCGCGGATTCACCTTCCGAATGGCTGCTTGACCGCTCATGGGCGCGGAGTTATAGAGTGGGGCGGGCAGTGCGACTCATTTAATGGACTGTTGAGCGGGGGGCAAAAATGCAGGCGAAGGGTGAAAAGGAATGCGGGCCGGAGATGGGGCCGGCGGGTGAGCATGACGCGTGTCGAGTGCTTTTCGATCTCGTCATCAGTTCGGTCTTCGTTCTTGCGGAAGACGGAAGTTTTCTCAACGTGAACCAGGCCGCTTGCGAGAGGCTCGGCTTTTCGCGCGACGAACTCATGCAAATGCGCTGGGAGGACGTTGCGTTTGGGAAATGTCGCGTCACGCCGGCACAACTGGCGCACGCTTTTCTTGAGGATGAGTCCGCGTTCAGGGATTCGCAACTGCTGGGCAAGGACGGCCGCATAATCGCCGTAGAACTTTCGATCCGTGGCATTCTCCAGAACGGCCTGCGCGCCTACCTGATGATCGCACGCGCACCCGGCGGAAAAGACCGGGCCGAACTGCAATCGGAGATCGATTCCCTGTCCGCCAGAAACGCCCTCGAACTTCGCCGCACCACCACACGGTTGCAATTGCAGATGATCAGCAGGCGCGAGGCCGAACACGCCTATGAGCGCTCCGAAAAGAAATTCCGCACGCTCTACGAAAGCATGGCCGATGCGTTCGTCCGCGTGGACATGAACGGCCGCGTGATTGAATTCAACAGCGCCTACCGCGAGTTGCTCGGCTACACCGACGACGAACTGCGCGGCATGTCCTATGAAGATTTCACGCCGGCAAAATGGCACGCCATGGAGGCCGCCATGGTGCGGGACCAGATCCTGCCGCGCGGCTATTCCGACGTATATGAAAAGGAATACCGGCGAAAAGACGGCACGATCATCCCCGTCGAGTTGCGTGCCGTCGTGGTCCGCGACGAACACGGCGCGCCCGAATCCATGTGGGCCATCGCGCGCGACATCACGCAACGGAAAGATGCCGAAAGGGAAAAAGACCGGCTCGCGTCGCATTTCCTGCAGGCGCAGAAACTCGAAAGCCTCGGCGCCCTCGCCGGCGGCATCGCGCACGACTTCAACAACACCCTCATGGCCATTGTCGGCAACATTGACCTGACCATCTCCTCGCTTCCCGAGGACGCCCCCGAACGCGAAAACCTCGTCTCCGCGCAGGAGGCTGCCTTCCGCGCCTCCGACCTCTGCAAGCAGATGCTCGCCTACGCCGGCAAGGGCAAATTCCTCGTCGGCCCGATCAACCTCACCGCCCTCGTCCGCGAAGCCAGCGTCATGCTCGAGGCCTCCATCTCCAAGAAAATCTCCCTGAAGCTCGAACTCGACGAAGAAGCGCCCATGATCCACGGCGACGCCACCCAGATCCGCCAGATCCTGATGAACCTCGCCATCAACGCCGCCGAAGCCATCGGCGACGGCTGCGGCACCATCGCCATCCGCAGCGGCTCGAAGATGTGCGCGACCGCGGACCTCGTCTCCTCGTGGGTCACCGAAACGCCGCGCCCCGGCCGCTACGTCTATCTCGAAGTCCAGGACACCGGCTGCGGCATCGCCCCGGAAATCAGCGCGCGCATCTTCGATCCATTCTTCTCCACCAAGATCATTGGCCGCGGCCTCGGCCTGGCCGCCGTGCTCGGCATCGTCACCGGCCACAAAGGAACCATCAGCTTCAGCAGCGAAAAAGGCCGCGGCACCCTCTTCCGCGTCTACTTCCCCGCCATCGAAGCCACGCAACTGATCGGCTCGCTTCCGCGGCCCAGTGTCGAACAATGGAGAGGCTCCGGCCGCGTCCTGCTCGTTGACGACGACGACACCGTCCGCGCCCTGGGCGCCTGCATGGTTGAGCTCATGGGCTTTAGTGTCGTCAGCGCCGCCAACGGCCGCGAAGCCATCGAACGCTTCACCGAGGACCCCGACGACTACTGCCTGGTCATCCTCGACCTGATGATGCCCGAAATGGACGGCCGCGAAACCTTCAACGCCATGCAAAAGATCAACCCCAGCGTCCCCGTCATCATGTCCAGCGGCTACACCGAGGTTGAGATCAGCCAGCGCTTCAACGGCTGCCCCATCGCCGCCTTCCTCCAGAAACCCTACCGCCGCGACGCCCTCCAGCAGACCGTCCGCGACGTCATCGAAAAATCCGTCGCAAAATAATCCCGCCCCGCCGCGCCGCCCGCAAAACTTCCAATCATTGGAAAAGCCGGCCGCGCAAACTTCCAATCATTGGAGAACTCCGAAACGCAAAGTTCCAATCATTGGAAAATCACGGCGAAAGTTGCTCGATCGCGCGGGCGATGGCGATGCGGCGCGACTCGATCGGCGCGGGCGTTTTCGTGTACTGCTTCGCGTCCGCGGAAATCTCCGGCGGCACTTCGAGGAGCTTTTCAAACTCCGCCCGCTTCGCGGCGTCGAGTTTTTGTCCGTTCGCTGCGAGCAGGCGGCGGAGCGTCGCCAGATATTCGTAGTCCTCGATCCCGTCGCGCAACATTTCCCAGCGGATCGAATCCACCGGCCCGCCGACAACCGGTGCCAGCGGATTTCCGTTCGCGCCGGCCGGCGGCGGATAGATGAAACGGCCGTCGCCGTTGCCCCACGGATTTTTCGCGCCTCGCTTTGTGTTGCTCACCCAGCTCATCGGGTCCTCGTACGGATTTTGCGGCTGGCTGTAGTCGGGATAGGCCGCCGGACTGGTCCAGTAGTTCGCGCTCCAGACCAGCACGCCCTCGATCTTCCGCTGCCACGTCTGCCACAGCCACGCCCGCAGCGAGGTGCCGGGATGATCAATGAACTCCGTCGCGTACGGCCCTTTCGGCCCGCAGCAGATGTACCACCAGAAATGTTCGCCCATCTTGCGGCGCTCGTCGGCGCGATCGTGGTTGTACATGCTGGAAACAGGACACCAAAGTTGCGGCCCGCCGGCCAGCTTCGGCTCGACCTGCTCAGTGATCATGCCGCGCAGTCCCGGCGCGAGACGGCGCAGCTTTTCGAAGCCGCGGCGGACGTAGTCGTATTGCGCCTCGTCCGGCTCGTCGAACCAATAGACATAGGCCAGATCGAGCCAGCCCTTTTCGCGCAGGTGCGCTTCGAGCTGCTTCACGTAGGAGCCGAAAATGATCTCGTACTCCGGCATCCCCTCGGTGAACTCGCAGATTTTCGGCACGCTTGCTCCCTCGTAGGTCCCGCCGCCCATGCCTTCCACGTGAAGGCGGAACGAGTTGAAATGGTACGTCTCCAGCACGCGGGACATCTCGCGGTCCCACGCGGTGAAATCGAGTTTCGGCTGCAACTTGTCCGGCGGCGCAACCAGCCCGCGGGCCGCCGGCGCCTCGAAATCGCCGCCCTTCGCCAGCGCCGCGCCGCTCTTCTTGTCGAGGATTTCGATGTCGTCAATCCAGACCAGCCCGGTGAATTCGCCCGCATCGGTCCAGTCCGTCCCGTAGATCGAAAACTTGAGCGAGCGCGCGGTCGGCGGGAACGACGAAATCTCCCGGTCGAACATTTCCCAGTGACCGTCGCCGGTGACGCGCATGTCGTAATTGTGGCCCGAAATCCATTTGCCGTCCGCGTCGTAATGGTTCAGCGAGACGAGGAACGTGTGCCCCGGCATCGCCGTGCGGAATGCGAAGCGCACGTGGATTCCGTCCGGCGGAATCGGGATCAGCTTTTCATAGGTCGCGCCGACAACCGCGTCGTGCCGGTCGTCGAAGATCGCCAGCGCGCCGTTGCCGCCGTGGACCTCGTTCGAAACGACGCGCCCGCCGTGCCAGTCGGCCCACGGAAGCCGCGGCGGCCGCGCAGCGGTCCACGAAACGCGGATTGGGTCGAGCGGCGTGAAATCGTACGGTGAAATGTGATGCGCCGCGAACGTGCGCCAGTACATTTCCAGCACCCGCCGCTTCTGTTGCTCCGTCTTCGCGCCGTGGTAGCGAAACGCCTCGTTCGCCTCGAAGCCGAACGCCGTCTCGCAGGTCATCCTGTCCGGCAGCGCGAAATTGAAAACCTCCAGCCGCAGCGGAATCTCCGCGTGCCACGCGCCCGCCGCCAGCGCGATCATCCCCGAATATTTCCCCGCCTTCGCATCCGCCGGTACCGCCACGCGAACCCAGAACGGCTGGTTCACCTTCGCGTCCAGGTCGAGCGGATCGTTCATCGGCGGCAGCGGATCGGGCCACAGCCCCGTCGCGCCGAACTTGTCCGTCGCCTTCGCGACGTTCACGTAGCCGACGCGCAGGATTTCAATTTGCGCAGCCGGAATCACCGCGCCATTTTCCGATTTCAAATCGCCCGCGCTGGCCGTAAATCCGCGCAGCGGCTGCGACGGTGTCACCACAAACTGCGCCGCCTCGCGCTCATTCTTCGCGCAACTAATCGCGACCGCGTCGGTGGAACTTGCCGGTACCGCTTTTTCGCGCCCGACCTTCCAGCCCGACTCGCAGCACCACAGCGCCGCGTCGCCGCCGCTCGGCAGCCGCGCGCCGTAATTTTCATCGCGGATATCCGCCGCGAACACCGTTGAACAGACGAGGACCGCCGGCACGAACCGCAGAATTTTCATGGCGCGACCTTATCACACCGCCGCCGCGAGCGGACACTTCCAATGATTGGAAAAACCGCCCGCGCAAATTTCCAATCATTGGAAGTTTTCATTTCCGCCGCCGGCTCCTACATTCCGCCGCATGATTCTGCTCATCGCAACGCGAAACAAACACAAGCTCGAGGAAATCCGCGCGATCCTCGGCGCGCCGGCGCTCGCGCTGAAAAGCGCGCTGGATTTTCCGGACATTCCCGACGTCGTCGAGGACGGCGCGACCTTCGAGGCCAACGCGCAAAAGAAGGCAGAGGCGCTCGCGCGCGCGACCGGGCTGTGGACGCTGGCGGACGATTCGGGGCTCGAAGTTGACGCGCTCGGCGGCGCGCCCGGCGTCTTTTCCGCGCGCTATGCCGGCGAGCCGACGGACTACGCGGCGAACAACTCAAAACTTTTGCGCGAGCTGGCCGGCGGGAAAAATCGCACGGCACGATTCCGCTGCGTGCTGGCGCTGGCAAGCCCCGCGGGCAAAGTCCGCTTCGTTGACGGCCGCTGCGAAGGAAGGATCATCGAGGATCTTCGCGGCGCCGGCGGCTTCGGCTACGACCCGCTTTTCATTCCCGACGGCTTCGCGCAGACGTTCGCGGAAATGCCCACCGATGCGAAAAACAAAATCTCGCACCGCGGCCGCGCGCTCGCCGCCGCGCGCGTTGCCTGGCGCGAAATTTTCTGTTCGTAGTCTTCGGCTCGCGACCGCCACGCGCTGGAATTATTTTCGCGCTTCAAACGGCCGGACGAACGGCGCGTCGCGCCAGCTCCAGATTCGCGGCGAATTCTCGTCCACGCTGTCCGGCTCGATGTTCCACCGCCACGCCGATTCCGAAAATGCGCCGATGGTTTGCATCGCCAGACTGACGGCGATCAGCAGGCACGAAATCGCGCGCGCGGCGTTGTCGCGGCCGCCGCGGGCAAGCGCGGCCTGCCAGCCGAGCGCCGCAAGCAGCGCGATCCACGGGACGAAATCAACGCCGTAGCGCGCGCCGTAGCAAAAGCCCGCGGCCCAGATCGGCCACGCGGCCACCGTCACGATGTGCAGCGCCGTCGCGATCGCGGCCACGGTGGCCAGTCCCGGCTGCGACAGCGTGCGGCGATTGCGCGCGGCGAGCCAGAAGGCGATCACCACGGCAGGCGAATAGACGAACATCCCGCGCGCCGGACTGAGCAGCGTGCCGGAAAGTCCGGCGAGGAATTGTTGCAGCGACATCGTGCCGCCAAGCAGGAAATAGGGCGGCAACAGATGGCCCGATGTCGCATGCGAAAATGCGACGAACAGCGCGAACCATCCCGCGCCGGTCAGCGCGAGAGCCAGAAATTCGCGGCGATATCTGACGAGGACAAAAACCGTGATCGCGATGATCGAGAGGCTGAACGTCGGGCGCGTGAAATAGAGCCAGGCAAGCACGGTGGCCAGCAGCACGGGCCGCAGGCGCCCGCCGGTGGCCGCGCGCGCGAGCATCAGGATCGCCGCGGCCAGCAGGCACACGCCCCATGTGTGCGACCACATCACGCGCGACGCGGTGGAAAAGAATCCCGATGCGAACGCCGTGACCAGCGCGACCGCCGCCGACCTGCGCGAATCGAGAAAGCCCCGCGCCGCGAGGAAAAGCAGCGTCACCGCCAGCGCAGTCACGAGCGCCGCGCCGGCTCGCTCGATCTTCAGTTCGCCGCCTGCGTCATAGCCGTTGCGCGGATGCGACGGGGAAACGCCCGCGGCCTTCGCGGCCAGCACCAGCGGAATGGACAGAACCGACGAGCCGGGCGGATAGCAGTAGTAGATATGCCCGCCGTGGCGGTAGACGTGGTACGTCAGATTCGTCGTGGCCATCGCGCGCGGCCAGTGCCGCTCGGGATGTTGGAAATAGCGGTCGAGCTTGAACGTGCCATGCCGGCAAAGGCTTTCGCCCAGCAGCATCGAATAGTTTGAATCCATGACCAGCCGCATCGGCGCGGCAAAATAGACCGCCGCGCAAAAAGCGAAAATCGCCGTGGCATGGAGTCCTTTCATGCGCGCCATGAAACCCGCCCGCCGCAGCCGCGTACAGCGTTTTGTGGCGGACAACCCCACCGCAACAATTCCCTTTGCTTGCGAAACGAACTGGAAACGAGATAGTAGATGACGATGTTCTCGATTGGCGAAATAATCGGATTGTGCCTGATGGCGCTCGCGCTGGCGGGCGGCGCCGTCGGGACATATAACACCATCAAGAATGCCCGCGGCCCCCGCGAGCGCGCCTTCACCATTCGCATGTTTATCGCCTGCTGGATTCTGGTGGCCTGCCTGCTGCTGGCGCTTTATGTGACCCAGGGCCGCATCCGCATCGGCATTCTGATCATCTTCTTCATCCTGTGCCCGGTGCTCCTTTACAAATGGTCCACCATGCAACAACTCATCCACAAGCTCGACCAGCGCGAAAACGAAAGCCCCGAAGACGACGACAAGCCGCAGCCGGGCGCCTGACCGCCGTTGGCTTTTCCAATCATTGGAAGTTTGCGCGCCCCCATTTTCCAATCATTGGAAACCACGCGCCGACCGATGGCGGTTTGCGGAAATTCCCGATGAAAATCGCCTTGAACCGCCGGCCGCCGGTGTTACGGTTCTGGCCATGCGTAACACCAAAGCAAAACCCGGCGTCGCGAGATTCAGCGTCTCGCTGGACAAATCACTGCTCAAGGATCTCGATGGAATGGTCGCCGAGCGCGGCTACGTCAACCGCTCGCAGGCCATCGCCGACATGGTTCGCGCGCAGCTCGTCGAGCACCGCCAGCAGCTCGGCCGCGGCGAAATCGCTGGCACGATCACGCTGGTTTATGACCATCACAAACCGCACCTGCAGGCCGCGCTCACCGGCATCCAGCACGACCACCACGAGGTCATCATCTCGACGCTCCACGTTCATCTCGACCACCACAACTGCCTCGAAGTGCTCGTCGTCCGCGGCGCCGCGCCCGTCATTAAAAAAATCGGCGACGAGTTGCTCGCAACCAAAGGCGTGAAACACGGCAAGCTCACGATCACCAGCACCGGCAAGGATCTGGCCGGCTGACGGCGGCGGAAATTTCCATGCACATCCCCGACGGATTTATTGACGCGCGGACCGCGGTCCTGTCCGGCATTTTTTCCGCCACCGGCCTCGCCGTCGCGCTCGCCCGCGTCCGCGCGACGCTGCCGCCGCGCCGCGTGCCGCTGCTCGGGCTGGCCGCAGCGTTCATCTTCGCCGCGCAGATGTTGAATTTTCCCGTCGCGGGCGGAACGTCCGGACACTTGATCGGCGGCGTGCTTGCGGCCGTTTTGCTTGGGCCTTCCGCAGCGGTTGTCGTGATCAGCGCCGTGCTCGTGCTCCAGTGCTTTGTCTTCACCGACGGCGGCATCACCGCGCTCGGCGCAAATATTTTCAACATGGCCCTCGTCGCGCCGGTCGCCGGATACTGGATTTATCGCGCAATCCAGCGCCTGGCCGGAAAAACCGGAAGCGCATGGCTGCCCGCCATCGCGGTCGCCGCCTGGTGCTCGACCGTGCTCGCCGCGATTTCATGCGCTGGACAACTTGCTATGTCGGGCACGGCCGGCTGGCGCGCCGCATTTCCGGCGATGGCCGGCGTTCACGCGCTGATCGGCATCGGCGAGGCGCTGATCACGACGCTGATTCTCGCCGCCGTCAAACGCGCCCGGCCCGAACTGCTCGACGAAACCGCGCAGCCTCACTTGCTGCCACGCGCGGGCGAACTCATCGGCTTCGGCCTGTTGATCGCGGCCGGCCTCGTCATCTTCATCGCGCCGTTCGCGTGCCGTTGGCCCGACGGCTTGGAGAAAATCACCGCGCAACTCGGCTTCGAACATCGCGCCGCAAAACCCCTGCTCGCCTCTCCGTTCGCCGACTACTCGATTCCCGGCATCGCCTCCGAAAAGTTTTCGACGATCATCGCCGGCATCGCCGGGACGCTGGCCGTTTTTCTGCTGGTGTGGGCGTTGGCTCGAACTTTGAAAGTCAAAAATTCGAAACCGGAAACGGAAGGCTGATTGTCGTGCTTCGTAAACTTCTTCATCGGCACGAAAATCCCGACAGCCCGATCCAACGGCTCTCCGCCGGCGCGAAACTCGCAACGGCGCTGCTGCTGGCCGGCGCGACGGCGCTGCTGCCGCGTGATGCGTGGCCGGCCTTCGCGGCCATCGGCGCGCTACTGCTGGCGATTATGTTACTGGGCCGGATTCCGGTTCCATATCTTTTGCGGCGGCTGGCGCTGGTGGAACCGTTCGTGTTCGGCATCGCGCTGCTGTCGCTGCTTCAGCCCGGCGGAACGAAAATCTTCCTCGCAATTCTGACCAAGAGCACGCTTTGCCTCTTCGCCGTGATCCTGCTCGGCGCGACGACATCGTTCAGCGAGTTGCTCGCCGTGCTGCGCCGCGCGCGCGTTCCGGCGATCTTCGTGACGACGCTCGCGCTGATGTACCGCTATCTTTTCGTGATCGCGGACGAGGCGATGCGGATGCGGCGCGCCCGCCAGAGCCGCCAGTTTACGCGGCATCGAGCCCACGTGTGGCGATCGCTCGCGACCGTCGCCAGCCAGTTGTTCATCCGCAGCACCGAACGCGCCGAACGAATCTATGCCGCGATGTGCGCCCGCGGCTGGGAACAGAAATGATGAATGCGATTGAAATTTCCGATTTGAAATACCGCTATGCCGACGGACTCGAAGCCTTGCGCGGCGTCAGTTTCGCCATCGCCGAGGGCGAACGCGTCGCGCTGATCGGGCCGAATGGCGCGGGCAAATCCACGCTGCTTCTGCATCTGAACGGGCTGCTGCCGGAGCGGCCGGCGGTAAATCCGTCCGTGAAAATCTTCGGCGAGCCGGTGACCGAATCGAACTTCGCGAGCATCCGCAAAACTGTCGGCTTTCTTTTTCAGGATCCCGACGACCAGCTTTTCTGTCCGACGGTTTTTGAAGATGTCGCGTTCGGCCCGTCGCAGTTTGGCGTCACCGGCGACGCGCTCGAAGCACGCGTTGCATCGGCGCTCGAACAGGCGGGACTTCGCGGCTTCGAGGAGCGGCTGCCGCAACATCTGAGCCGTGGTGAAAAACGCCGCGTCTGTCTCGCCGGCGTACTCGCCTGCGAGCCGCGCGTACTCGTGCTCGACGAGCCGACGAGCGATCTCGATCCGCGCGGCCGCCGCGAGTTGAAGGAGCTGTTGCGAAAGATTCCCGCCGCACAAATTATCGCCACGCACGATTTGGAAATGGTCATTGAAATTTGCTCCCGCGCGATCCTGCTGGATCACGGCCGCATCGTCGCGGACGGCCCGCCCGAACATCTTCTCAACAACGAGCAGTTGATGCTTGAACACGGCCTGGAGCGCCCACACATCCTTCATCACCTGCACCCGCACAGGCATTGACCACGCCGCTGCGGTGCTCGCAACCGCAAACTTCCAATGATTGGAAATTCCGCTTCCGCATTTTTCCAATCATTGGAAGAAACGGCTGTTGCCGGGCTGTCAGGTTCGGTCGCACCAATCGCGAACAATTCGCGCGAGGTCGAGGATGGTTTTCGGCGCGAAGTTCATCGGCAGGCTCGTGGTCCACGCGACGCGCGCGCCGGGGCGGCCGTGGGTGCCTTTGATTTTGGCCGTGTTCGTGCTGACGGAGGGCGGGGGCCAGCCGAAGAAAAGTTCGCAGGGGTCGTAGCCGGGCTTGCTGTGAATATCAACGTGCGTGGCGAAGTCGGGCGCTTCCTTTTTTCCGGTGAACCACGGATAGGCAAACCATGTTCCCTCTTTTGCGATGGCGATGAGTTCGCCGCTGTTGGCGTGCGCGATGCCGCGCGATTTTTGCGCGGCACGATCGAGGATTTCGTCAACGCCGGAAAGTTTTTCGAGCGCGGTGCGCGCGGCGATGGTCGCGGTTTCGGTGCGGCAATAAATGTGGGCGACCGCGTGATCAACCATCGCGAAGGCATCGCTGGTGAAAAAATCCGGATAGGCCATTCCCTTGATTTTTCGAACGCGGAAAAGGCCGGCTTCGCGCAACGCGATGTTCGGGAAAATTGCGGGCTGTGTGACTTCGCCGATGGCATAGTCGCCGAAGACGAGCCAGTCGTAGCCAGCGGAATCGGCGGCAGATTTCAATTCGAGCAGCATCGCGTACAGCGCGTCGAGCGCCTTCGCGGCCTTCGGATGATTAGGGCCGAAACGTTGCAGGTCGTAATCGAGTTGCGGCAGATAACTGAAAAGCAAATCGGGCGCGAGGTCCGGCGAGGTCATCGCAGTTTTCGTCGCGGCGACGATCCAGTCGCTGGATTTTCGCGAGGCGAGCGGGCCCCAATAGTGCATGAGGTTGAAACCGCGGCCGATTTTGGCGGAGAGGCTCGCGTACAAATTTTCCGGCTGCGAGTAGCAGTCCTGAATCATTCCGCCGTGGTGCTTGTGAACCGGGCGCGGCGACAGGATCAGGTCGGCGTCTTCGCCGAGGCTCTGCTGCCAGAACATCATCCCGACGCGGCGGCTGCGCTCGCGGAATCTTTTCCAGATGCGGTCGCCGGACACAAGCGAGGCGGCCTGTTCCCAAAACAAAACTTTTTTCAGGTCGCGGAGAAATATCCCGTTGCTGGCGATGCCGTGGCCGGCCGGCGGCAGCGCGGTGCGGAAGGACGCCTGCGCGACGGACGTCACCGCGGGAAAAATTGTTTCGATGTCTTTGAAAACAATTCCGCCGGGCGGCTGCTGCTTCGAAACCAGCTTCCATCCGAGCGCGGCAACATCAACGACGAGAAGTTTCTTTCGCGAAGATTCATTCATGTTTTCACCAACGTGCAGATTTTCTGGTTGGGTCGGGCCATGTTTTCTTGAGCGCGTCTTCTGGATTCCCGCCGAATTCGTGGACATAATAATCGTTCACGAACGAGGCGAGACTGTCGGGCGAGCCATCACCCATCAGCACAATCATCCCAACGCAGAAATGGAACGAACTGAAGTACCACTTGCCGTCGGAGCCTTTCCCGACCCAGAAATCAGCCGCCTTGGGATCGTGTTTGCTGCATCCGCTGCAACAGACCATCCACTCCCCCGATTTGAAACGGATGAAGTGTTCACTGAACCACGGCCATGCAGATCCCCCAGCCAGAGAATCAATCGCTACGAGCTTCTTCGACTGATCCACAATCCAATTTGTGTCAGACAGCCATGCATTGATGTCCGCTATGGATTTCGCAATCTGTTGCTTCGTGTATTCTCTTCGACTGGCGTGAAACGACACAACACAAACGATCGAGATGGTGACAAAGAGCAGGGCCAAGCAGGAAACAACAAATATTCTCGATTTGCCGGTCATTGGTTCGTCACCGTCAGCTTGCATAGTACCTGCGAACAAGAACACGATTTAGCGGCCACAGAATAAGCAGGGCCGCCGCGCAAATCCAGCCGATGCGGCCGGCACCGGACACGGCGCAGAAAATCGCCTGCATCGGAATTAACATGCTCAACAAAGCGCCGATCAACTTCGGCGTGATTTTGCCGCCGCTGGTTTCGCGACGCGCCATCGAGGTGACGCGGGCGATGAAGGCGATTTCAATCGCGGCGCAAATCCAGACGCGTGCGGGAAAAATTCCGAGGAGCGATGCGCCGAGCAGGAGATTCAAACCGCGGCAAAGGCCCATGACAAGCGGGCCGGCAATCGCATGACGTTTTGCGACCTGATTGTACGCAACGATGGCAACGACCAGGAATATTCCGCTTTGAAATGCATCGCCGCCCGCGCAGACACACAGCAGCAATCCCGTGCCGAGCAACAGGCCGGTCGCGATTTGTGCGGCGCGCACGCTGATGCGTCTGCTTGGAAGCGGCCGCGATGGCCGTTCCGCCGCGTCGGTTTCGAAATCGGCGACATCATTGAGAATCAGGCCGGAGGCATAGAAACAGACGCTCGCAGCCAGCAGCGCTGCGAGTCGCACGTCCGGCACCGCGGCTGAGCCGTTCGCGAGCAGCCAGCCGGCGAGCGGATCGCCGGGAACGGTGAGAAAATTGGGTGCGCGAAGAAGCTGAAGCCAGGCGGAAATTGCCGATGGCTGATGGCCGTTGGCCGGCTGGCTTTGCTCGTTTTCCATCAGCGTTGGTACGTGCTCGGATGGATGAACGGCAGATCGAGTTTCGGATTGAAACGTCCGCTCTGTTTGTAGAAAGCGACCGGATTTTGAAACACGATTTTCTCAATTTGATCCGCGGTGAAACCATTGGCCTTCATCGTTTCGGCCACGCGCGCCAGCATGCACGGGTCGGACGCGCCCCAGTCGGCAGAGCTGTTGACCAGCATCATTTCGATGCCCCATTTTTTCTGAATGCCGACGACACGCTCCGGCGAGAGCTTTGAATATGGATAAACCGTCAACCCGGCCCAGAATCCGCCGTCGCGCGTGAGCTGCATCGTCTCTTCGGTATTGTGATCCATGATGATTCGCCGCGTGTCATAATTGAGTTCCTTGAGCACGGCGATGGTGCGCTCGACGCCTTTTTTCTTGCTGACCGTCGGCGTGTCGTGCGGCGAGTGGATGAGGATGAGCATGTTTTTCTTCTTCGCCAGTTCGAGCTGCCGCTGGAGGATTTCCTCCTCCTCCTTATTAATAAGGTTATAGCCGATCTCCCCGACGGCAAGGCAGCGCGGATGATCCAGGTACGGCCCGATGCCGCCGATGACCTCGCGGGCCAGTTCGACGAAGATCGCCTCCTTTGGATTCATCGCGATGCAGGAATAATGATCAATGCCGAACTTCGCCGCGCGCGTCGGCTCGAATTCGAGGATGTGCTGGAAATAGTCCCAAAATGTCCCGGCGTAGCGGCGGTTCGAGCCGAGCCAAAACGACGGCTCGACGACGGCGCGGAGGCCCGCCTCGTGCATGCGGAAATAATCGTCCGTGGTGCGCGAATACATGTGAACATGCGGATCAATGATTGTCATTTCATTCCCTCGTTTCATTTTTCACGGCTGTGCCGCCGCTGTTCTTCAAGAAAAATTGTCTACAGCCCGCCGCGTATCGCGTCGCGTCGTTCCAAAATCAACGACATTATTTCCCGCTGCTGTTATCCGGCGGCGGATTGTCCTTGGTGTGGACGTTGAAGCCATGCTGTTTGAGCCAGCCGCCGAACTGGCCCGACCCTTTGTCCACCGCGCCCGCGACGTTGTTCGCGTTGTTCGTCACTTCCTGTTTCGTGATCGAGTTTGTTTGTTGCTGCGTCGTGCCGTCAGCAGCCCGCTTCTTGTCATAGTACGCCTGCGTGCAGCCCGCGAGCACCGCGAAAGCCACGGCCCACACCGCAATCACCGCCACCTGTTTCATGTGCGATCTCCCTTGCTCATGAAACCAACATAGCCGCCGCGCGCCACATTTCCAATGATTGGAAAAGACGGCGGCGCAATTTTCCAATCATTGGAAGTCGCGGAGGCTTCCTTTCGCGCCGGCTTTTCGTGTGCGCAAAAAAAACGGCGCGGAATATTTTCCGCGCCGTTTGCAATTTCAGGATCCGTTCCGATGCGTCTTATTGCTTCGGGCGGGGATGCTTGATTTTGTCGAACATCTTGTCGGCATCGAAGCTGCCCTTCCACGTCGGACTTTGTTCGTTGTGGCAGTTCTTGCAGAATTCTTTCGGCTTATCAATGAGGCCCTGGGCGATGGCGTCGGCCTTGACCTTCATGATTTCCTTCTTCTTGTAGTTCTTGCCGGGGCCGTGGCAGGACTCGCAACTGACGCCTTCCTCGACGGGAATTTCCTGCGTCTGGACGGTCTCGGTCCAGTTGTAGGCGGTGGAATGGCACTTGAGACACTTGCCGCTCTTCTGCGGATCCTCCACGCCGGCTTTCTTTCCGAGCTCCTTGGCTTCAGGCGTGCCCAGCAACTCGAAGGCCTTGGAGTGTTTCGACTCCTGCCACTTCGCGAATTGTTCACCTTCCTCGGCCTTCTTGTGGCACATCTTGCAGCTCTTGACGCCGACATACAGCGAGGCATCTCGCTCCGCGGCGATGATGCTGCCGGCGGTGAATCCCGCGGCCACACCGATCAGTACGAGCAATCGTTTGTTCATCTTGGCTCTCCAGCTTTTATTTTTCGTTGGTCAGACCTTGGACATCGCGGATCGTTCCGCTGTCTTGTCCTACGTTGTGGGAGTGTTTGCCAGATACCGGCGGATCGAATCAAGGAAACAAATCATCGGGGTTTCCCTGATTTTTTAGTTCCGTTTTGCGCCACTCCCTTGACCGGACCGTATTCACAACCTAGATTGCGCCGGCCAAAGAGGAGCCCTGTGACACAGAATAATTCAAGAACTACGGCTTTGAAATGCAGTGCACTTCGCGTGATTTTTGTTGTGCTGCGCCTCGGCGTTTTGACGCTGATTCCGGCTTGCAGCGAAAAAAAAACCGAATGGCGCGTGTATAAAGAAGTCGATGTTGCAGCGCCCGTACTTCCCGCGTCGGCGGGCATGCCGACGATGATGCAGCCGGCCGCCGGCGTCGAATCGCCGTCAATCGAATGGACCGCACCGGAAGGCTGGGCCGAATTCAAAGGCTCCGGAATGAGGTTGGCGACGTTTGACATTAATTCCGGCGGACAGTCGGGTGTCTGCACGATCGTCGTGCTCGGCGGTGCGGCGGGCGGACTCGAAGCGAATGTCGCGCGATGGATCGGACAACTCGGACTGAAGCCGCTGGCTGCCGATGAAATGAAAACGTTTATCGGAAAACAACAGACCATCAAATCGGACGGCGGCCTCGAAGTTTTCATTGCCGACATGACGACGCTCGCAAGCAACGAGACGGCGGAGTCAATGATCGCGTCGGTCATCAACGTGGACGACTCGACCTGCTTCGTGAAGCTGACCGGCGCGGCCGGCCTGCTCAAAAACCAACACGAGAAATTCACCCAACTTTGCAAGTCACTGAAAAAATCTGCGCAGGCCGCAAGCGCGATGCCGGCCACGATGCCGCCGATGATGCAGCCAGCGCGAATGGATTCGGCTGGCGCAGCGGCGACGGTTCATTGGAAAACGCCGGACGGCTGGAACGAAACGCGAGGCTCCGGAATGCGGGTGGCGACATTCTCAATGCCGTCGGGCGGACCGGATCAAACTTGTACGATCGTGGTTCTCGGCGGCGCGGCGGGCGGACTCGAAGCAAATGTCGCCCGATGGATCGGACAGCTCAACATGAAGTCGCTCGCGGAGGATGAAATGAAAACGTTCGTCGCGAAGCAGCAGACGTTCAAATCCGACGGCGGCTTTGACGTCTTCGTGGCCGACCTCACGACGCTTGCGCCAGGCGACGCGGCCGCCTCGATGCTCGCCGCGATTGCGTCCATTGACGATTCGACGTGCTTCGTGAAACTGACGGGAACCAGCGGAAAACTGAAAACTGAAAAAGAAATTTTCATGCGCCTCTGCCGCTCGCTGACCAAATGAAAACGACAAACGAAAATTCCCCCGTGTGGCGGCTGCTCTCCGTGTTCTCTTCGCTCCGGCTGACGGTCATCGGCCTTATGTTCCTGCTCGTGCTGACCGTCTGGGGCACGCTCTATCAGGTCGAACACGGTCTCTTCCAATCGCAGCAGCGGTTTTTCCGTTCGTGGTTTTTCCTTGCCGGCGGATTCCTGCCATTTCCCGGCGGCCAGCTTGTGATGGGCGTCATGCTCGCCAATCTACTCGCGGCCTGCACGCGGCTCGCGCTTCAGGGGCGGATGCAAATCGGGCTTTTGCTGACGCACGCGGGCCTGATCCTCATGCTCGGCGCCGGCGCGGTCACTTTTTATCTCGGCGTCGAATCGCACCTGACGCTGTTCGAAGGCGAGGCTTCGAACGTCTCGTCGTCACCGGGCCAGTGGGAGCTCGCGGTATTCCGGCCGGGCGGCGACAGTTCATCGCATGTGGTGACGGCCATTGACGCTGCCGCGCTGAAGCCGGGAACGACGCTGGCGTTTCCGACCGGCGATTTTGAAATCTCCGTTGTGGATTATTTTCCTCACGCCGAAGCCTCGAAAACTCCGCAGCAGATTTCGAAGATGAATTACAGAAACGGATCGGGCATTGCCGAACTGACTCCGCGTCCGCAAAACAAGGAGCCGGGCGACGACCGGCCGGGGCTGATGTTTGCGATCCGCAAGGGCGGCGCGGACGAAGATCACGTTTTGCTTTGGGGCGGCGACACGGAGAACACCGTCGTGGATCTTGACGGAAAATCATACGTGTTTGAATTGCGCCGCATCCGTTATCCGCTTCCCGCCACGATCCAACTCGTCGAATTCAAAAAGGAAATGCATCCCGGCAGCGACATGGCACGGAGTTTTTCCAGCAAGGTCATCGTGAAGCCGGAGCAGGGCGCGGAGCGCACCGTGACGATTTCGATGAACAAGCCGCTGAGGTTCCAAGGATTCACATTTTATCAATCCTCCTACAACGTCACGCCCGAGGGCCGGCAGGCCTCGACCTTTGCCGTCGTGAAAAACTTCGGCCGCACGATGCCGTACATCGCGACGTTCGCGACGTTCCTAGGCATGGTCATTCATTTTGTCGGCCGCCTGCTGCACCGCATCAATCATCTCCGCTACAAGGAGGCCGCGCCATGAACCTCCATTTTTCCAATCATTGGAAATTCCGGACTGCCAAACTTCCAATCATTGGAACTTTACTTTCGCTCGCCGCGTTTTTCGCCACGAGTTCGCCCGCCTGGTCCGCGATCACTTCGAAGGCGGTTCTGGAGCAGCTTCCGATCCTCGACGGCGGCCGCGTGATGCCGCTGGATTCGTTCGCGCGCCACACGCTGCTGGCGATTTCCGGCAAGAGTTCGTTCAGCAACAAGCCCGCCATCTTGTGGGCCGCGCGCACGATGTTCACGCCGGAGCTGACCGACCAAGACGAGATTTTTCTCGTCGATAATCCGGAGGTCGTCGAGGCGCTTGGCATCGCGGCGAAGAGCCGCGCGCGCTATTCCTACGAACAGCTCAAGCCCGCGCTGCCGCAGTTGCAGAAGCTCTCAGAAAAGGCGTTCAACATGGCCGACGACGCGCGCTCGCCGGTCGAGAAAGAACTGATCCGCCTCTACAACAACGTCAGCCTTTACATCACGCTTTGCGCCAGCATGCAGTTCGCGATCCCGCAGCCCGATCTGGTCGTCACCGATCCGGCGCTCCGAAAAGATTTGAACCTGCCGCCGTCCGAAAAGGGCGAAACAACTTTCCTCGACCTCGTGTCGCACGCCGATGAATTTTCGAAGCTGCTCGAAAAGAATCGCGACACACCGCAGGAAAAATGGAACGGCTACCAGAAGCAGCTCTTTGCCGTCGCCGGCGGATTCAACGAATGGTCGCGCGAAAATCACAACGGGCCGCCCGCGCTGTTTCCGGTTCCCGGCCACGCCGGAAGCCTCTGGATCAACGCATGGGAACTCCTCAATGTCGGCGCGCGCGATGAAGCGATTCACAAGGAACTCGGCGCGCTGGCCGACCTCGTGCGCGCATTTCGCGCCGGCCGGCAGCTGGAATTCGACATGGCCGCGCGCACGCTCATCGTCTCCGTCATCAAGCGCGCGCCCGATCCGAAGCAGGTTTCCAACCTCAAGCTCGAAGTCACCTACAACAAATCCGACGCCTTTTACGGCGCCGAAATCTTCTACGGCCTGGCCTTCCTCGTCACGCTGCTCTCGATCGCCTTCGGCAAGCGCTGGCTCTACCTCGGCTCCGCGGCCCTCATCCTCATCGGCATTCTTCCGCACACCTACGGCATCATCGCCCGCATGATCATCATGGGCCGCCCGCCGGTCACGAATCTTTACGCCACTTTCATCTTCGTCGCCTGGGTTTGCGCCGTGCTCGGCCTCGCCGTCGAATATTTCCAGCGCAACCGCCTTGGCCTGCTCGTGTCCTCCGCCGCCGGCCTCGCGCTGCTGATGACCTCCGCGCGCTTCGCCGCCGAGGGCGACACGATGGGCGTCATGGTCGCCGTGCTCGACAGCAACTTCTGGCTGGCCACGCACGTCGTCTGCATCTCCATCGGCTACGCCGGCACCTGCGTCGCCGGCCTGCTCGGCGCGATCTACCTCATCCAGGCCATCACGCGCCTCCCCGCCGATCCGGTCCTGCGCGAAACCCAGGCCGCCACCTACGGCGCGCTCGGCTTCGGCCTGATTTTTTCCTTCCTCGGCACCATGCTCGGCGGCGTCTGGGCCGACCAATCGTGGGGCCGCTTCTGGGGCTGGGATCCGAAGGAAAACGGCGCGCTCATCATCGTCCTGTGGACCGCGATTGTTTTCCACTCCAAGCTCGCCCGCCTCATCGGCCCGGCCGGATTCGCCGCCGGCTGCGTTCTCGGCATCATCGCCGTCCTCGCCGCGTGGCTCGGCGTAAATCTCCTCAGCGTCGGCCTCCACTCCTACGGCTTCACCAGCGGCCTCATGCGCGGCTTCACCATCGCCTGCTTCACCGTCCTGCTATTCGTCGCCATCATCACGCCCCTCGCCAAACGCGCCCCCGCGCCGCCGCCCGCACCAAAATAACTTCCCGATCCGCCGGCCGGTTTCGCGATCGTGTTTTCCAATGATTGAAACTTTGCGCGACCGCGTTTTCCAATCATTGGCAGTTTGCGGTCCGCATTTTTCCAATGATTGGAACTTCACCGCTTCGTCGCATCTGCGGCCGCGGAGGATTCCCGCGCGCTCAGCCGCCGAGATAGCTCGCCTTCACGGCGGCATTTTCCGCCAGATCCTTCGCCGGGCCTTCGAGCGCGATCGAGCCGGTCTGGAGCACGTAACCGCGGTGCGCGATTTGCAACGCCTGCCATGCGTTTTGTTCGACGAGCAGGATTGTTTTGCCGAGCGAATTCAGCTTCACGACGATTTCGAAAATCTGATCGACCAGCACCGGCGCGAGGCCCAGCGTCGGCTCATCGAGCATCAGCAGCGCCGGGTCCTGCATCAGCGCGCGACCCATCGCCAGCATCTGCTGCTCGCCGCCCGACAGCGTGCCACCTTCCTGTTTCTTCCGTTCTGCAAGGCGCGGGAAAAGATCGTAAACATTTTTCATCCGCTCGCGAATCACCGCATGATCGCGGACGAGATACGCGCCGATTTCGAGATTTTCCTCCACCGTCAGTTTCGGGAAAATTCTTCTGCCTTCCGGCGATTGTCCGATTCCCAACGACGCAATTTCGTGCGCGGGTTTTCCACCGATGGATTTCCCCTGGAATAAAATTTCGCCCGCGCGCGGCGCGAGCAGTCCTGAAATCGTCCGCAGCGTCGTGCTCTTGCCCGCGCCGTTCGACCCGATGAGCGTCACGATTTCGCCGCGATTCACGTGCAGCGAAATTCCGTTCAGCGCGTGAACGTGCCCATACGAAACGTGGACATTCCGCAGTTCGAGCAGCGGTATCTCGGCGGTCATCTGGACTTGGTCATTGGTCATTTTTTCAACGCGCTGCTTCCGAGATATGCCTCGATCACTTCCGGGTTGTCGCGAACTTCCGCCGGCGTTCCCTCGGCGATCTTTTTGCCGTAATCCAAAACGGTGATCCGGTCCGAAATTTCCATGACGACCTGCATGTGATGTTCGATGAGGACAATCGTAATGCCGAGTTCACCGCGGATCTTTCGGATCAAATCTTTGAGCGCGGCCGATTCGCTCGGATTCATTCCAGCTGCCGGCTCGTCGAGCAGCAGAAGTTTTGGCTGCACCGCAAGCGCACGCGCGATTTCGAGGCGGCGCTGCTCGCCATACGGAAGATTCCGCGCGAGTTCTTCGGCGCGATGTGAAAGCCCGGTGTAGTCGAGAAGCTGAATCGCTTTCGTGCGCGCGGAATCTTCGCCCCGGACAAATCGCGGCGTGTGGAGCAGCGCGTCGAAGTAGGTGTAACGCGTGTGGACGTGCAGACCGACGAGGACGTTTTCGAAAACTTTCATCGAGCCGAAAAGCCGGATGTTCTGAAAAGTTCGTCCGACGCCTCGCGCGGCGATGTGTTCCGGCAGGTGGCCGGAAATGCGGTGGCCTTCAAGTTTCACGATGCCGTGCTCGGGCTTGTACACGCCGGTCAGCACATTGAAGAGCGTCGTTTTGCCCGCGCCATTCGGGCCGATGATCGAATGAATCGTCTTCGGCGCGACGCGAATGTTCACATCGTCCACCGCGACGAGGCCGCCGAATTTCTTCGTTATATTTTCAATCACGAGCATCGCTGCGGCTATTCCTCTTTTTCCAGTTCCAGCCGGTGGCGCGATTCGGGAATCAGGCCGCTGGGGCGGAAGATCATCATCAGGATCAAAATGAGTCCGAAGACTAGTCGCTCAAATTTTGTCGGGTCGAGTTGCGTCGGTAGCGACGCGAAATCGTAGTGACAGAATCCGAGGTTCAAAATGAAATGCGATTGCTTCAGGCCGTTGAGCCAGTCGGAGCAGGATTTCAAAACTTCGATGTTGAGCAGCGTGACGATGCCCGCGCCGAGAATCGCGCCGCGGATCGAACCCATGCCGCCGAGGACGACCATCGCAAGAATCGTGATCGAACGGTCGAAGGTGAATGAGTCGGGGCTGATGAACCGTGTCCGCGCGGCGAAGATCGCGCCCATGATTCCTGAAAATGCCGCGCCGGTGGCGAAGGCCATCAGCTTGGTTTTCAGCAGCGGAACGCCCATCGCGCGCGCGGCGATTTCGTCTTCGCGGATCGCAACCCACGCACGGCCGAAGCGCGAACGATCGAGGCGGATGTTGATCTGCACGATCAAGGCGATGACGGCGAAAACGAGCAGGTAGAAGAACAAATCGTAAATCGTCGTGTCGGCGGCGGTGATTCCAAGCGCGTGGAAAATGTTTGTGATCCAGGTGACAGGCGGGCGCTCGATCTGCGTGATTCCTTGCGGGCCGTTGGTGATGTTGACCGGCGAATTCAAATTATTCGCGAGCAGGCGCACGACCTGGCCGAGGCCCATCGTAATGATGGCCAGATAATCGCCGCGCAACCGCAGCGCGGGCAGGCCGACGAGCGTCCCGACGATGGCGGCGGCGATGATCGCGACGCCGGCGAAGAGATAAAAATACGGCCAGCCGGGCAGCGGAAAATTTCCGTGCATGAATTGCGTAGCCTGCGGCGAGCCGAAGATGGCCCACGTGTAGGCGCCGACTGCGAAGAACGCGGCATAGCCGAGATCGAGCAGGCCGGCCATTCCGACGACGATGTTCAGCCCGAGCGCGAGCGCGGCGAACATCGCCATCTGGGTTCCGAGTTCGAAGAGAAAACTGTTTTTGAATCCGGCGATGGGCACGGCGATAAGCAGGATCGCGATGCCGGCGCACCAGCGGATGGATTTCGGCGCGCGGATGGTGAGCGTGGCGAAGAGGACGGCCAGCGCGGCAAAGAGCGTCCATCCGTTTTGCGGCACGGCGACCAGCGCGGCGCCCGCGGCGAGCGCGGCGGCGAGCAAAGTGATATTTTTTGCGCGCGGCGTCACGAGGTGAAAGTCCAGCTTCGCAATCGGAGTTTCCAATGATTGGAAAAGTGCGGAGTGCAAACTTCCAATGATTGGAAATTGCGATGCGATTGCGGATCGGCGCGCCAGACACCGCGATTAAGTATCTGGCCGCTCACACTTTTTCTCCCTGCTTTTTGCCGAGGAGGCCCTGCGGGCGGACGAGGAGCAAGATTACGAGGATGATGAAGGCGAAGATGTCTTTGTATTCGACGCCGAATTTGCCGTTGGTGAGGAGCAGCGAATAGGTGCCGCCGAGGGTTTCGACTTCGCCGAGGACGATGCCGCCGAGCATCGCGCCGGGGAGATTTCCGATGCCGCCGAGCACGGCGGCGGTGAAGGCTTTGATGCCGGGGACGAAGCCGACGAAGGGATCGATTTTGGTGTAGAGCGTGCCGAAGAGAACGCCGGCGACGCCGCCAAGGACGCCGCCGATGAGGAAGGTGCGCGCGATTATTTTGTCGGGGTTGATGCCCATCAGGCTGGCGGTCTGCATGTCTTGCGCGACGGCGCGAATGGCGCGGCCGAGACGCGTGCGTTTGACCAGCAGCGTGAGGCCGATGAGCATGGCGACGGTGACGGCGAGGGCGATGAGGGCTTTGATTTGAATGGTGGTGTTGACGGAGAGGTTCAGCGTTTTTTCCATCGCGGGCTGCATGGGATAGTCCATGAAAAATTCGTTGTGCCAGAGGCCTTCGATGATGCGGACGAGGTCTTGAAGCACAAACGAAACGCCGATGGCGGTGATGAGCGGGACGAGGCGGTTGTTGTAGCCGCGGCGGCGGAGCGGGCGGTAGGCGAGGCGCTCCATCGCGACGGCGGTGAGGCCGGAGACGGTGCCGCCGATGACGAGCGCGAGCGCGAGCAGCGCGAACGGATTTGCGATGTGCGGGCCGGCGTGGCGGTAGGTTTCGACGCCGGCGACCGCGCCGATCATGAAGACTTCGGAGTGGGCGAAGTTGATCATGCCGAGCACGCCATAGACCATCGTATAGCCGAGCGCGATCATGGCATAGACGCAGCCGACGAGCAGGCCTTCGAGCAAGGTCTGCGGCAAAATTTGCAATAGGTCGTGCCAGCTCAAGTGAAATTTGTCCCGGGGAAATCGCGGCGGAAATTAACAGGCGGTGCGCAGGCGTTCAACAGCGACGCGAGTTTGCGAAAACAAAGCCGGAACGAAAACATCGCATCGCAATTGCCAATGATTGGAAAACACGCAGCCGCAAATTCCCAATCATTGGAAGTTGCGCAGCCGCGCCGGTGTTTGAATCTATTTTGCGGGCGGGGCGGCTTGCGTGGATTTGACGAAGGTGCCGGGATATTCGGGCTTGTCGAATTTGATGATGTAGTATTCGGAAATTTTCCGGTCGCCGCGTTCGTTGAAGTCAATTTGACCGGTGATGCCCTTGATCGAAACCTTGCGGACGGCTGTGCAAATTTGTTCGCGCGTCGGAATTTTTCCGGCGTTTTTTTCGAGCGATGCTTCGAGCGCGGCGATGAGGACGTTGGCGGCGTCGTAGGAAGTGAGCGCGTAGGATTCGGGCATCTTGCCAAACTTGGCCTTGAATCTTTCGGCGAAAGGTTTCGCGGCCGAGAACTGGTCCGCCGGGCCGGCGACGGCGGTGTAGTACACGCCGACGGCGGCGCTCTGCGCGATCTTCACAAATTCGGACGAGTCGAAGGCGTCGTCTGAAACGAGCGCAGCGGTGATGCCGCGTTCGCGCATTTGTTTCACGAGCACGCCGCCCTGGTCGTAGATACCGCCGAAATAAACGAGATCGGGCCTGAGCGCTTTCATCTGCAAAATCAGCGCCTGAAAATTTGATTTTTCCTCGGTGCCGGTGAAGGCCACCACGGCCGCGCCGAGCGATTTGAGCCTGTCGCGGCAGGCCTCGGCGATGCCCTGGCCGTAGGTCGTTTTGTCGTGGATGATGAAAACTTTTTTCGCCTTGAGCTCGTTGACGGCAAACTCCGCGCCGACCGGTCCTTGAACGTCATCGCGGCCGCAGACGCGATTCACGTTTGGATAATTCCGGTCGGTGATTTTCGGATTCGTGTTGGCGGGCGAGACCATCGCGAGATTGTAGTCCTTGTAAACTTCCGACGCCGGCATCGCGACGCCGGAGTTCAAGTGGCCGACAACGCCGAGCACTTCCGGATCGGTGACCATCCGGCGCGCGACGGCGACTCCGACGTCCGGCATGGCCTGGTCGTCCTGCGGCAGGAGTTCGAGCGCGATGCCTTTCGCTTTGAATTTCGCCTGCGCTTCCTCGACGGCAAGTTGCGTGCCCAGCTTGATCATTTCGCCGAGGCCGGCCTGTGCGCCGGAGAGCGGGCTTACCGACGCGATCTTTACCGTCGCGGCGCGTGCAGCGAGCGTGAATGCCGCCAGCGCAATCAAAAGCAGTTTGGAAATTCTCATGCCGCCGCTTGTAGCCGCGGTGCCGGACCGTGTCAACGTGCGGCCGCCTGCATTCCCCGGCGCGCTCAAATTTTTGCATTCGTGGCGATCTGCCGCTATAACCGCGCGCATGAAATGGAAGGAATTTTTCGATTCGCTCGGCCTCAACGGCACGAAGTGGCAGTGGAAAATTTTGAAACTCCAGGAGCGATGGGAGAATTTCCGAACCGGCGCGCGCGAACATTCCGCCAATGCCGTCCAGCAACATCGCCTCTGTTCAAAGTGCGGCGCGCTGATTGATCACAATTCAAACGTGTGTCCCTTTTGTGGCGAAGCGCTGGAGCATTGGCGAAAAGTGCAAATCAAACGCGCGTTCGGAATGATCCTTCCCGGCGGCCTCACATTTTCCTACACGCTCATCGCGATCAACATCGCCGTGATGGCGGCCATGATGCTGCGCTTCGGCGGTATGAGCCTGCTGAAGCCCGACATGCTTTCGCTGGCCCGCGCCGGCGCGCTGATGCCGGCGCTGGTCGCCCACGGCGAATGGTGGCGGATGATCACCTACGCCTTCATCCACGGCGGAATCCTGCACATCCTTTTCAACATGTCGTCGCTCTCGCAGGTCGGCCCGATCAGCGAAAACGAAATTGGCCGCGCGCGTTTTTGCGTCCTGTATTTTCTCAGCGCGATCGGCGGCGCCGCCGCGGATATTTTCTGGGACCACCAATTCGGATCGCGCCCGCTCGTCGTCGGCGCATCCGGCGCGATCTTCGGCCTCATCGGATTCGGACTGACCTACAACTATTTTTACGGCGGCCCCGCCGGCCGCGCCAACTCGCGCATTTATCTTCAGTGGGCGATCTATGCCTTCGCCTTCGGCTTTTTCGCCTGGGGCATTGACAACGTCTGCCACGCCGGCGGCTTCATCACCGGCGCAATCCTCGGCTTCGTCATCGAGCGCGACCTGCGCCACGGCGAAAAGTTCGGCTGGCTCTGGCGCACGCTCGCGACAATTTTCGTGATCGCCGCGATCGTCGCCTTCACGTTCGCCGTCCGCGGCTCCGTCTTCATCGGACAAATCATGAAGTTCCAATGATTGGAGAACTCCGGCCGCGATCTTTTCCAATCATTGGAAGTTGCCGCGCCGCGAAAAAATCGTGCCACGCCGGACGCGCCGGTCTATCTTGCGGCGAATGAAATCGGGCGCTCCCATCAAAATTCTCGGCCAGGGCCGCTACATCCGCCTCGTTGATCGCGGCGGATGGGAATACATCGAGCAGCCGGACCTGCGCGGCATCGTCGTGATCGTCGCGGTCACGCCCGAAAACAAACTGCTGCTCGTCGAGCAATATCGCCCGCCGCTCGACGCAAACGTCATCGAACTGCCCGCGGGGATGGTCGGCGATCACGATGGCGGCGCGAACGAAAGTTTCGAGACCGCAGCGACGCGCGAGCTCGAAGAAGAAGCCGGCTACACCGCGAAGCGCATGGAAAAACTCACCGCCGGTCCCGCGTCGCCCGGCCGCAGCAGTTTTATCTACACATTTTTCCGCGCCCGCGAACTCACGCGCATCCACGAAGGCGGCGGCGACGAGCACGAGGACATCACCGTCCACGAAGCGCCGCTCGAAAATATCCGCGACTGGCTCGCCGCGCGCGAGCGCGAGGGCAAGCTGATCGATCCGAAAATCTGGACCGGACTTTATTTCATCGGATGTTCGCGATGACGAAAAAATCCAGCATCACCACGAAGGTCGGCGACAAGGGAACGACCTTCCTTTTCTCCGGCGAGGAAGTTCCGAAGGACTCGCCGCGGACCGAAGCCTACGGCGACATTGACGAACTCGTCAGCGTCCTCGGCATCGCGCGCGGCGTTTCGGCGCGGCCGGAAATTCGCGACGCGATCCTCGCGCTGCAACGGGAACTTTTTGTCGCCGGCTCCGAACTCGCGACCGCCATCGAGCACGTCCACCTGCTGAAACAGCGGATTGACGAACGGATGCTGGCTGCGTTCGAGGCGCAGCGCGATGAATGGGAGCAGCGCATTTCCATGCCGTCCGGCTTTATCATCCCCGGCGGAACGCCCGCCGCGGCCCACCTCGATCACGCCCGCGCCATCGCGCGGCGCGCCGAGCGAAAAATTGTACGGCTCCAACGCGAGGGCCTGATCGACAACCGGACGTTGCTCGTCTGGATCAATCGCGTTTCCGATTTCCTCTGGATCCTCGCGCGCTACGAAGAAGGAACGGCGGCGACGCTGAAATGAGCTCCAAGTTCCAGGTTCCAGGCTCCAAGTCTCCTCGTTTCGCGGATCTCACGACGTTTCGAATCGGTGGACCTTGCCGCGAATTTATTGACTGCAAAACCGCCGATGAACTTGGCGCGGCGGTCCGCGAACTCGCGGCGCGGAACGAAAACTTTTTTCTGATCGGCGGCGGATCGAACCTGCTCGTTTCGGATCGCGGACTCGATTCCGTCGTTGTCCGCTTCGCAAATTCCGAACCGGAAATCAGAATCGAGAACGACGAAATCATCGTCAGCGCTGCAACCGCGCTCGATGACCTCGCGCGATTTTCCGTCGAAAATGGAATCGCAGGTTTCGCCTGCTGCTCGGGAATTCCCGGAACGGTTGGCGGCGCGATCGCAGGAAATGCCGGCGCATTCGGCGAGCAGATTGGCGATCTTCTGATTTCGGTTTCGCTGCTGGACCACCGCGGTGGCGAACGAATCGTGGCCGCCGGTGAACTTGGTTTCGCCTACCGCCACTCGAGGTTGCAGGAAACGAGCGACATCGTTTTGTCCGCACGGCTGCGCGCAGCGCGCGGCGACGCGGGCGCGCTGCGCGCACGGCGCGATGAAATCATGGCCATCCGCGTCGCGAAGCACCCCGACTGGCATGTCACGCCGACGGCGGGAAGTTTTTTCAAGAACATCGAACCGACGTCGAAGGCGGAACGGCGACAGGCCGCGGGCTGGTTTCTCGAACAGGCCGGCGCGAAAAATCTCCGCGTCGGCGGCGCGCGGCCGTTCGACAAACACGCTAACATTATCGTCGCCGATCCCGGCTGCACGGCTCGCGACGTGCTCGAACTCTCAAAGCAGATGGCGGCGCTCGTTCGCGGAAAATTTGGTTTCGATTTGCAGCGCGAAGTCCGACTCGTCGGCGATTTCGGCTGACAGCCGGATCGCGCAGCGGAGGCGGTTCGAAAAATTATCTCCGGTGCCTGCCGCCGCCAAATGCTTCGCCCCTGCCGCCACCAACGGCCTCGGCCCTGGCGCCGGAGGCCTGCGGCGCTCCGAAAATGTCCACAGAATCCTGATAGGCCGGCTGCCAGCTCTTCGCCGCCGGACCGCTCGCGGCTCCCTGGCCCTGATGCGTGATCGTGTTTCCGTTTTGCACCCAGGCGCCGTTGCGCGAGTAGCTCTGGCCGCTTGCGTCCCACGCAGCGCCCTGCTGGCTGACGGTGTTTCCGTTTCGTGTCCACGCATTCTGGCTGGCCACGTATTTGTCGCCCGACGCATTGGCGACGGCGCCGTCGCGCGTGACGGTGTTGCCGGTTTTCGTCCAGACTTCGCCCTGCTGCACGGTGTTTCCATTTGGTCCCGTGGCGTCCCTGGTCTTCACGACCTGGTTTCCTTGCAGCGTGTAGGTGCTGCCGACGGTCTTCTCCTTGCCGTTCGGACCCGTCAAGGTCGTGTCGTGCGTGACCGAGTTCCCATTGACCGTCACTGATCCATTGTTCATCACCGACTGGCCCTTGGCGTCGGTTGAAACGGACTGGTGCACGACGGTGTTGCCTTCCTTGGTCCAGCTTCCGGCGCTGTTCACATCGCTGTTGCCGGCGGTGCTCTGGCCGTATCGCGTCACCGTGTTTCCATCCTTTGTGTACATGGCGGCCTGCGAAGCCGCGTTTCCATTCGGGCCGGTCGCCGTCGAATTCTTCACGACATTATTTCCATCCTTCGTGAGCGTCGTGCTCGTGTTCTCGCTCTGCCCGGCGGGCCCGGTGACGCTGCTGTTATGCGAAACCGTGTTGCCGGTCTTCGTCCACGAGTCCTGCCCCGTCGCGCCGGAGCCTGTCGCTGCCGGGGTGACCGGCGCGGAGCCTGGTGGCAGCGCGGCCGGCGCGCCGGATGCAGGGGCGGCGGGTGCCGGCGAGCCACCGACGGCTGGCGCGGGAACCGGCGTTCCGCCCATCGAAACCGGCGCGGCCTCCGCCTTGGCCGACGGTGCGGAAAATTCGTTTTTGAGGCCCGACAGACGGCTCGCCGTTCCGGGGTGCTTCGTTTCAATGGCATTTTGCCACGCGGGAGGAAGTGTGCCCCAGATTTGATTCGCCGTCTCCGCGGCCTTCATCGCCTCCGCGGTGTTGCCCGCGTCCTTCGCCGTGAAAAACGATGCGGTCGCCTGGCGCATTTCTGCGATCCGCTGCAATCTCGCCTGCAACGCACCGTCCTGCTGCGCCAAGGCGGATTGCGACACGGCCACACCGGCGATCACCGACAAAACCAACAACGACCTTTTCATGTGCTGACCTCTCCCATTTAGCTGCCTCACAATTTACACCAGACAACAAATGCCACAAAACGTTGACGCCGCCGGCAACAAAATATTCAAACGAAAAATTCCGCCCGCCGCCATCGCCCCGCAGCCCCCGGCAATTTCCGCCGTCACTTCCAATGATTGGAAATGGCCGCCGCGACAACTTCCAATCATTGGAAGCCGGCGCATTTTTCTGTCTTCCGCCGGCCACCGGATCGGCTACAACCGCGCATCGTTTTCCGGGAGAAAAATCATGCTGAAGAATTTATTCGGTCTCATCGCGATGGCTGCCGCCGTGCAGGCCGCACCGCTGCCGACGGCCGAAAAAGTTTCCATGCCCGACCTGATCCGGCAATACGAGGCCGACGAGCACAGCCTCGGATCCTGCTACGACCTGCCGTGGGCCGAGCCGATCCTCGACCGGCAGCAGAAACTTTTCGACGACTGGCGCACGAAAGTCGCGGCCATCAACTTCGCGTCGCTGGCGCACGCCGACCAGGTGGACTGCCTGCTGCTGCGAAACGACATTGACCGCGAGTTCGATTCGCTCGCGCGGCAGCGGACCAGGCTTTCCGAAATCAACGAGTTGATTCCGTTCCGCAAAGCCATCGCCGACCTCGAAATCGCGCGCTGGCACGGCGACAAAATAGATCCGTCGAAAGCCGCCGCCAGCGTCGAGGAAATCGGGAAGGCCGCGAAGGATTTGAAGGATCGCGTCGAAAAGACGAAGCCCGACGATAAAAAGGACGAGGCAAAGAAGGCTGGAGAAAAAGATGCGAAGAAGGAATCGGACAAAGACGCGAAGAAGAAAATCTCCGTCGCGCCGTCCCGCGCGCTGCGCGCCGCCAAGGCGGTTGACGGCCTGAGAAACGGGCTGAAACGCTGGTTCGAATTTCACAACGGCTACCAGCCGGAATTTTCCTGGTGGGTGAAATCGTCGCACGAGGAATCGGCGAAGAATCTGGAGGAGTACGCGAAGTTTCTCCGCGAGGAAATCGCCGGCCAGAAAGGCAAGGACGACGATCCGATCCTCGGCGAACCGGTCGGCGCGGACGAGCTCGCGAGGCAGCTCAAACTCGAGTTCATCGCCTACACGCCCGACGAAGTCATCGCCATCGGCGATCGCGAACTGGCGTGGTGCGAGACCGAGTTCAAGAAAGCCGCCGCGGAGATGGGCTTCACGAACGACTGGAGAGCCGCGATGGCGAAGACGAAGCTCGATTTCGTTCCGCCGGGCGAGCAGGACGCGCTGGTCAGCCAGGTCGCGCGCGACGCCATCGCCTTCGTGAAAGAAAAAGATTTCGCGACGGTCACGCCGCTCTGCGAGGAAACGTGGCGGATGCGGATGATGCCGCCGGAAACGCTCAAGATGATTCCGTACGCCGCCTATTCGCCGCCCGAAATGCAGGTCGCCTATCCGCGCGATGACATGAAGCAGGACGACAAGCTCATGGTCATGCGCGGCAACAACCGCCACTACACGCGCCTCACCGTGCCGCACGAACTGGTTCCCGGCCACCACCTGCAAAATTTTGTCGCGTCGCGGAGCCACGAATACCGGCGCATGTTTGGCACGCCGTTTTACATCGAAGGATGGGCGCTCTACTGCGAGCTGCGCCTCTGGGAACTCGGCTGGCCGCGCACGCCCGAGGACAAAATCGGAATGCTCTTCTGGCACGCGCATCGCGCCGCGCGCATCATCACCACCGTCAAATTCCAGACCAACCGCATGACGCCGCAGGAGATGATTGACTTCCTGATGGACCGCGTCGGCCACGAGAAATTTGGCGCCACCAGCGAAGTCCGCCGCTTCGTTTCCGAGGACACGCTGCCTCTCTACCAGGCCGGCTACCTCGTCGGCGGCCGCCAGCTCCACGCGCTGCACGACGAAATGACCAGTCCCGGCAAAATGACGGAGCGGCAGTTCAACGATGCGGTGCTTGAACAAAATTCGATGCCAGTGGAAATTCTCCGCGCCGCGATGAAAGACCTGCAGCTGAAAACCGACACGCAGCCGGAATGGAAATTCGATCAGCGATGAAATTTGAGTTGGAGATCAAATGAAATCCCGGCCAGAAAAACGAATCGTAGTTTCCAATCATTGGAAATCACGCGCCGGCATTTTCCCAATCATTGGAATTCTCGGCGCGCTCTCTGCCGGCGCGGCCGTCACGCGCGGGCCGTATTTGCAGGAGCCGACGCCGCATCAGATGATCGTCCGCTGGCGCACGGACGTCGCAGGCGACAGCCGCGTTGCATTCGGAACCTCGTCCGGCTCGCTCACGCAGAGCGTCGTGATTGCATCGGTGACGAACGAACACGAAGTCCTGCTGACCGGGCTCGCGGCGGACACGCGGTATTTTTATTCGATCGGCTCGACGGTTTCGACCGATGCCAGTGGCCCGGGTGTTTTGTTCTACACCGCGCCGCCCGTCGGCACGCGCCAGCCCGTCCGGATCTGGGCCATCGGCGACTGCGGCACGGGCGACTCAAACCAGGCTCGCGTGATCGCGGCCTACACAAATTTCACCGGCGCGATTTCCACCGACTTGATCCTCGCGCTCGGCGACGACGCCTACAACGCGGGGCTCGACGGCGAATTCACGACAAACTTTTTCGCGCCGAATGCGCAGTTGTTCAAACAGTCCGCGGTCTGGTCGTGCGTCGGCAACCACGAGACGGACCAGAGCACAAATCCGCCGACGACGATTGCATACTACGAGTCGTTCACGTTTCCGACGGCGGGCGAGTGCGGCGGAATTGCATCGGGCACCAAGAACTATTTTTCTTTCGACTACGCCAACATTCATTTCATCAGCCTCGATGCCACCGTCTCGCCTCGCACGACGAACGGCGCGATGGCGATGTGGCTGCAAAACGACATCGCGGCCTCGACGCAGGAATGGTGCATCGCATTCTTGCATCAACCGCCCTACTCGAAAGGTGGACACGATTCGGACACGGAGTCGGAGATGGTGGAAATCCGGGAGAACATCGTCCCGATCCTGGAGCAGGGCGGCGTTGATCTGCTGATCGGCGCTCACGATCACGACTACGAGCGGTCGTGGCTCATCAATGGCCACTACGGCGATTCGAGCACATTCGATCCTGCCACGATGCTTGTAAATGGCGGCGATGGCCGCGAAACAGGCAACGGCGCATATCACAAACCGGACGGACTGAACGGACATCAGGGCACCGTATATGTTGTCACCGGAAGCGCCGGTCACTTGACCGCATGGCAGGGCGGTTCCAACGCAATCACGAATCCGACGCCGCATCCCGTCATGTATTCCTCGCTGCTCGTTCTCGGCTCGCTGGTCGTTGACGTGCTTTCAAATCGGATGGACGTGAAGTTCCTCCGCGACACCGGCGCGATAGACGATCAGTTCACGATCATCAAAGACATTCCCAACAAAGCGCCGACCATCAAGCTTACCGCGCCTGCAAACGGCGCATCGTTCAACGCGCCGGCCTCGGTCTTCATGTCGGCGAACGCGTCCGATTCCGACGGCCGCGTCGCGAAAGTCGAATTTTTCGCCAGCGGCTGGCTCGTCGGGAAAGCGACGAACGCGCCGTTCGCCGCGACGTGGACCGGCGGCACTCCCGGCAGCTATTGGATTGACGCCATGGCCACCGACAACCGCGGCGCCTCCACGCTCGCCGGCGCAGTGCTCATCAACGTCATCAACCCGCTTCCCTCCGCGCCAGCCGGCCTCACGCTCGGCGGCATCACGCGGTCATCAATGATCTTGAACTGGACCGACACATCCTCGAACGAAAGCGGCTTCAAGATCGAGCGCGCGGTCAACGGCGGCGCGTTCGCGCAGATCGCGACCGTCGCCGCGAACATGAAAACTTTCACCGCGACCGGCCTCCGGCGGAACACCACCTATTCCTTCCGCGTCCGCGCCACCAACGCCGCCGGCGACTCGCCCTATTCGAACACCGCGACGGCAAAAACGCCTTCCAGATAAAATCTCCGTCCGGCCAGCTCATGCCGGCAATCCCGGGGCATGATTCCTTTTGTGCCGTACGCGCCCCGCGCGCTTGACCCGCCGCAATGCCGGAGACGCAAAATCTCCCTTGCCCCTTGTTGTTTCCAATCATTGGAAAATTGCGCAACCCAAAGTTCCAATGATTGGAACGCGCGCCGCACAGCATCGCCGCAAAAAAAACCGCCGCGACGGACACTCAAATCGCCCGGTCGACCGAACAAATTGAGACGGCGGACATCCCGATCGCCACGTCGAACTTCCGAACCGCGGCGTCGGGAAAAAGAATCGCCAAGTAACTTCTCCCAATCGCGGCGTCGCCCCTCCGAACTCCGCCGTCGGCATTCCGAATCAGGACGTCGGACTCCAAAATAAACCGGTCGGAAATCCAAATCGCCCCGAAGGCTCTCAAAATTGCGAAGGAGAAGACCCAAATCGCCGCGCCGAACGTCCAAATCGCCCGGGAGGACAGCCAAATGTTATGTTTGCAACAACTTACGAACACGATCCGCCGGATACCCGGCCAAACGCCGCACCCTCTGCGGCCGTTCAACAGCGGCCGACAGGAGGGCTTTTCTTTTCCTGACCAACCGCTATTCTTTCGCAATTCGCCAAGTGAACCATGCTGTATTTTCGAAACCATAACTGGCTTCTCCATCAGGGCGCGTCGATGTTCTCCGCCTTCGTCACGCCGATGGCCCCCACCCGAAAAATTATGTGGCAACTGTCGTTGAAATATGTCCTGGGCGGCTCCGTCTGGCGGCGGGTGCCGCACTGGAGACGGCCCACCTTCGAAATCGAAATCTCCAGCTTCCGCCCTGAAATGAAATCCTGGACCGAAATTGAAATGCTCAACTTCTGGAGCCGCGAGGAAGAATCCGACGATCTGCCCTTTGACTTCAGCAGCGGATTCATCAACGCAACCCTCTGGCCGAGCCCTGCCGGAAGCGACGCGCGCGAAGACACGCCTTTCGCCGATGCCATCTGGCGCGTCACCCGGCGCGATGGCGCATTCTTCACCGTCGAGATTTCCGGCCTGGCCGACGGGCGCGACAGACTCTTCGACGCGCTCGAAAAAATGATCGGCGTCACGCCCGATGGGCGCGAGGAACGCGTCGAGCCGCCCCAGGATTTCTGGAAGGCCAACTCCGTTTTCTACGCCATCGAAACCATCCCCTTCGGCCAGGTCAGGGTGCGCGTGCCGCGCAACGCCCGCGACCCGCAGCGCTTCGCCGTCGCCACCATGCGCAACATGATCGGCGCACCGGAACCGGAACACATCGCCGTCCACGATTACTACGCGGGCGCCAACTTATCGGAAGGATTGAAAGACGACATCTGGGTGCTTCTGCAATACCACGGCACGAGGGAGGAATAGTCGTGAGCCGCGTCACCTTCCGGGGCGAAACCCTGCCCGACACCGACGACGAGGCCGAATTGTATTGCCTCATCGCACCGCCCGATGCCCCCGGACCGCGGCAGGACTGGACCTTCACACTCAACCACACCATCATCACGCTCGATCCCGCCACCGGCAAACGAACGCACTACCGGAACTGCGAGGCGCAGATCGACCACCTCCACTTCAACGAACCCGACTGGCGCAAATTCTCCGGCCTCCACATCCGCGCCGACTCCGCCTGGCACGACCGGCACGAATACATTGACCAAAACGGCGGCCTCATCCGCCCGCAGATCAACGTGTCCGAATACTGTGTCCACTACGACGCGGACGGCAAACAGATTCCCGACGTGGTTGAAAACTGGACCGGCGAAAACTTCATCCTCCGCCTCGGCACCCGCGACGGATTCCTTTTCCCCGCCGAACTCGACGCCTGGGTCATGCCCGAAAAAGAATGGCCGCGCACCACCCGCGAAACTGCCGAAGAAGCCGCGCGCTTCCCCGAAACCCCGCCCGATCTGCGCATCATCACCGCAGCCCGTTTTCTCGGCGGCCGGGTCGAAGTTCCCCGCTGCGGCATGGACCCGGTTCCGCTCGGCCGGCAACTCATCCGCAACGCCACCGGCTTCGACGACCCGCCGAGAATCGGATTTCAATGGGCCGCCCAGTCAAGCCCCGATTTCAAAACATGCATCCGCCCCCCCGGCTGGCGCTCCACCGTCCACTTCTTTACCGAGCCGGAAGACTGAGAAATCTTCTATGGAGCGACGGCTTCCAGCCGTCGTATGAAAAAGAACAGACGGCAGGCTGCCGTCTCTTGATCGCGCGAAATCACGGCCCGTCCTCCGGCACCTCGATCTTGCGCGTTTTCAAATCCTCATTGTCCAGAAAGCACATGCTTGTGGAATGGTAGTTTCCAATGAAACACAGATGCCTGCCCTCTTTCCATTCCGCCTCATACAACTGGACGTAATGGTGTGAGAAGTAATCCCAGTTGAAGTGCTTGCCATAGCTGGAAGGATCAATATGCGTGTGCTTGTGCGGAATCTTCCGTCTCCACATTTCGATGATCTTTTCTTGGGAAGAATAGTCGGTGAAGTTGTAACGGACACCGGCCGGAAAATGGCGGTCGTAGTGCGTGTCCAGCATGCGGGCCGGTTCGAGCGGCTCCAGTGAGCGGATTTCATTCGCCGTGAGCACTGTGGTGAAAACGAACTGATCCGGTGCCTCGTCGAACGTCAGCGCCGCAACGCTGAATTCATCGTCCGCTTCCGCCGCCCGGTCGAGGACGAGCGCACACTCCCGACCGTTCACGCGCATCACATAGCCGGAATTGTCATACATCATGAGGAACAGCGACGGAAAACATGTATGCGCCAGATTCGTGATCCGCTCATTGAACCGCTGGATGAAATGCGATGTGAGCGCGATTCGTTTGCCCGACATATGCACATCGGGAAAAAAAGCGCCGTCCACGAAACTGCGAAAGCGATGACGCACGCCGTCCGCACTTGGTTCCTCTATCCGCTGTATAACGGACAGACGGCTCACCAAATCCCGCCGCAGCACCGGAAAGAGCACGAGACCGTCTTCGCGCGTTGAATTGATGCAATCGCAAAACCGGGTGCTCAACAGCGCAAGCATGTATTTCCGCCGGTCATCCCCGCGATGATCCGTCTTTGCATAAAACGACGGAATGCCCTCAAAGAACTCCCGCTCCACCGCCTTGAGGATTTTCGGCAGTTGCTCCGTATGCGGAAACAACCGCGACCCGTCCTTCGCGATCTCCTCCACCAGCACGAAATCATCGTGCAGATACTTCAGCTTCGATTCGCGAACAAGCGTATGCCGGTCCAGGGGGTTCATGTTTGATCAGTCCATTTTTTTCCAATCTTTGGAAAAAAAGAAATCCCAAAATTCCAATCATTGGAAACTCCGCTCCTTTCGAACTGCGGCAATCGAAGGCATGAGATTTACTGCGCCGCGCCGGGTTCGCAGGGCGGGAACGCGTCTGCTTTTTTCTGTTTGGATGGCGGCGTCGCCTCGTTTTATGGTGGCCCCATGAAAACTTTCACACCGGTCAATTCTTTGGAAACGAAGCTCCGCGCAGTCATCACGGATCGCAACACCCCGCTCTGGAATTTCTACACCCCGCTGGCCGCCGCGCCGCTCTGGATCGTCGTGCAGAATTTCCCGGAGATGGATGGCAGCGATGAAATCGCGCCGCCCGGTCAGAACCCGGGCCTTTGCGTCATGCAAACCGGCAAGGACTCCTGGATCGGATTCTACACCTCCGCGGCCCGCGCCAACGAGGCCTTCGAGAAATTCAAAATCTCGCCCCACGCCTTCCGGATCGCCTCCGCACCCGGCTACCAGTTGCTGAGGTTCGCCACCAAGGCCGACCCGGACGCCAGCCTCTGCATGAACCTCGGCCTTTCGGAGTGCCAGTTTGTTCTCGATCCCGACATGGTCGAAATCCTCCTCGAACGGCCGGAACCGGACTACGAAAAAAGACCCTCCGACAAGATCCGCATCACAGACACCACGGAAGCGGAAAAACACCTTGCCCCCCTCAGCGAATTCCTGGGCCGCCAGCCGACCGTCCGCGCCGCATGGATATATCAACGGAAAAGCGACACGCCATCGCGGGCAGGCCACGAAGCCTACGAATTCAGCCTCCTGATGAACGATCCCGAAGACGACAGCCTCCTGAAACAAGTTGAAACGATGCTCAAGGCGCTCACGCCGCTCGAAATGGAATGGACCACCGCCGTCATGATGGCCGATGACCAGTCACTCCGAAACCTCTCGAAGCAGAAACCGCCCTTCTACGCCCGCGCGGATTTCCTGAAGACCTGAACCGGTCATCACCGCCGCCCGCCCGCCTCCATCGCATCCCGGAAAATTACGGCGCTGCGTGGACATTTCAGCTTCGATTCGCAAACAAGCGCAGGCCGGTCCAGAGCCTTCATGTGCTTTCAAACCTGAAACCGAAATCTCCCGCGCTCCGAAGGATGTCGGCAATCGGAAGCCGGCGGGCCGGGTCATGCAGGCGCGTCCAGCCGGATGAGGCCGTGGCCGAGGTCGATGGTGGTGGCGCCGGGCGCGGGGCGCAGGGCGGGAGCGAGTTTGTAGTGGCCGCCATAGCTGGTGACGACCATGCCGAGGCGGCGCATGAAAATCATGTGTTTTGACATGGCTTCGCGGCTGCGTCCGGCCCGGGCGGCCAATTCCTGAACGGGCAGGGCTTCGCCTTTGGCGAGTTCGCGCAGGGCGATCCAGCGGGCTTGATCGCTGAGGAGTTGGGCGGTCTGCTTGAGACTCAGGGCGGGAATGGCTGGTGCGGGGTTTGGGTCGCTCATTTTGTGAATTCCTCTTTTTGCGCCCATATATCATGGATTTGATGGATAGGGCAAGGGGTTTGATGGAATCTGCCGTCGATATGCGGGCGCAATGAAGAGACAGCATGGTGCAATTAGGAGATACAATATGCTAATGCAGTTACTGCATAGTGCAATTCGATGATATAGTAGAATAATGAGTCTATAGCATAAACCAATTCATTAATAGGATAGCGCAATTAGGTGAGAATATGGAGTCATGAGATGACGATATAGCGCCGCTGGGTGACACGATGGGGCAATGAGGCGATCTGATGCGGTCCCTCTGTGGCGTGAGAACGACCATGATCGATCTTCACCGGGCGCGGGATGGGGCGATGCGCCGCGCAAGACGCCAACGGCTGGCCCGGAGAAAGGGCAAGGCATCGGCGCTCGAGATGGCGGGGATATCCGCAATGGTTGGCGCGAACCGTCGCGTGCTGCGCCGCCCCCGCCTGCATCGCCGCCCCCTGACAGTGGCCGCACGATGTGGCATGGCCCACCGCCTGTCCCGCTGAGAATCGGGTGGGCGATTTGTTTTTGCCCATGGTGCCGGGCATGTGATTAAGTCCGGGCAATTCAGGAGTCATCATGATCACACATATCCGCCGTCCGCCGTCCGCTTCCAATCATTGGAAATCACGGTTCCTCATTTTTCCAATCATTGGAATTTTCGGAACGCTCGCCGCGCGCGCGGCGGAGTTCTACGTCAGCCCATCCGGCAGCGATACAAACACGGGTACGAAGGAAAAACCGTTCGCGACGATTGCGCATGCCCGCGATGTCGTGCGCGCTTCGCCGCAGCGCGGCAAGGAAGCGATCGGCGTGATCCTGCGCGGCGGGATTTATTATCTGCCGGAGACGCTCGTCTTCACGCCGGAAGATTCCGGCGGCGCGCCGGGCGCGGCTGTGGAATATCGCAGCGCCGACGGCGAAGAGGCCGTCATCAGCGGCGGTTTCGAGCTCACCAACTTGAAATGGGAACGATATTCGAATGGAGTCTTTCGAACTCAGGTTTCAGGTCTCAGGTTTCAGGTTTCCAACTTCGACCAGCTTTTCGTGAACGGCGAGCGGCAGCCGATGGCGCGCTATCCGAACTTCGATCCGAACGAGCGGATCTTCAACGGGCATGCCGCCGACGCGATCAGCGATGCGCGCGTGGCGAAGTGGAGCGATCCGGCGGGCGGATATTTTCACGCGATGCATTCGGCGATGTGGGGCGGGATGCACTATCGAATCACCGGCAAGGATGCGAACGGCAAATTGCAAATGGAAGGCGGCTGGCAGAACAACCGCCCGTCCGCGCCGCACAAGGAATATCGCTTCGTGGAAAATATTTTCGAGGAACTCGACGCGCCGGGCGAGTGGTTCTTCAACGCGAAAACTTCGACGCTCTATTTCTTCCCGCCCACCGGCCTCGATCCCGCGAAGACGAAATTCGAGGGTGTACGGCTGCGATCTCTCGTGGAATTTCGCGGCACCGAGAAAAAGCCGGTGCGATTGATCGCGTTTCGCGGCGTCATGTTCCGCCACGCGGCGCGGACGTTCATGGACAACAAGGAGAAGCTGCTGCGCACCGACTGGACGGTCTATCGCGGCGGCGCGATCTATTTCAACCGCGCGGAGGATTGCCGGATTCAGGACTGCTTCGTTGACCAGGTCGGAGGCAACGGGATTTTCGCGGACGGCAACAATCGGGGAATCTGGATTCAGCAGGATCACATTTCGAAGGCAGGCGGAAATGGCGTCGCGTTCGTCGGCAGTCAGGATGCCGTGCGTGACGGGCTCGTCGGCTACGAAAAGCGGAACAATCTTGCGACGCTCGACAAAACGCCCGGACCGAAAACACAGGATTTCCCGGCGGACAGCCTCGTCGAAGACTGCCTGATTCACGAAACCGGCCGCGTCGAAAAGCAGACCGCGGGCGTCGAGATTGACATCGCGATGAACGTCACCGTGCGGCACTGTTCGATTTACGACATGCCACGCGCAGGCGTAAACATCGGCGACGGTTGCTTTGGCGGGCACATCATCGAATTCTGCGACATCTTCGACACGGTGAAAGAAACCGGCGATCACGGTTCGTTCAATTCGTGGGGCCGCGACCGCTACTGGGGCCTCCAAGGCATTGACCTCGGCACCGTCACGCTCGGCGAAAACAAGGATCTCCCGCTGCTCGACGTGATTCACACAAACATCCTCCGCAACAACCGCTGGCGTTGCGATCACGGCTGGGACATCGACCTCGATGACGGTTCGTCGAATTACGAAATCCGCAACAATCTTTGCCTGAACGGCGGCTTGAAAAACCGCGAGGGCTACTATCGCATCGTCGAAAACAACATCATGGTGAACAATTCATTTCACCCGCACGTCTGGTATGGCAACAGTCAGGACATTTTCTCGCATAATATCTTCTTCGGCTTGCATCGGCCCGTCGGCGTGAAACCGCCGTGGGGAAAGGAATTCGATTTCAACCTTCTGCATCGCGCCGGTGCCGCCGAAGCGCCCGCGACAGAGCTGCAAAAGCAGACCGGGCGCGACGAACATTCGATTATCGCCGACGCGATGTTCGTTGATCCGTCGAAGGGCGACTATCGCGTGAAGGACGGCTCGCCCGCGCTGAAACTCGGTTTCAAGAATTTCCCGATGGATCAATTCGGAGTCCAGTATCCGAAATTGAAGACCATCGCCAAAACGCCCGCGCTCCCGATTCCCGGCGTCACGCAAAAAGAGGAATCGAGCCGCGATCCGAAAATCGTTTCGTGGCAGGGCGCGAAGATCAAAAACATCATCGGACTCGGTGAAATTTCCGCCGCCGGCCTGCCCGACGAAATCGGCGTGCGGCTTGTCGAAGTGCCCGCGAACAGCGGCGCGGCGAAGGCGGGATTGCGCGACGGCGACGTGATTTTGAAGGTCAACGGAAAGCCGGCCGGGAGTCTCGCTGAATTTTTCCGCGTCTGGAAAACGGTGAAAGAAAGCGCAAAACTTGAAGTCTGGCGCGGACAGAAATCCGTGCCGGTCGATTTCAAACGGGACGCGCCGAAGAAAGTTTCGAGCGCGACCGCGACGGTCATCGCCGAGGCTCGCGAGGATTTGAATTTCGAAAAAGTCGGAAAAGTTTCTTCAACCGATCTTGCGGAAGGGAAAACAGTCGTCGCGAACCAGGAAACGAAAAACGAGCCGCTCGCCGTGCTGACTGACGGAAAGATCGCGAACAATTACGGTCCCGTTTTCCCGAACGGCGTGTCCGGCGGCATGTACAAACTCGACCTCGGCGAATCGAAATCCATCGCGCAGATCAACACGTATTCGTTTGCGCTCGGCGCGCGCGGCCGCCAGAAGTTCGAGTTGTACGGCAGCAACGCGGCGAGTCCCGAATGGAATGTTGACGACGCGGCCACGTTCACGCTCATCGCGGAAGTGGACACGACGGGCGGGCCGTCGGGGCGCTACGAGGCGACGAGCGTCCGGGGCGACATCGGCAAATTCCGCTGGCTCGTTTGGGCCGTCAGCCCCGTCAACGAGCGTCCCGGCGAAAATACCGCGTTCCAAGAATTCGACGTCATCGAGGCCGGAAAATAAAATCGGCGATGCGCAGGCTTCCAATGATTGGAAGTTTGCGCGCCCGCCTTTTCCAATCATTGGAAGATTTGGAGATCAGCGCATGAGAAAGATTCTGGGCTGTCTTTTTGTCGCCGCATTTTCGCTCGGCGCACGCGCGGCGGATGTGCCCGGCGTCGTCATTGACCACGGCCCGGCTTCGTCGGGTCTGTACATCGGCTCGCCGGGCATCGCGGTTTTGCCAAACGGAAACTACGTCGCGTCGCACGATTTCTTCGGGCCGAAAAGCGGCGAGCAGAAGAGCGCGCGGACGGCCGTGTTTTCATCGCAGGACCGCGGCGCGACGTGGAAGAAAATCGCCGAGGTGCAGGGCCAGTTCTGGTCGTCGCTGTTCGTGCATCGCGGCGATTTGTATCTGCTCGGGACGGACCGGCACCACGGCAACGCGATCATCCGCCGCTCGGTGGACGGCGGCGCGACGTGGACTTCGCCGACGAATTCGCGGACAGGATTGCTGCGCGATGACGGCGAATATCACTGCGCGCCGATGCCGGTGATCGAGCACGCGGGAAAATTGTGGCGGGCTATGGAGCACCGCAATCCGCCGGTTGGCTGGGGCATGAATTATTGTGCCGGCGTTTTGTCCGCGCCGGTTGACGCCGACCTGCTCGATGCGGCGAACTGGACGTTCAGCAAATTTCTGCACGGCGACACGAACTGGCTCGGCGGAAAATTCGGCGGCTGGCTCGAAGGCAATGCGGTGGTCACGCCTGACGGAAAAATCGCCGACGTTCTGCGCGTTGAAGTGCCCGCGATTCCTGAAAAGGCCGCCATCGTTCACCTGAGCGACGACGGACGCGAAACCACCTTCGATCCCGCGACGGACTTCGTCGATTTCCCCGGCGGCGCAAAGAAGTTCGCGATCCGATACGACGCGAAGAGCGGGAAATACTGGGCGCTCGCCAACGTCGTCGCGCCGGAGAATGCGAAGCGCGGAAAACCGGCCGGTATCCGCAACACGCTTTCGTTGGTCTGCTCAGCGGATTTGCGGAAATGGGAAACGCGGCGGCAGCTCCTGCATCACGACGACACGGCAAAACACGGGTTTCAATATGTGGACTGGCAGTTCGACGGCGATGACATCATCGCCGCGGTGCGTACGGCGTTCGACGACGACAGCGGCGGCGCGCACAATTTTCACGACGCGAATTTTCTGACCTTCCACCGGGTTCCGAATTTCCGATCGGACTGACGCAAGCCCGCGCAAGAATTCCGCCCTCAGCCGGACCGCTCGAACATTCCCATTTCGACGGTAAGGCCCGGCCCGAATGCGACGGCGAGGATGTTTTCGCCAGCTCGCGGACACGGCTCGCGAAGCATTCGTTCCAGAACAAAACACAGCGTCGCGCTGCTGATATTGCCGACATCGTTGAGGACGCTCCGCGAAACATCGAGCGCGTCGCGTGGCAGCGACAGGGCCGTGGCGGTCTTGTCGAGGATTGCGCGCCCGCCGGGATGAACGGCCCAGCGCGAAACATCCGCCAGTTTCATCGCCTGCGTTTCGAGCCAGCCCTCGATGGCCGTCCGGATGTTCGCCTGAATCAGATCGGGCACGTAGCTGGAGAGGACGATGTCGAATCCGTTGTCGCCAATGGTCCACGCCATCGCGCCGGCGCTGTCGGGCAGCAGCCGACCGCCGAGCGATCGGATGGTCAGTGCGCCTGCGGCATCGCGCGGCGGTTTCGCGCTGAGCACGAGCGCGCCGCCGCCATCGCCAAAAAGGCAGCCGCCGAGCAGCGCATCGTGCTCCGCCTTGAGTTGGACGTGCAGCGAACACAGTTCGACGCAGGCAACGATGACGACTGCGTCCGGGTCGGCGCGGCAGATCGCGTCGGCGATCTTGAGCGCGGGAAAAAGCGCGTAGCAGCCCATGAAGCCCACGTGCATCCGGTTCGCGTCTTCGGGCAGGCCGAGGCCGCGCACGATGTGAAAATCCGGACCGGGATTGAAAAAGCCGGTGCATGAGGCGGTGACGACATGCGTGACATCGCGCGGCGAAAATCCGCTGCGCGCGAGCGCATCGCGGGCCACGGCGATGAACAGCGGCGGCGCTTCCCGCGCATATCGCGCGTTGCGCTGCGCGGTGGACGGCGTCTGCCAGACGCCGTCGGTTCCGCGCGTGAAAAAAGGTTCGCCGGCCTCGCCGGCCAGATCGCCGAGCACGCTGTGTCGGTATGAAATGCCCGATTGCGAATACATCCGGCGCAAAAGACGTTTTGTCAGTTCGTCGCCCGGCACGGCCTGCAGCATGAAATCGCGAACCGTTTCCTGCGCGTAGCGAATTCGCGGAAGGGCCGTGGCGATGCTATGAATATGTGCGCGAGTGTTCAAAGGTCCGGCAATTTACGGGCCGTTCTCACTTCCCGCAAATGACGCCACAAAATGAACAGACATTTTCAATTCGATGCCCGCGCCGATTTCGCCGATCCGCAGCGCAAGCAGCGCGTGACGCGCGAAGTTTTCGCGCTGATCGCGCCGGCGTATGACCGCTTCACGCCCGGCCTGTCGCTGTTTCGCGATCAGGCGTGGAAGCGCGAGATGGTCCGCCGGCTGCCGCCGCTCGCTGCGCCGGCCTGCCTCGACCTGGCCTGCGGCACGGGCGATATCGCATTCCTGCTTGCCTCGCGATATCCGGACGGAAAAATCATCGGCGCGGATGTCACCGAGGCGATGCTGGAAATCGCGCGGCGTCGCAGCCGCTGCGCGAATGTGGAATTTCGGAACCTCGACATGGTTCGCACCGGGCTTCCATCGGCGGGCTTCGACATCATCACCGGCGGCTATGCCCTTCGAAACGCGCCGGACCTCGACGCGGCGCTCGCCGAAATCCACCGCCTGCTCAAGCCGGGCGGCGTGGCGGTGTTCCTCGATTTTTCCAATTCATCGCGGCCGATGCTTCGGCGACTGAATCAATTTTTGCTTCACATCTGGAGCGGCGCGTGGGGATTCTTGTTTTTCGGAAATCCGAAGTTCCTCACCTACATCACCGCGAGCCTGGCCGCGTTTCCCGATCGCATCGAACTGCGCCGCCGTTTCGCCGCTCACGGCCTGGAGGTGACCGCATCGCGCCTCCACCTGGCCGGAATTCTGGAAACAATCTTTTTGAAGAAGCAATCCTGACAGTTTCGGACCGGACGATCGTCCCGGTGGTTTCCAATGATTGGAAGGTTTCCGGCCGAAAAGTTCCAATGATTGGAGAACTCCGTGGCGCAAAGTTCCAATGATTGGAAATTGCGGTCGGTTGCCGCATCGGCGCGCAGGCCCGGGAAATTACGGGGCGGGCGGCGGGGCAGGGCTGTTCACGGGCGGCGGGGCGCTGGCGTTCAGCAGCGCGTCGAGGGGCAGCGGGCCGAGGCCGGCCCAGGATTTTATCGCGGCGAGTTGCGCGGCGGCGGCGCGGCGGCGGTCGTCGGAATTTCCGCGCACGCCGGCGATGAGCAGATTTTTCGGCGTGTGCTCGGCGGCGACGAATTCGGAGGTGGTGACGCGATAGCCGGCGGCTTCGAGGGCGAGCACGCGCAGGCCATCGGTCAGCCATTCGGCAAAGCGTTCCTTGAAAATTCCGTGTTCGAGCAGCGGCGCGAGCGGTTCGGGCGCGCCGAGCGCGCGGCGAACATCTTTGTGGCAACACGGCGCGACGACGATGAGTTTTGCGCCGAGGGCCACGCCGCGGGCCAACGCGGCGTCGGTGGCGTCGTTGCAGGCGTGCAGCGCGATGAGCGCGTCCAGCGGCGGTAAATCTGCGGCCTCGATCTTGCCGGCGCGGAAGAAGATTTTTTCGGCGCCGATCTTGCGGGCGGTTTCCTCGCAGGCGGCGACGAGGGCGGGCTGCGCTTCGAGGCCGGTGATTTCGGCGTCAATTTTCAGCGCGCGGCGGAGGACGTGCCAGGCGGCGAAGGTGAGATAGCCCTTGCCGCAGCCCATGTCGGCCAGCGCGATTTTGTCGCCTGCTTTCCAGCCGCAGTCGGCGGCGAAGTGCGCGAGCAAGTCGGCGTAGCGCTCGATCTGGCGCAGCTTGTCGCCGCGGCCGGACCGGGGCGTTCCGTTTGCGTCGACGAGGTCGAGCGCGGACAGCCAGTCGTTCGCGCCGGCGAGCCGCGATTGTTTTTCGCGGTTGTGCTGGCGGGCAGGCGACGTGGTTTTCTCCGGTTTTCCTGCTGGCGCAATTCGTTTGTGTCCGACGAAACGGGCGCGTCCGTTTTCCGGGACGATGAGCTGGAAATTTCCGGCGGTGGATTCGAGCCACGCGGAGCCGCCGCGCGCGAGCAGCCGCGTGATTTCGACAATTCCCTCCTCGATGGGAAAATTCTTTGTGGTGGTCTGCCGCGCCTCATGATTTGTGAAGGAGAGCACGCGCCCACTCTTGAGTTCAATGAGCCGGACTTCGGTCAGCGGCGTATCCGCGGCGCGGAGACGCAGCAAGATGAATGAATCGTCCTGCACACTTTGGCGCAGGCGATCGAGAAAAAGAGACGTGGGATCGCGTGTCATGGGATTCAATGTAGCAGCTTTTCCGCATTGTGTGGCAGACGGTATTTTCCCGCCGGACTGAACGGCCCGGTGGCGGGCCGGTCTAAGATGGGAATATTTCTGACAAAATATTCATTTGCCTTTGGGGCGAGTTGCGTAAACTGGTGCTATGAGTGAATCAGAGCTTGAGAGCAAAACGATGAAGATCTACCTGCGGGAGATCGGCCGGACGGCCTTGATCACACCGCAGGATGAAATTCGCCTGGCCGCGAAGATCAAGCGCGGCGACAAAGATGCGCGCGATTTGATGATCCGCGCGAACCTGCGCCTCGTCGTGAAGATCGCCAACGACTACGCCCGCTACGGCCTGCCGCTGCTCGATCTGGTTTCCGAAGGCAACATCGGCTTGATGAAAGCCGTCGAGCGGTTTGATCCGAAAAAAGGCGGCAAGCTCAGCACCTATGCGGCATGGTGGATCAAACAGGCCATCCGTCGCGCACTGGCCAACCAGAGCAAGACGATCCGCCTGCCGGCGCACCTCGTGGACAAAATTTCAAAAATGCGCCGTGCAGACCGCAAGCTCTCCGAGAAACTTGGCCGTGATCCCACGGCTGCCGAACTAGCGAAAGAACTCGGCGTGGAAGAAAAGATCGTCAGCCACTGGATCACCGTGTCCATGCGCCCGTCGTCGCTGGATGCGCCGGTCGGCGACGCAGACAGCGCCGAGTTCGGCGAACTGGTTGGCGACGACCGCGTGAAGCTGCCGTTCGACGAAATCAACGCCGATCAGTTGCGGAAGGAAATGGAATCGCTGCTGGTGAAGCTCGATAATCGCGAGCGCGAAATCCTCAAACACCGTTTCGGGCTGGAGGGCGTTGACGAGGAAACGCTGGAAGATGTCGGCGTACGGTTCAACATCACGCGCGAACGCGTCCGCCAGATTCAGAACGAGGCGCTGAAGAAGATGCGCCTGCTGATGAAGGAAAATGAACGCGTCACGCCGCGGGCAGAACTTCCGGACAACGAATCGCTGCGCTCGGCGCCCATGATCGCGCCGCCGGTTGCGCCGCGTTCCCGCGTCGCGCCCGCCCCCAAAGCCCGCGCCCCAAAAGCCCGCAAGAAGGATGTTGTCGGCGCATGACCGCCACAATGGCAGACGTCAAGGCGGCCATCCGCGACGTGCCGAACTTTCCCAAGGCCGGCATTCTTTTCAAAGACATCACGCCGGCGCTCAGCGACCCCGCGCTGTTCCGCGCCTGTATTGACCATTTCGCCGCGCGCCACCGCGGAAACCCGCTGAAAAAAATCGCGGCCATCGAATCGCGCGGTTTCATCTTCGGCGCGGCGCTGGCCGACCGCCTCGGCATCGGCTTCGTTCCGATCCGGAAGAAGGGGAAGCTGCCGCACAAGACCGCGGAGATGACCTACAACCTGGAATACGGCACGGCCACCATCGAGGCCCACCTCGACGCGTTTGCGCCCGGCGAAAATGTTTTGCTGATTGACGACGTGCTCGCCACCGGCGGCACTGCGGCTGCCGCGGCCGCGCTGGTCGAAAAACTTGGCGGCCGGATTTTCGAAGTGGCGTTCCTCATCGAGCTGTCGTTCCTGAACGGCCGCTCGAAACTCGCGCGCTATTCGCTGCACGCGCCGATCGCCTTCTAACCAACATCTAACACCCCGCTGATTCAATCCTGACGGCCACGGGCCAGCCTTCCCCCCAGCAATCGGGAGATGCTGAACATGCCGGTAAGATTTGTGGACGATGGACAACCTGAAGCGCGCGACTTCGACGAGAACTACGAACCGCTCGCCCCGGCGAAACCGCCGCGTCACCGCGACTGGCGCGCGCTGGACATCCGCCGCAATACCCCGTCGCTGGTGATCGCCCCGAAGGACGTGCGCTTTTTCCAATGGTTGGAAACTCCGCCGCGCAAGATTTCCAATGATTGGAAATCCGGTTTCCTTCGCCGCCTTTTCTGCTAAATTGCCGGCGCGATGAGCGCCGACACTGTCACAAAACCGGGGTTGCCGCTGGCGTTGAAAATCACGCTGGTGCGCATCATGGGCATTCCAGTTTTCGTCGGGCTGCTGGTTTATTATCTGTCCGGCCTCCACGAGGGCCACAACCTGATGCAACTGCGCCTCGCCGCGCTGGGCGTTTTCATCGTGATCGCCGCGACCGACGCGCTCGACGGCTACCTGGCGCGCGCGCGCAACGAGGTCACCCGGCTGGGCACCGTGCTCGACCCCCTGGCCGACAAGGCGCTCATTCTTTCCGCGCTGATCATCCTCACGCGCCCGACACTGCCGCAGCTCGCGCCGCATATTCCGATCTGGTTCACGACGCTCGTCATCAGCCGCGATGTCGTCCTGATCATCGGCTATTTTCTCGTGCATCATTTCATCGGCCATGTTGAGGTCCGGCCGCGCTGGAGCGGCAAGATCGCAACCGCGCTGACGCTCCTCGCGATTTGCTGGGTGCTCATGCAGAAACTCGACGTCTGGTTTGACCGCTTCATCATCGTCGCGGGAATTTGCACGGCCATCTCCATGATCCAATATCTCGTGGACGGCGCAAGGCAGCTCGCCAAGATCCCGCACCACTGACCGCGCCGGCGTCGCTAATTTGCGATTTGCGCTTTTGCCTTCCGCCAAGCAGTGTGTCCGGCGTGAACCTCAAAACTCAAATCTCAGATCCCGGGTCCGCCGCCCCGCGCCGCACCATCGCCATCGTCGGCCGCCCGAACGTCGGCAAGTCGGCAATTTTCAACCGGCTCGTCGGCGCGCGCGTCTCCATCGTCCACGAACAGCCCGGCGTCACGCGCGACCGCGTTTCGCGCGAGGCCGAATTTCACGGACAACGCTTCGAACTGATCGACACCGGCGGGCTCGGCTTCATTGATGGCGGCCTGAAGGCCGGCAGCGATCCGTTTGCCACGGCCATCCGCGATCAGGTCAAAATCGCCATCGAAGATTCCGCGGTAATCCTGTTCGTCGTTGACGCGACCGCCGGGATTGTCGGGCTCGATGACGATGTGGCGCGGCTTCTCCACGAATGCGCCCGGCCCGTTTTTATCGCGGCGAACAAATCGGACAACGACCGCGTCGAGGCCAATGTCGGTGAGTTTTCAAAACTGGGGTTTCCTGTTTTTCCCGTTTCCGCGCTGCATAACCGCGGGTTCGATCCGCTGGTCGGCGAGATGATGAAGCGCTTGCCGGACATTCCGCCGCCAACAAGAACCGACCCGTTGAAAGTTGCCGTCGTTGGCAAGCCGAACGCCGGAAAATCATCGTTCATCAATCGCCTTTTGAGAAACGACCGCCTCATCGTCTCGGAAGTTCCCGGCACGACCCGCGATTCCGTTGAAATCCCGTTCGTCATCGGCGAAGGCCCGCAAGCCCGCCATTACCTTCTCGTCGACACCGCCGGCTTGCGGAAGCTTCACCGCGAACTTACCGCCGTCGAAAAATTCAGCATCCTGCGCGCCGAGGAAACCATCGAGCGCGCCGACGTCGTCGTGCTGATCATGGACGCGACGCTTGGACCGACGCTGCAGGACAAGAAGATCGCCGCGAAAATTATCGAACACCGCAAGGGCTGTGTCCTGATCGTCAACAAGTGGGACATTGCCCACGCACAAACTGAAATCACGCAGCGCGCCTACGAAAAGGCCTTTCGCGAGGATGTTCCGTTCCTCAATTTTATTCCGCTCATCTTTCTCTCCGCGAAGTCCGGCTACAACGTGCGTGCCGCGATTGACGCGATTGATCACGTTGCCGCGCAGACCTCGCTTCAGCTTCCTACCGGCGCGCTCAACCGCGTCCTGCACGATGCCGTCGCGAAACTTCAGGCGCCGATGATCCAGGGCCGGCGGATGAAATTCTATTACGCGACGCAAACCGGCGTGAAACCCATCCGCATCCGCCTCTTCGTCAACAACCCGATGAAGCTCACGTCGGCCTACGAAGCCTACCTGCTTCGCTGCCTGCGCACGGCGTACGGCTTCGAAGGCGCGCCGGTGCTTCTCTCGCTGCACAGCAGCCACTCGCGGGCGGACGGTTCGACGCCGGAAGAGCCGCCGCACCAAAAGCGCCGGTGAAACCTTGATCGCCCGCGGATGAATTCTTACGTTGCACTGTTATGAGCCGGCTCATCATTCGAGGACGCAAGCGACTTTCCGGGACATTCACTCCGCGCGGAAACAAGAACGCCGCGTTGCCGATGATCGCGGCGTGCCTGCTGACCGACGAAACCGTCACGCTGCGAAATGTCCCGCTGATTCAGGATGTGTCCGTGATGCTGGAGTTGCTCGCCGGCCTCGGTGTCAGCGTCCGGCGAAATGACCGGGAAGTTTCGCTTTGCGCAAAAGGCATCAAGCGCCGCGAACTGGACCGCGAACTTTGCAAACGGGTTCGCGCGTCCATTCTCATCGCCGGCCCGCTGGCTGCGCGCCACGGTCGCGCCGTGTTTCCGCCTCCGGGCGGCGACGTGATCGGGCGGCGGCGGCTGGACACACATTTTTACGGCCTGCAAAAGCTCGGCATCGAGGTTCAAGGCGGCGCGCATTATTCCCTCCGCAGGCGGACGCTCCTCGGCGCCGATTTGTTGCTGGATGAAGCCAGCGTGACCGCGACGGAGAACATCCTCATGGCCGCGACGCTGGCTACCGGCGAAACGACCATCTTCAATGCGGCATGCGAGCCCCATGTCCAGAACCTCGGCGCGCTGCTGCAAAAAATGGGCGCGCAGATTGACGGGCTGGGAACAAATCTGCTTCGCGTCCGCGGTGTCGAAAATCTGTCCGGTGCGGTTCACGAGATCGAACCTGACTACATTGAAATTGGAAGCTTCCTCGCCGCCGCCGCGGCTACCGGCGGCAGCATCTCGATCGCCGGCGCGGCCGCGCTTCCGTCGCTGCGGGTTATCGGCCGGCATTTCGGGCGGCTGGGCATCAACCCGTCCCGGGCCGGGGAGAATCTCAACTTCGAATCACAAAGGACTCCGAAAATAAGCAAAGACATCGGCAATGCGATTCCGAAAATCGAGGACGGGGCGTGGCCCGCGTTTCCGTCGGATTTGATGAGCGTCGCAATTGTGCTGGCGACGCAGGCGTCCGGCAGCGTTTTGTTTTTCGAAAAGATGTTCGAGAGCCGGATGTATTTTGTGGACCGGCTCATCGAAATGGGGGCGCGTATCGTGCAGTGCGATCCGCACCGGGTCGTTGTGCAAGGCCCGTCAAAACTGCATGGAATTCACATGAGCAGCCCGGACATCCGCGCGGGCATGTCCATGCTGATTGCGGCGCTTTGCGCGCGCGGCGAAAGCGTGATTGAAAGCGCGCAGGTGATTGACCGCGGCTACGAGTGCGTCGAGGAGCGCCTTCGCGCGCTGGGCGCCGACATCGTGCGAACCGAATAAAAGAATCGCCCCGCATCGAAATGCGGGGCGATTCCGGTGTCCGTCTGCGAGTTTCTTCAGGTGGTCGGCGGAACCGCCGGATTGCCCGGCATCGGCTGGCGCGGCTGTTGCGGCACGGGCTGCGGCGCCGGCATCTGACCGCCGCGGCGCTGCAACCACGGGCGCGTATTGTCCTGATTCATCGGCCCGGGCTGTTGCTGCATGCGGTGGTGTTCCATTTGTTCCATCTGTTCCTGCCCAAGCTTCTTGATTTTCTCGATCGTGTCCTTGCCGAGAATTCCCTTCACGTCAAACAGGCGCAGGATCCCGGCTTTTCGAAGCGCCAGTTCTTTCTCGCCGGCGGCATCGAGCGCTTTGGAAAGCGCCTCGCGGTCGGCGTTGTCACTTTCCAGGAGGCGGCGCACGTCGAGTTTTGCGGTCTCGGCGCCTGCGCGCAGCGTGATGAGCTGTTTCTCGAAATCGAACTGGCTGTCCTTGAGTTTCTTGATCTGCTCGTCCGACAGGCCGGCTTTCTTCGCAAGTTCGGGGTTGCCGACGATGTGCTTGAGCATTTCGGCCTTCTGCATCATTTCGCCCTGCCCGCCCATTTCGCCACCGCCAAATCGTTTGCCGATCCGCTCCCGCATCTGCTGCCGGAAATCACCGCCGGGCACCTGTGCCCAGACCACCGCGGCGAAGCCTATCGCCGCGCACGCCGTCACGATCATCATTGTTCTTTTCATTTTGTTTCCCCTTCTGTTCGCACCTGAAAACGCCGCTGCGATTCCTTTATTTTCCACAATGTCCAATCATTGGACCTTTGCGCCACCGCCTTCTTCCAATCATTGGAAAAATCCGGCGCGCACTTTTCCAATGATTGGAAACTGCGGGGCGACGCCGGGCGCGGCGCAATCTTGCGGCGGGCGGACGAAATGTTGCATAAACCGGACGTCACAAAAAGAAATGGAGATGCCGATGAAAGCCAGATGGTTTGTTCCGATGCTCGCCGCGTGCGCCACGATTTTTTCCGCGCAGGTTTTTTCCGCCGAAATTCCCCCGCCGCTCCGCCACCTGAACCGGATCGTGTTTCTCGGCGACAGTATCACGCAGGGCGGCGACTACGTGACGGACTTCGAATGCTATCTGGCCTCCATCAACCTGCCCGTCGAGGTGCTCGATCTTGGACTCTCCAGCGAAACGGCGAGCGACCTGACCGAGGCGGAAAATGCGCCGCACAAGAACGCCCATGGATTCGGCCGCCCGATGTTGAGCGAGCGGCTCGACCGCGTCCTCGCCGCGGCGAAGCCTGATTTGATCATTGCGGTCTATGGCATGAACGACGGCGATAATCTTCCGGCGGGCGATGCCGGAACGAAACGTTTCGCCGACGCCGTGACGCATCTGCGCGACGCTGCGACGAAGGCCGGCGTGAAGCGCGTCATTCTATGCACGCCGCCGGTTTTCGATGCGAAGGCGAAAAATGGAAATCCGCAACACGAAGAAAATATTGTGAGCTACACGGCGTGGCTGCTGGCGAAAAAAACCGACGGATGGGATGTCGTTGACATTCACGGGCCGATGCGCAAGGCGCTCGACGAGGCACGGGCCAAAGATCCGAAATTCAAGTTCGCCAACGATGGCGTTCATCCCGGCCGCGAAGGCCACTGGCTGATGGCGCGCGAAATCCTGACCCAGTTTGCCGGCGCGAAGCTTGACGGCAATTCGTCCGCCGAGCAGCTCTTCAAAAACAACGGCGCGGAAATTCGGAAGCTGGTGAACACGCGGCGCGGAATTCTCTTCGGCGCGTGGATGACAAAGACCGGCCATACGCGGCCCGGCGTTCCCGGCGGTCCCGGCGCGAAGCCCGGCCTGCCGCTTGAAGACGCAAACGCAAAGGCCGCGGAAATCACCAAGCAGATCGCGACAAAGCTGGGCGGATGACGAGGCGTGCTGACCGGCTCACTGCCTGTGTTTGCGCAGCCAGAATCCGAAAATCGAAACACGAAATTCGAGACCACCGCCGCGCTCGTTCCGGCCTCGTGCCGCTTGACCGAAACGGACGTGTCAGGTAGTTCTGGGCCGATGGACAACCCGAAGGACATCTACCACAAAGAGGCTCCCTCGATTCCCTCCCGGCGGAAATGGCGTCAGGATTCGGATGCTTCCAGATCGCAACAGACGACACCGGGCACTGTGCCAGCGACGCAGCCGATCGGGACGCAGTCCCTCGGGGTTCCCATCTCGCCGGTACAGATCGCGCGGCAGCAATTACAGATGCAACCGCAGCGTTTCCGGCGCAGGCGTAGGCATCACCGCACTTCGGAGCATGGCTCGCGCCGGGCCAACAGGCTGATCTGGATGCTGGTCGGCCTCGTGATTATCGCCTACGTCGCCATTTTATCACTCAGCATTCTGAAAGCTCGTGGCAAGCAGACGCCCGCGCAGAAGGCCATCGCGGCCGCCACCACGCTCGCACAGCACTCCGTTACAACGAATGCGACGCAGCAGTCGCCCGCCGAAAATGGCCTGCCAATTGCCGAGCGCGTCCAGAAGTGGACCAAAGGCGCGCACCTGCTGGATGAATCCGAATCGCTCCTCAATAGCGGGCGCTATCCGCAGGCCAGGGAAAAACTCGTGCAGGCCGGCGCGCTGATTCCGCAGTCGGTCGAGCAAATGTCCGGCATGGCACGAGTCTATCTCTCGGAAAAGAACTATCCCGAAGCTGAAAAAATGCTCGTCCGCGTGGTGGAGGCCGCGCCAGGCCAGGCATCCGCGCGTGCCATGCTGGCCCGGGCGCTGCTCGAAAACGGAAAGTTTGCCGATGCGCTCGCCGTCGCCGAATGGATTTGCTCGACCGATCCATATTCCGAGGATGGACACGACGTGGCCGCAACAGCCGCGTTGTCCCCCCAGATCAACGACATGGCCAAAGCCATCGAACATCTCAAGAAACTCGCCAACCTCAGGACCGACGACTACGTCGTGAAAAACAGCCTCGGCAAGGCCTATCTGCGCACCGGCGATCTGGTCAACGCCCGCAAGGTCTTCGATGACATCCTGCGCGCCGACGGGGCAAATTCCGCCGCGTACTACAACCTGGCCGTCTGCCTGACAAAGCAGGACAAACCGAACGAAGCCATCGCCACCCTGTCGCGCGCCGCCATCAAACTCGGCGAATCGTTCGTCGCGGCGTGGCTCAACAGTTCCGATTTCGACGCCATCCGCAGCAACGCCGATTTTCTCGCACTCCAGAAACGTCTGGCCAGCGTCCCATCACCCGCAACCTCCGCGATCAGGCCCCCACCGGAAAAAACCGCGCCCTGACCGGACGCCGATCTTCGCGGCAGATTTATGACCGCGTTGCACGGACATGAACATGATCCGATCATTGGAAACGCACCGGGAACCGGATAACTCTTCCGCAACGTGTCAATGAACGACGAAGGATCTCGCATGACCTCGGCTCCGCGCGCGCGCAGCATGTTGCTTGCGGCGCTGCTGCTCGGGGTCGTCGCCGTCTGGGGCTGGACCTTCGTCGTTGTGAAGGACGCGATCGCGATTCATGGCGTGTTGCCGTTTCTAGCCGTGCGATTCACGCTGGGCGCCGCGTGTCTCGGAGTCATCTGCGCGCGGCGGATTGATTGGCGCACATTTGGTACCGGCGCGGCAATCGGACTGGTTCTAGGCGCGGGCTTCCTTTTACAGACGCTCGGGCTCGCTCGGACCACCGCCTCGAATACCGGACTGATCACAGGCCTCTTCGTCATCTTCGCACCGCTGGCCAACCGGCTTTTTTTCGGCGTTCGAATCCGGGCAATGCTGTGGGCGGCTATCGCGCTTAGCCTCATCGGACTCTTGCTTTTGACCGGTTCGGGACCATCGGGAAATGGATCCGGCGAAATGCTCACGCTCGGCTGCGCGGCCATGTTTGGCCTTCACGTCGCGCTGCTCGACCGATTCGCGAAGGGACACGATGCCGTCGTGCTCACATTTGGCCAGCTCGCCAGCGCGGCCGCGCTCTTCCTCATTTTCTGCGCCGGTCAAAGCGCACCGCTTCTGCCTCCGCCGGGCGTCTGGCCCGCGCTGATCATCACCGGTGTCTTCGCCAGTGCAGTCGCCTTTCTGATCCAGACCTATGTTCAGCAGCACCTCAACGCCGTTCAGACTGCAATGATCCTGCTGGCCGAACCGATCTTCGCAGTCCTGTTCGGCTGCCTGCTTCACGGCGACCGCATGACGCTTCTTCAAATTATCGGCGGCGTGATAATGATCGCAACCATGTCGCTGGTCGAACTGCGCGGGCAGAAGCCGGGCACGACACGATGACGCGAATCAAACGCCAGCCGCTTGAACTTATCACTTCTTGAGACGGTAGAGATGCACCGCGTACGGTGAAAATTCGTCGCTGAATTTTCCGCCGGAAATTTTCAGATCGCGATTCTCTCCCAAAATTCCGGCCTCTGAAGCGCTGGCCGGGAGAAATTGAAATGCGGCCGTTGCGGGTTTGTTACGCATGTTCACGGCGAAAATGTACGTCACATCGCCGGCGCGTTTCACCATCGTGTCAATCTGGCCGTCGCCAGCGCTCGTTGTGACCATGACCGCGCAGGTGATGCTCGCGCTATTCAGCACCGGCGCGAGTTCGCGAATCTGCCGGTTTATTTCGCCGACGGCGCGCGCCATCTCCGCGTCCGCGAGCAATCCCGCCTCGATGAATTTCGGTTTGAATTGGTGAACAAAATAAATCAGCCCGCGCGATCCGTGAATCAGCGACATCCAGACCTCGCCGCGAACCTGCTCCGGCGTCGGCTTCACGTTCACGTTTGAAATCCGCGTACACTCGATGCAGTTCCAGACGATCCGTTTTCCGCCACTCCACTCGCGCAGCCTGTCAACGCCGTGCGCGACAAATTCCAGTTTGCCGGCCACCTCGGCGCTATCGTGCGTCACCGGATAAATGTCGAACGATGCGATGTCGCAGCCTTCGAGATACGCCGCGTAATCCTCCGGATGCCGGGTGCGCACGCCGCGGCCAAAATAGCCGTCCCACGCGACGCCCTGCCCGAGATTCAACATCACCGGACGCGTCGGATCGGCCGCGACGATCCGACGGTAGTCCGCGACGATCTTCTTCGGCTCGATGGGCGGCCCGTAGCCTATGCCACCGGGCCGTTCCTGCGCGTTGTCCGGTTCATCGCCGTGCATCCAGCCGACGATGATGTCGCGGTTCGGATCGGAAAGCGCCGCGGAATTCTGCTCGCAAATCACCGGCATCTTCGCCGCCTTCAACGCTGCGAGCTGCCCCGCCGTTGGCCCTTCCCAGAGCCCGACAAAAAGATTGATTCCGATTTCCTGAAACCGTCCCGCGTTCCGCGGATCCTGCAACCACACAGCAATCGGAAAATAATTCGAGTCCGCGGAAATTCCGTGTTCCCACCGCGCGTAGGATTGCAAATTCGTCTGCGCCTTCGCCGGGGCCAGGCCGGCGAGAACCGCGATCACGATGACGATTCGATTCATGTTCATTTTTCCCGGTCTCCAGTTTTCCAATGATTGGAACTTATCGCATACGGTCTTTTCCAATCATTGGAAAATTCCGCCGCGCTTCACGTCCGTGTTGCCAGCTTGCTTGACTTCCATTTGTACCGGCCAAGAATGATGGATATGAAACGCGCAGAAACCAAACGCACAAAACCGGAGCGCGCGGAGCCGGACATGTCGCTGCTTCGAATCAATGCGACGCGAACCGTCGCGGAGCGCGTCGAAGCGCATGACCGCGCTCTGAGCGTTGCCGTGGCCCTCCGTCAGGCCGTAAGAAAGTTGCGCCATGCATGATTTTCGTTCGCTGATCGACCGCCTGATTGATCACAACGTTGAATTCGTGATCGTTGGTGGCTACGCAGCCGTGGCACATGGTTCATCCATGCTGACGCAGGACATGGATGTCTGCTGCCGGTTCTGTCCAGACAATCTTCTCCGTCTGCAGAAAGCGCTGACAGGTTTGAAGCCGGTTCATCGGATGACCGCCCAACGGCTCCCGTTGAAACTCAACACGGCATCGGCCGCGGCGCTGAAGAATCTTTATCTCGACACCACACTCGGACAGCTCGACTGCCTCGGCAGTATCACTGGATTGGGTGATTTCAATGATGTTTTCCGCGCGAGCATCGTGATTGACTGGTTTGGCCGTCCATGCCGCCTGCTTGCGCTCGATGCGCTGATCAAAGCCAAGAAGGCGATGGGTTCGACGAAAGACCTCGAAACTGTGAGG
>CAIVKH010000132.1 GCA_903906425.1 uncultured bacterium
CAAGCGGCCTCGCAACGGGTCATGGACTTGAACCGCAGACCTTCGGGATCAATCTCCGTGGCGAAGGCTGCCAGGTGCTCCTGGTTTGCGAAGAGGCCGGGAGCGAAGCTGCCGAGCCACACGCCGTCCACATCCTTGCCCGTGATTCCTGCATCGGCAAGTGCTCCCTTCCCGGATTCGACAATGAGTTCGTAAATGGATTTCAGGTCCGTGAACACGCCGGTCTCATGGTTTCGCGTGACAAAAGAGCCGAATTTTGAATTGTATGCGCCGATTATGCTGGTTGTGCTCATGGTGTTTCTTTCTTTGGTTGTGTGTCAATGGTTACGATGCGGCAATCATTGTTCACGATTATGTCGGCATCCGTCCGTTCCAGAATCCATGCGGGTGTGTACGGAGCGAAGCATTCCGCCAGAAGGAACCGGCCGCCCAGCACCTCGAATACTCCAAGATCGGTGACAACTATGTTTACCTCGTGAAGGGCGGTAAGTGGCAGCGTGCAGCGGCGCTTTAGTCGCGACGCGCCCGACGGCTGAAAGTGCAACGTGGCGGCGATGACAACCCGTGCGCCCGTGGTCAGATCCATGGCGCCGCCCATCCCCGGCACCATCTTCCCCGGCACTTTGTAGTTGGCGAGGTTTCCTTCCTGATCCACTTCCAAAACGCCCAGCACAGAGTAATCCACATGACCGCCGCGGATGATGCCGAAGCTTGTGGCTGAGTCAAAGAAACTCGCGCCTGTCCAAATGGTCACCTGGGACCCGCCGGCGTCAATCAAATCCCTGTCAGCGCTTCCCTCGGCCGGAGCGGGACCGATGCCCATGATGCCTATCTCGGACTGGAGCGCGATGCTGACATCCTTCGGGATATACTTCTGCACGAGTGTCGGCAGGCCGACGCCAAGATTGATCACTTCTCCGGTCTTGAAAATGCCCGCGACGCGCTTGGCCACAATATTCTTATTGGCAATGTATTTCATAGTTACCTCAAATCAGTCGAGTTGTTCAGCTTTGACCAGAAAGTCCACGAAGATCGAAGGCGTGTGAATATCATTGGGATCAATTTCACCCGTCTCGACGATTTCTTCCACCTCCGCGATGACCAGCGCTGCTGCAGTTGCCATAAGCGGGTTGAAATTCCGGGCGGTTCCGTTGAAAACAAGATTTCCAGACTTGTCCGCTTTCCTGGCCTTGATAATCGCCACATCGGCCTTCATCGGAAGTTCAAGAAGATACGGCTTGTGCGCCACAACAATAACCTGCTTGCCGTTCGCCACCTCGGTTCCCACGCCGGTGGGTGTGAGAAAACCGCCAAGTCCCGCGCCGCCTGCGCGCACCTGCTCGGCAAGCGTTCCCTGCGGTATCAGTTCGACTTCCGTCTCACCGGCGTTCATCTGCCGCTGCGTTTCTTGGTTCGTCCCGATGTGACTGGCAATAATCTTCTTGAACTGCCTGCCTTGAATCAGATGAGCCACGCCGCTAATCTTGCCAGACTTGAAATCGTGGACAGCCGTGTCGTTGCAAATCAGCGTCAGGTTCTTCGTGCCCTTAGCTTTCAATGCCAAAATAATGGTGTGCGGAGAGCCGCAATTCAGGAAGCCGCCAACCATCAGGCAGTCCCCCTCTTTGATTTTTCCAGCGGCATCCGCCGCGGATATAACCGGTTTTTCAATCATCGTATATTCCTTCGTTAGACTCTTTCGTTGTGGACTGCGCGATTTCCAGGCGGCGTCCCATGCCATCGGAGTATTGGTACACAAGGCGTCCGCTGTCGGTTATCAGATCCATGAACACTAACGCTTCCGTGATGCCACCAGAACGGCACGTAAGGTTCTTTTGTTTTTGCACAACATCACTCACATAAGAGAACTCACCGGGGCCGGAATCAGGTCAGCTCTACCACCATCTTGCCTATATTCTGTCCTTGGAAAAGCCCGATGAATGCGCCCACCGCATTTTCGATACCGCTCACGATGGTCTCTCTACTCTTGAGACTTCCTGCCCGGAAATATCCGCCAACGATTTTCTCAAATTCGGCCTGATGTCCCAGCCAGTCGCGAACCATGAAACCTTTCATGGTCAATCGCTTGGTTGTTATGTTGAACAGATTGGAAGGGCCGGGCCGAGGCTTTTCCTCGTTGTAGCCGGAGATGCCACCACAGGCAATGATGCGGCCATTGACACGCAAAGCTGATAGCGCAGCTTCCAGCGCTTCGCCTCCGACATTATCAAAATAGACGTCTATGCCATCTGGTGCGGCCAGAGTCAGTTGTTCGAGAAGAGGGCCGTCTTTGTAATTGAAGGCGGCATCAAAGCCGCATTCGTCGCGCAGAAAGCTGACTTTTCCAGCCGAACCGGTAGATCCGATAACGCGACAACCACGCAGTTTCGCGAGTTGTCCAGCTATATGGCCGACCGCGCCGGCCGCTCCAGAAACAAAGACAACCTCGCCAGATTTGACGTCCATCAGGTTAAATCCAACCCATGCGGTCATGCCCGGCATGCCGAGGGCGCTAAGATAGACTGAGAGCGGATGGACTTCGCAGATTATCTGGCGCAGATCTTTCGGCGAAGCAATGAAGTATTCGCGCCAACCAAAGTTGGAAGTGACGCCATCGCCGGGCTTGAATTCTTTGGCACGCGACGCGATGACTTCGCCGACAGCTCCGCCGTCGAGTGGTTTGTTCAACATGAACGGCTCAATATACGAGTGCCCGTCGTTCATCCGTCCGCGCATGTACGGGTCAACCGACATAAACAGGTTACGTACGAGCACCTGCTCATCTTGCAGCGGACCCACTTCTGTATGCGCAAGGGTGAAGTTGGCCGGGATGGGCATCCCGTGAGGGCGGGAGGTTAGTCTGATTTCCCGGCTGGTAACATGTGATACATAAGTAACCTGGCTTGACGGGTCATTGACAGTGGTATTCATAATTGCATTACCGTTCCGGGATGATCATAGTTGTGCAAGGTGAGCCGTCCAGTGTGGTCGCTTCATTGCTGGCGCTGCGTACTAATTGGGCAGAAGCGGGAGTTGTTCCGGCGATCACAGCTTCTTGGTTGGTATCTGTTCGGATGAATTCTGATGTCTGGCCGGTGCCAGATTCTTCTCTTGCCTTTCGGGCCAGTCTCTCAAAGCGTGCCTTGATTCGATCAAGGTCGTCCTCGGACAATTCCTCGATGTCCAGCAATGAGTTATGCGCCGTCTTCGTGGCACGAATCAATTCATCCAGCTTTAACTGGACGGCTTCACTCTCCCGGTTCTGTGCGTTACGAATCAGGAATATCATCAAGAAAGTTATAATGGTGGCGACCGTGTTGATAACTAGCAGCCATGTGTTGTTGAAGTGAAGAAGGGGGCCAGCCAGCGCCCAGATCACAATTGTGCAGATGGCGAGGGCAAAAGCTGCGGGATGTCCACTTGTCCGCACAACCGTCTTGGCAAATTTCTGAAAGCTGCCCAATAATCGGGCACCCATAAGCCGTTCTAACTTTGGCACGCCATTGGCACTCATTCATCCACCCTGGTCAACCGATTCCACGAGTCGTTCAAACTGGCCATCGAATTGATGAAGCCAGCTTTTATCCGATTCATTTGTGTTCCTTGGCTGAATGCCGGGATGGAAGTCTTTCTTTACGCCTGGATCGATCTGGCGTTCATTGCTGCGTGGCCTGACTTTGCCAGTTAGAGCGCAGATGTTCGGAGTGCTTTGTTAACCGCCGCCGAATGGTGACGAGTCTCCGGTCGGAAAGCATTTGCAATTCCATTGCGTCCGCCAAGCGCTGCTTCATGAGCGCGCGTAGTTCCGACCAGCGGCTCAGGCTATTGCTTCCGGCCTTTTCATTTTCGGTCGCATCCGTGAGTATGTCGTTGAGCATTCTCATATGGTTTAATCCTTCCTTCTCACTTTTCCTGATTCATTTTGTTCGCCTTTTCAAATCCTTGCAATAACCGGAGCCAGAGGCTGTACGGAACTTTGCACGACGGTATCCCTGTTCAAATCTACGAACACTGTAGATTCCTCGAAGCTGATCCGCTCAACTTCACTCGTCGGAATTTGCACTTCTCTTCCTGAAAGCCAATGACCGGTTTTGATGACCAGCGAACGGATCGACCAACTCTCATCGTCCATCACGAAATCACAAAGTTGGCCAATCAGTTCTGCGCCATCCTTGATATGGTAACCGGTGACGGCCTGGGCGCTTCGCAGGTGTACATCAGGCCGGTCCGTTTGCATTCCGCCGGCCGTGGAAGGTTCGCCAGCAGGCTGTATTGCCGGCTGATGTAATATTGGAAAACCAGTCATGCCCCACAGCCCGCTGCCCTGCCAGTAATATGGCCAGCCATAATAGCGGTAATACTCTTCTTCGTATTGTCGTGATACAGGCTTGTGAAGTTCGATCGAGGGACTGTCCTCAATTTGCTTGCGGGTCAGATTCACGAGCAACGGTTTCCCATCCTCGCTCAGACGGCCAAAGGCATGGGGAGAAATAAGCACCTGTCGCCCCGTCAACCAGGAACCGGTATCCGCAATCACATAGCGAACCGCCCAGTTCTTGTCGTCAAAATAGAAATCCTTCAAATGCCCGATTTCGCCGTCTGTCGCCCCGATTTTGCATCCGTAGAGATGTTTCATGTTTTGCATCGTCATTTTGCCTTTCTTGAATTCTTCCAATCGTCCATTTCATCGTGAGGGATTTTCACGACGGGCAGTTTTCGCCGGCTGGGCCACCCCGGCATTTTGCCAATCACTATGAGACCCATGATTGTCACTAGAGCAGTTACCAAAATAATATGCATTTTAATATAACTCCGATTTGTGTGGTTTATGCAAACGGCTACCGGATCTGCGGGACGCGGATTTCGCCTGCGTGGTTGAGAATGCCAAAGGCATAGAGCAGCCAGATCACGACGCAGACCGTGACGGCTATGTTGAGGATCTTCTTGATCTTCCCGTCCATCGGGACGTAGGTGTTGACAGCCCACAATAACACTCCAATGACAATCAGAGTGACGGCTAAAGATATCAGTGACATATATAACCTCGAATTTGAATGAATGCTTTGTTTCTCATGTCGCAAACGTAACCCGGAGAGCAGAAGGGCACCATGGGGTGTTTCCCTACCATCAATTGGGAAATCAATCCCGGCGGCAACGAACTTAGCATGTAGAACGCCGGCTGGTCTTCAAGTGCCGTGTGAAAGGTATTGATCAGGTCGAACAACTTCCGGGCATTTCCCGATCATAATTGCAAAGACGATCAAGCGTCGTCTTCCAAATCTTCTTCCGGAATATCGTCTTTTTCCTCGGCGGCCAGATCAGCGGCGGTGTCCTTTGCGAGGACTTCATCAAGATTTCCGACATCGTCGAAATCATTCCGTTCCTCGTGATCGGGCGCTTCTGTCTCTTCGGCTTCCATCGGGCAGGAAGCCGAGGCAACGGGGCACGAGCCAGTATATTCCTGTTTGCACCGACGGCACATCTTGACCTGCTCCCCGGCATACACCGTGTCATCGTCTTCAGGATCAAATTTCTTGCTCCGCATGTGCGCTATCATATGTCACGGTCCTGAGATGCCCGGTAATCAGTCTCAATTCCCGCAAGGGTTTACAGTGAACCGGACCCCGCTACAGCACGCCTTTTCGCGTTGCAAACAGCCTCTTGCGCCAAGTTCTTCGCATCGTCCACGATCTTCCGGGCTGCATCCTTGGCTTGCCGCACGTTCTTTTGGGCAGTCTGTTTGACATGACCCACGGCTTGGTCAGACCTACCCTTGGCACGTAGCCGGTCATTGCCGGTCAGCGCCCCCGCCGCTTCCTCGATGCGCCCCTTCACCACTTGTGTTGTACCCTTCATAATGCTGACTCTTTCTTTGCTATTGTGCTCCATACCCGCTCTTTTGCTTATCACTGAGCACAAGTTACGCGATGCGCTGGTCTCGTGCTATGGGGTGTTACCCTGCCAATTGAGCCGTCACCATAACTTCCAATGATTGGAAACCAGCGCTGTGTGAATTTCCAATCATTGGAAGCATCGTGCTTGACGCTGCGGATCCCTGCTGATTCTGCGAGCATTGCTATAAGATATAAAGGTTGCTTTCATCGGCGAACGCTCCACATCCGCCGTGCATTCGGGCCGGAATTATTCCATCACAAGCTGCGCGAAGAACTTTCTTCACCATTCTGATCAGATCGCCGATGGTATAGGGCTTGAGCAGCGTGGCGGCAGGCCGGAGATTGGGATGGCGGATAAATTCATCGTGGGGCAATGCGCCCGCAGCCATGATGACCGGCACATGGATGCGAGCGGCACGAAGTTTCTTGAGCAATTCAATGCCTGACATTTTCGGCATGTCATTGTCGGTAATCAGGAGATGATATCCGTTGACATGAAGTGCGTCCCATGCGGCAGATCCGTCTTCGGCCGCGTCCACCTGATAGCCGGAACGCTTCAGTGCTTCGGTGCTGAGCCGGCGGATGCCATGATCGTCGTCCACCACGAGAATGCGGTGTGGCGGAACGGCCTGGAATTGAAGTGATGTGCAGGCCGGCTCTCTTGCTTGCAAAATGGGTTCATTCATGGTGCGACAGATTCGTTGGAAGGTCTGGCGGTTTCTATGTGGTGTTCCCCAAAATTGGTTCGGATAAATTTTGCCCCGAGGGTTGTTTGGGCAGCGAAAAGCAAAAGGTCGCGCCGCCATCCACGATGCCATTCGCCCAGACCTGGCCGCCGTGGCGCTGAATGATGCGCTGGACATTCGCCAAGCCGATGCCTGTGCCCTCAAATTCCTCATTGCTGTGCAGGCGTTGAAAGACGCCGAACAGTTTACCGGCAAAAGCGGGATCGAACCCTGCGCCGTTGTCGCGAATGAAGATCACCGTCTCACCGTTGCGACAGGGGCCGCAGCCGATTTCGACTTTGGCTTCCGTGCGTTTGCCGGTGAATTTGACCGCATTGGAGAACAGATTGACAAGCACCAGACGCAACAGGGCGCGGTCAGCCCTTACCGCCGGCAACGGGTGGACTTTCCATGTGATTTTTCGCGCATTCGTTTCTCTTTGGAAGTCATCTATCGTATCCCGGGCCAGTTCGTTGAGATTGACCTCCGTCTTCTTCATTTCCGAACGTCCGAGGCGCGAGAAGGCCAGCAGGTCGTCAATCATGTTCTCCATCCGCTTTGTGGAATGATCGATAATCGTCAGATAGTGCAGACCGCTTTTCGAAAGCGAAGGCCCGGCTTCCTGTTTCAGCAATTCCACGAAACCCATCACATGACGCAATGGTGAGCGCAAATCGTGGGATACGGAACGACTGAACGCCGCCAGTTCCTGATTGGCGGCTTGCAGTTGCGCCGTGCGTTCGGCGACACGTTTTTCGAGGGTTTCGTTGAGCCGTCGTATTTCATCTTGCGCGTGTTTGCGCTGCGTGATGTCACGGATGTTGCATTGAATCACCTTTTTGTCGCCTGCCTGATAGACGTTGCTGACAAACTCGACGGCGACCTTGCGACCATCCTTGGTCTCCAACGGCAGGTCTTCATACCGGACATATCCATCCTTCTGCAGCCGTTCCAATATGGCTTGATTGGACCAGATGTCCTTGAACGGGCTAAGCTCGCCGACGGTTTGCCCGACCATTTCTGCGTGAGAGAACCCAAGCAGGGTCATCAGAAAAGGGTTCACATCACTGACGCGTCCCGTATCGGCTTCCAGAATCAGGATGCCGTCCTTTGCCGTTTCGAACAGCCGCCGGTAGCTAAGTTCCGCAGCGCGTATTGCCTGCTCGTTCCGTGTCTCCGACTGCTCACTCTGCGTGTCCGGGCCGGGCACGTATGGGTCCTGACTGTTCATCCTAGTCACGCCTTCATCACGAACCATGATTCGGCCAGCATCCTCGGCCGGTGATGATGGCGGACTGCCCGTTGTTGTTGAATTATTGGAGTTCATGCGTGGTAGAGTAAACAGCGGGGCGATGAAGGCGCCATGGGGTATTCACCCCATGGCGGAGTTAATGAGTGACTATGATGGAACGTGCCGGTGATGGCAGCCGTCACCTAGAAGCAGAACAAGGTCATCCCAAAGATGTCCAGTATCCCGAAAACAACAGGGATGCCGCGGCAAGGATTAACAACGTAACAATCACAAATACTCTGATTCCAGTTTCCATAAGTTCTCCCATGCTTCGGATTTCGCATCACATCAACCAGCGTTTCCTGATCAATCGATGCGACGCTAGACACGCCAGGAGACCGATCACCACAAGACTGATCCATGCGCGTGTATAACTCCCAATTCCGCCGCCGTCCAGAAACATGGCCCGGACCGGTTCATAGAATTGATACGAAGGTATGAGTGGCGCGATGATTCTCAATTGCACCGACATATCAGACAGGGCGGCAGGCAGCAGCAGCGGCAGATAACAGAGGACGCCCAGCGTTCTTGCACTGGCCTGGTTGCGACACAGAAGCCCAAGACAGACACCCAGCGCCCCGAAGCAAAGCCCCCCGGCGCACAGGATCGCGAGAAACCCGGCTCCGTGCATACAGGCGGATTCTCCGCCCATCAACTGAAGCGCCACCACGGACGCGAGCATCAGGACGAGCCCGTAGGCCAGCTTGGCAACCAGCCATTCGCTTTCACGCACCGGGGTTTGCATCCAGCCGAGGAACAACTGTTTTTCTTTCTCTTCGGCGACCTGAGCCGGCAGAACGATGAAACTGACAAGCAGAACCATGGTCAAAATCCAGGTGGGCAGGGTCTGTCGTTTGATCGAACTTGTCTGGAGCGGTCGCACGATGGCGATCCAACCGGGGCCTTTGCCTTCAACGGCGGCTTGCAGGGCGGACATGCGTTGCAAGATAGTCAGTGTCTGGACAGACGCCTGCTGGACCACCGTCAACTGAAGGCGCGATGAATCACCGGCGTCGTGCATCAGAATTCCGTCCACTTCACGTTGCCTGAGCAACCGCGTGGCTTCCTCTTCGTTCGAGGCCCAGCGGACGGCAACCAAGTCCGGCGTTCGCGTGATGCTTTTGAGTACACCAGGCAGATATGGCTCGGTTCCAAGCAATGCGATCTTCACCCGGGCCGTATCTGCGCCGGATGGGTCAACCAATGTCAACGTTGCGAACACAAAGATGGGAATGCAAACAATGAGATAGACCGTCTTATTCTTGAAGGCGACGGCCAGATCGTGCGCAAGCAGGGTTATGACAGTGCGGATCATACGTACAGCGTCTGGTAAAAGGATGATTGGAAATATGCGTCCGGAACCCCGTCGAAAACGACCGCCCCTTCATGCAAGACGAGAATGCGCGAAGCGAGGGATTTGATCTCCTCCGGCCGGTGCGAAGTGAATAGGACCGTCTTGCCTTGCGAATGAATGCGGTGGATAAGATGGTAAATGTCTTTGGTCGTTTCAAAATCGAGCGCGGAGGTGGGTTCATCAAGAAGGAGAACGGGCGGATCGGCAATGAGCGAGCGTCCGATGCTGACCCGTTGTTTCAAACCCTTGGACAATGTCCGTACGGCGCTGCGGCGGTAGGGCATAAGCTTGAACTCTTCCAGCGTGTCCTCGATGCGCGAAGGTGGTGTTCCGAACAGGCGGGCAAAGAGCGTGAGATTGTAATTAACAGAAAAGGCGTCGTGAAGATTCGGAGTCTCGGGCACAAATCCGATCTTTCGGACAAGGCCCAGACGATCGCGCAGATCAGTGCCTTGCACCCGAACCTGTCCGCTATCCGGGACGAGCCAGCTCGCCAGAAGTTTGAGCAGCGTTGATTTGCCGGCACCGTTATGCCCGACAATTGCGATCAACTCGCCCCGGGTTACGTTGAAGCTCGTCGGCAAAAGTCCCCTGTTGCCCGGATAGACTTTCGAAAGACGAATAACTTCCAGATCCATGTCATAAAACGGTGGGACGGGTCACCCCATCCCCCGCCTCAGGTCAGTTTCACGATGACAATGACCAGAATGACCACGACCAATACGGCTATGATGAAGCCCATTGTAATTCCTCCGTGTTAACGAATGTTGTTGTTCTTTTCACGAAGGCGAATCTACGCGATGGACCTGTGGCTCGCCATGGGGTGTAACCCTACCCATCGGCGCGATTCCGGCAGTTCCAATCATTGGAAGTTATCGCGGCCGGAAGTTCCAATGATTGGAAGCTGCGAGGACAATGACCGGTAGGGTTTCACCCCATGGCAGGTGGCCGGGCGATTGAGTAACCTTCGCCCATAAGTATTGATGAACACATCAACACGACACTGAAAGGTAAGAAGCAAATGAGAAAGTCAACATATGTATGGGCGTTCGCCGCAGCGATGGCGGCCGGCGTTTCGGGTTGCAGCACGTTTCACCATGAGGACATGAATGTGCCCTGGAGTTCCGTGCCGGAGGTGGTTCAGTCCACGGTTCAGGCCCACCTTTACGGCGGCATCGTGAAAACAGTCGAGAGGGAGCAAAATGAGCGCTGCGTAGTTTACGAAGTGAAAGTGAACGGGCCGGGCAACAAGCATAGCGAGGTCAAAGTGGCGGAAGATGGCAAGCTTTTGAAATATAAGGCGGAGAAGGAAGATTGATCAATCTGATCGGGGTCGAGGTTACGAGAGTGTGAGACAAGATGTAACCTTGACCCTCAGACGATGGTTAGCTGAACGCTGCTCTCAATGATGCCCGCGCCGATGGCGTAGCGGGTGAGACCGGCGGTGTCGTGAATGTCGAGCTTGTGCATCAAATGATCGCGATGCTTCTCGACGGTCTTGATGCTAATGGTTAGATCCGACGCGATTTGTTTGTTCGGCTCACCTTCGGCGATAAGCTGGAGAACTTCCATCTCGCGAGATGTCAACTTTGCTGCTTTCTTGTCGATGAGCCGTCCCGCGCGGTCACGCGCTTGCGGGTTGAGTCGGCCCTGACGGCGGTTAATGGAGGGACTGAAAAACGTCTTTCCTTTTTGGACTTCCCGGATGGCCAGGCATACGTCGTGAGAGGAGGTTTGTTTGAGCAGAAATCCGACGGCACCGGAGTCGGTCGCGTTCTTGACATAGGCATCGTCATTGTGCGCGGAAAGGATAAGCACTTTCGTGGACGGCAGGGCCTTGAGCACCTGACGGGTGGCTTCCAAGCCATTGAGGTGCGGCATTGCGATGTCCATCAACACCACGTCGGGACGAAGTTTGATAGCTTGGGCGACGGCCTGACGTCCGTCCTGGGCTTCGCCGACAACTTTGAGATCGGCTTCGAGCTCGAGCATCTTGCGAAATCCTTCGCGCACGATGGTGTGATCTTCCGCCAGCAGTACTGTGATCTGTTTCATAGAGTTTCCAGTCTAGTTTCGGCGGACTGCATTGGGGCGTCCCCCCCCCCCCCGCGCGCGAGCTCTTGCCGGACGGAAGATGCGCGATGACTGTTGTGCCGTTGCCCGGCGATGACTCGATTTCGAGACGGCCGCCGATCATTTCCATCCGTTCCCTCATGCCGAGAAGTCCAAGGCGTTTTCTTCCTTTCGCGTGCGAAACACGATCCACCCGAAAAGATTTGCCGTCGTCTGTAATCTTCATGCATATGCTGTCGGGAAGGTTCTGGATGCTAACATCCACGCGAGCGGCCTGTGCATGACGGGCCACATTGTTGAGCGCTTCCTGGGCGACGCGATAGAGCACCGTGCGCCTCGCCGCGTCCAATTGTTCCACTGCCGCAAAAGCTGTCAGATGGACATGAACGCCGGTCCGCGCGCTGAAGCTCTTCATGAAGGAATGCAGGGCGGGAATAAGTCCGAGATCATCCAGGACCGCCGGGCGCAATTCGCGGGCGAACCGGTGTACGATGTTCACCGATTGCTCCACCAGCCGCTGCGTGCTGGCGATTTTGCGGTCTAGTCCCTTGGTGTTGAGCGCAGCCTCTTTCTTGAGGGCGGCCAGACGGACATTGATACCGGTTAAAGTCTGGGCGATGACATCATGCAGTTCCCGGCTGATCTTCCTCCGCTCGTCTTCCTGCGCCGAGAGAATCTCGCGGTTCAACCGCCGCAGTTGTTCCTGCAGGCGATCCGAAGCTTCGAGCAACTGGCTGTAGTGGCGCTCGCTTTTCTTGAGCGCTTCCTCCACGGCCTTGCGATGGGTGATCTCCTGGCTCAATTCCAGATTCAAGGCGGCCAGCTCCACCGTGCGCTGGCTTAGCGCCTCGACAATCTTCTTCAGGTGGGCGGTGGCCTCCAGCGCACCGCGGTGCGTTCTTTCGATGGGAAGAATCGCCACCGCAAAGAAGATCCCCGCCTTCTTGATGAGCGCGTCCCGTTTGGCGGGCGGGCAGCCCGGCAGCAGATCGGTAATCAGCGTTTCTTCGTGGAGTCTGGCCAGGTCCAGCGTCTGTAGGCCGGCTTCCAAAGCCTGACTGCCCAGGCCTCGCGCCGGCGTCAGGCTTGCCTTGTGTCCCTGTTGGAGGTGCTTCCGCAACGCAGACTGGTAGCGTCGCGACAAAATGAAAAGTTTGCGATTCATAAGTTGCCGAATTTGCGGGCGACATGCCGCACCGACTTCGCCGATTTTACGACGAGCCGCTGCGTGCTGGCGATTTCATTCTTGAGGCCACTGCTGTGGCTCCGGGCCTCCTGCTTCAACGAGAGCAGCCGGACGTTGATACCCAGCAGAGTCTGCGCAATTTCATCTTGCAGCTCATGGCTGATTTTATGGCGTTCATCCTCCTGTGCTGCCAAAACCCGCTGCGTCAGTTGCCGCAAACGCTTCTGCAACTGGAGCGATTCTTCCAAGCATTTTCTGTTGTTCAGTCCGCTCTTCTTGAGCGCCGCCTCCGCATCTTTGCGCCGGACGATGCCGCGTTGCAACTGAACATTGCTGTCGGCCAGTTCTTTCGTGCGCTGTCCCAGCTTCTCGTTCAGTTGTTTCATATGGGCGCTGGCCTCCCGCGCGGCGCGATGCGTCATCTCGATCGGGGCGATGACCTCGGAAAAAAACAGCTCCGCCTGTTTGATGATTTTGGCCCGCCTGCCGCTGATTTCAATGGCGGCGACCGTACCCTCGTGAATCCTGGCCACGTCCAGTGTCTCCAGCCCGATGACCACAGCCCGTCGCCCCAGTTCCCGCGCCTGTTGCAGGCTGGCGTGTGAACCATCCTTCAGATGATTGTTCAGCTCCGTCCGATATCGGCGGAACCATGCGGTGTGTTTAGCCTTCATCTCACGTCACAATACTCCATCCATCTATTCTCTTCCACGATCAGACCGTCGCTTCAGTCCGTCAATGGGGCAAAGAACACCAGCCCACTCGTTCATAAAATACTGATCGTCCTGACCACCATCATCCATACGGCAGACATCGTAGCTGAGAAATGGACACAAGCTAGACATGCGCTCCTTTCGACGACTGATGAGATATTTCCCCTTGCCGACGGCCGTCACCATCATCGCCCATGTGCTGTTTATCATTTGGTTAACCTTCCTGTTCGCAACGGTGCTTATATTCTGCAGGCGCACGTTCGACGTTCCCGTTCCCTCATGCGCGGCAACCATGCAGGCCATCGCGTCACATCTCTTTGTTGTGTCCGCCGGCTTCTTCCGCCTCACGGTGCCCGCCAATTTGTGAACCGATTTGCACTGACCCACCAAGACGGATTGTGAAGCCAGTCGCATATTTCGATTGTTCAATTTTGTCATAGTATTTCCATTTCACATTACTCTTATGGCTCAAACTCACTGATGATGTTCCACCTTCTCCGGGCCCGTGTGGTTGATGATTTCTTTCGCCCGGACAGTCTCTTCCGGGGAACCATGGGCAATCAGAAGGAACTTGCCGGTCTTGATGGCCGTCTCGCAATTCAGAATGCTGTCCTTGGGGATGCCCAGGCTGTACAGACCGGCACCAATAGCGCTCACACCGCCCACCACAACCGCGCCTTCTAGCGCCCCCACGATCAAACTGACGAGCGGTCCCGCCACCAGCAGCGGACCCAGACCGGGAATCCAGAAAAATGCGGACCCAAACAGCACGCCCCACAGGCCGCCCCAAAAGGCGCCCTGTTTCCCCCAATATTTCATGCGATCACCCGCGTTGTAATAACCCACCACATGTTCATCCGTGTGGTAGTCGCGTCCAACAATCGAGAGCTTCTTCATATCAAACCCCGATTGTTGCAGCTCCTTGACCGCCGCTTCCGCCGCCGTGTGTGATGTATAAACTGCCACGATTGATTCATTTTTGTTCATGTCTTCCCTTCACGTTTAGTATTTAAAACATCTTTTATGATCTGAAGCTAACTCGGGTCGGCGTATTCGCGCTATGGGGTAAAACCCTACCGTGACAAATGAGCAGACACTTCCAGTGGCCCGCGCAAAGGCGGCATATGATTTCACAGTGCCGCACGCTGGATGCAAAGCTTGCGGCAAAGAAATCTAGCGGCAGGGTTTCACCCCATGGCGGGAGACCGGCGTGTCACGTATATTATCGTCAAAATGAAAGGCATGATTATGCACCTCCTATTAACACCAGTTATTGCCAGCGGCATTTGGATCGGCGGCGGCTCGGCGGGCCTTCTTCTCGTCATTATTATTGTTGTTCTTGTTCTTCGCCGCTAGCTGACGTGGCGTGCGTCTCCCCACAAACATAAATAAATGCGACGAGCCCGACTTCCAATGATTGGAAATTCCGGCGGCGCTGATTTCCAATCATTGGAAGTCTTGTTAATGTCCTAGGTAATGTGGTTTCAAAGAGCGGACATTACCGAATGTCTCTGTCCGTCGCACTGTTGACTTTTAGTTCAACGAAATGTTCGCAATAGTCATCGACCAAGGGAACTGATTTCCCGGCAAGTTCTTTTCCGTCGAGAATGAGCTGTTCCGCGCTGACCACATCAGCGGCAGGCCGGGTGATGGTGATGTGATAGACGGTTTGCCGGTAGCGGTAATGGATTTTATAGGCTGTCCAGCTTTTCGGCAATCTGGGGGTCAGCCGCAGCTGAGCACCGACGATGTTGACGCCCAACAGCGATTCGATGAGTAGGCGGTACATCCAGCCGGCCGAGCCGGTGTACCAAGTCCATCCGCCCCGGCCCAGATGCGGTGCGACGGAATAGATGTCGGCTGCGATGACATAAGGCTCGACTTTGTATATGGCGATTTGTTCGGGTGTCCCGCCGTGGTGAATCGGATTCAGCATCGCGAAAAGTTCCCAGGCGCGTTCGGTTTCGCCCATAAGCGCATAGGCCATGGCGGTCCAGATCGCGGCGTGGGTGTATTGGCCGCCATTCTCACGCACGCCGGGAGTGTAGCCTTTGATATAGCCGGGGTTGAGTTGGGCGTGATCGAAGGGCGGATCCAGCACTTGAATCAAGCCTGCGTCGGGATGGACGAGCCGTTCCAGCACGGATTGCATACCCTGACGGGAACGCTGCGGGTCGCCAGCTCCGCTGATGACAGACCAGGTTTGCGGCACGGAATCTATCTGGCACTCCGTATTAGTTTTGGAACCGAGCGGTTCGCCATTGTCGAAGAAGGCGCGGAGATACCATTGGCCGTCCCAGGCGTGTTGCTTGATGTTCTGTTGCAATTGCCGTGCCTGATCAAGGCAGCGTTCGACAAAGTTCATGTCTCTGCGTGAGCGCGCCAGTTCAGCAAACTGGATGAGTACGTCGTAAAGGAAGAACGCCAGCCAGACACTTTCGCCGCGGCCCTCGTGGCCTACACGATTCATGCCGTCGTTCCAGTCGCCGCTACCCATCAACGGCAACCCATTCCTGCCGAATCTCAGGCCGCGTTCGATGGCGCGCACGCAATGCTGGTAAAGCGTGGCCGATTCGTCGGAGCGATTCGGCAAATCATAATAGGATTCCTCGTCCGGCTTGACGGGCCGCGCTTCGAGGAACGCAATCTTTTCGTCAAGCACGCCGGTGTCCGCGACGCATGATACATATCTGCAGGTAACGTACGGCAGCCACAGATAGTCGTCGGAAATATGCGTGCGAACGCCGCGCCCCGAAGGCGGATGCCACCAATGCTGCACGTCGCCTTCGCGGAATTGATGCGCGGCGGCGCGAAGCAAGTGTTCTCGGGTTAGCGCCGGTTCCGCATGGACCAGCGCCATCACGTCCTGCAACTGATCACGGAAACCATAGGCACCGCCGGATTGATAAAATCCGGTACGGCCCCAGAGCCGGCCGCTCAAGGTCTGATACAATAGCCATCCGTTGGCCATTACATTAACGGCGGGATCGGGTGTGTCCACATTCACTGCGCCGAGCGTCCGGTTCCAATATTGCCAGACGCCTTCAAGCGCAGTGCGACCGGCGTCTGCCAGTCGAAAGCGGCGGATCAGAGTCTGCGCATCAGCCGCGCCATGGCCAACGCCGAGACGAAAACTCGTTTCGTGTTCTTGCCTGTCCGGCAAGTCGAAAGCGACTTGGACCGCGCCGCAGGGATCAAGCCCTGCGCCGGCTTTGCCGGAAAGCCGCGAGCGTTTCAGTGCCGCCGGATGAGAAAGGTCTCCGTTTCTGCCGATGAACTCCTTCCGGTCTCCGGTCAGCGTGCGCGTCGGGTCATTTACGTCAAGAAACACGATGCGATCGGGGAATTCGGTGTTGAAGTAGTTGCGTGCCAGCAAAGCGCCAGTCTTGAGGTCCACCTCTGTTTGCACATGCAGCAGGCTCTTCTGCCGCATGTCGCCCAGCACCCATTCGCAGTAACCGGTGAGGGACAGGCGGCGCGGACGGCCCGAGACGTTGCTCACCTTCAAGACCGAGAATTTCACCGGAGCATCCATCGCCACATAGACGGACAACTCGGAAGCGATACCGTTTTCAGTATGTTCGAAGACGGTGTAGCCAAAGCCGTGACGGATGACATAGGGAGTTGAGCCGCGCGCAGGCAACGGCGTGGGTGACCAGAACGTTCCGGTCTGCTCATCGCGAATGTAGAACGCCTCGCCCGTGGAATCGCGAACCGGATCGTTGCTCCATGGAGTAAGTCGAAACTCATGCGAGTTTTCCACCCAGGTGTAAGCCGCGCCACTCTCGGAGATGACCGTCCCGAAATTCGGATTGGCCAGCACGTTCACCCACGGTGCCGGCGTCATCTGGCCCGGCAAAAGAGTGATGACATATTCGTGGCCGTCACGGGTAAAGCCGCCAAAACCATTCGGGAAAATCAACTCGCGTTCCGGCAGCGGTGCCTGTACATCGGCAGCGCCGGAGCGGATGGGCCGCAACGCCGGAACCAGAGGTTCCAGGACACTCCGATGTTCAAGTTGTTCCGCCACAGTTCCCTTTTCATCGTCGAGGACAATTCGCGCCGCCGATTGCAGTAGTACGCGATCCTCGTTGGGAATCTGTTCGAGACTCCGCACGAAAATACCGCCTGGCTTGTCCAGCATCTGCGCTTCAATTCCAGATGAAATCAGACTGGTAATCTGGTCTTGCAGGGACTGGCGGTAACCGGAAACTTCCTCATGCAAAATCAATAGATCAACAGGCAATCCTTTCATTCGCCAATAGGAATGCGCCTTGATCAACTGCCTGACGATTTCGATCTTGTCGGTGTCGCTGATGCGGAGAAGAATAATCGGCAAATCGCCCGAAATGCCGTAGCTCCAGAGTCCGTTTTGTCCGCGCCGGTTATGGAGCAACACGCTGGGATTGGCCCGACGGGCGGAATCGGCATAGATCAACGCGCTGGCCAGACGGCCATAAAGTTGAGCTTCCGCCTCCGTTGCGTTGAGATGGTGCAGCGTCACTTGGCTGTGGGTCCACGCCAGATCGAACGCGCGGTCGGCCATGCGGGAACTTTGATATTTCTCCATAAGCGCCATTGTGGCATCCCGGCTTTCGGTGACACCGACAACGAGGTCCAAAATGGCTGTTCCATGTGGCGGCAAGGATACCGTCCGGCGCAACGAAATGATGGGATCAAGAACGGAGCCGACGGTGTTGGACAACGACTCAATACTCTGCATCGCCGCCGGATTCGCCAGGGTTCCGCCGCGTCCGATAAATCTGGAGCGATCAGTTTCGCACGAGAGTTCTCCCTGTTCGCCGCCCTGACCAACCATCAGATGCAGCAGCCATGGCGGCTTTTCTTCCTGCGAACGGGCTCGGCGTGTGCAAAGAATGGCGGAAAACGTGCGCGAGAATTCCGTTTGCACGAAGAGATTACTGAAAGCGGGATGCGCCGCATCCGAAGCCGCAGTCGCGAGTACCACTTCGGCATAACTGGTCAGCTCTATGACGCGCGCCACCGGCGTGCGGTTAGTAAGTGTGATGCGTCGCAACTCCACGTCATCTTCCGGCGACACACTGATCTCGGTATGAATTTCGAGGCCGGCATGACGTTGCCTAAACTCCGCGCGCCCCTGCGTAAAAATGGCTTCGTAGCCTTTCGTCGCGCGCAAGGTGGGCTGATACGCGGTGGACCAGAAATCGCCCGTCGCCAGATCGCGAAGATAGACAAATGTTCCCCAGCAATCGCGCGTCGTATCTTCCCGCCAGCGGGTAACTGCCAGATCGCGCCAGCGACTATAGCCTCCGCCCGCACTGCTGATGACGACATGATAGCGGCCGTTGGACAGAAGATGAACCTGCGGGACCGGCGGCGTGGGATTCGTAAACACGCGCATAACGTTCTCGACCTCGCCTGAAAGCGTCCGCGACGTCTCCGACACCGAGTCTTCGGAGAACACACTCGCAGCAGTCTTAGGCAGACGCTCTTGCAACAGCAAGTCCGCAGCCTTGAGCAGCGGACAGGCCATAAAGCGTCGTTGCATAGGATTGTCTCGCAATAGATTGACCAGAGCCACAAGGCTCATACCTTGATGATGCGCCAGGAACGATCGGATCGTAACACTGGTCTTTTCCGGTGGCAGGCGCGATGGCGTGTAGTCCACCGCTTCATAGAAGCCATAAGGACCTTCGCGTCCATCAAACGCCAGTCGCTGCAAGTTCTCACACGCCTCCCGCGGCGCGATCATAAGTGCTAGTGCGCTAGCATAAGGCGCGATGACCAGGTCTTCAATCAATCCCCGTTTCAAACCAAGACCCGGCACGCCGAAGGCGCGATACTGATAGTTCTGGTGAACATCGGTCAGGTTGTAGCCCGATTCGGAAATACCCCACGGCACGCCACGCACTTTTCCATACTCGATTTGCCGCTGCACCGCGGCCTTGCAGGTGTGATCCAACAATGTGTTTTCGTAATTCGGCATGACCAGCATCGGCATGAGATACTCAAACATCGAACCGCTCCACGAAACCAATATCGGTTCGCCCCGCGAAGCGACAAGCAGCCGGCCCATCGAGAACCAGTGATCCTGCGGAACCTGTCCAAGTGCGATGGCGAGGTAGCCGCACAGGCGCGCTTCCGAGGCCAGCAGGTCATAGAAACTGTTGTCACACCGGCGCTCGGCGACGTTGAAACCCGTGCAAAACAAATCCCGCGAAGTGTCGAAAAGAAACGTGAAATCCATCGTGGCCAGTTCGTCGCTTTGCTTGGCCAAAGCATCCAGCATTTGCATCCGCTGGCGGGCGTGCTCGCAAGCTTCCCGAATACAGCGCAAAAGTTCCGTGAGATAAGTCTGCCTATCTTTCCATGACGGATCAGGTTCCGATGTAATATACTGCAATGCAGCTTCGATCAACGGGCATAGCTCTTGATCTAACTTCGAAACCTCTCGCAAAGTTGGTGACTCATCGAGTTGTGCGAGCTTCTCATCAAGCTTCGTAGCTGCCGACGCGAGCGAATCTTTGCCTTTTGTCTTATCAACCGAAAGAGAAGTTGGAACCTTTTCGTGCCTGTGCCGCAGATTGGAAAGCCTGACTTCCAATGATTGGAAAAAGCCGCTGCCGGATTTTCCAATCATTGGAAGTTTCGTAGCTAATGCCGACTGCGTTTGAGAATTGGCTCCGTCGCGATTAGTCTGATTTAGGGTTGGCAAAGCCAGCCAGGGCGCGAGGAAAAGCAAGTCTTCCAAATGATCTTCGCAATTCCGCTTAAGGGCCAAGGCCCATCCCTTAATGTTCACATCTTCGTTCGCCAGCGCAGCTGCGATCTTGGTGGCATGGTCCATAGCAGCTTTCAACAAAAGAAATGCCGCGCTCAAAGTGGACGGAGCTTTGTTTAACTCGGCATCGAGTACTGCCAACTCGGCGTTGTTGGGCGCTAAATCTCTGAGGAGCCTCAGCGTGTCGCGCAAGCCGGCACAAATCTGCGGCGTGAAAAGCTGTTCATCGGCCTGTTCCCGAAGACCGGAGGCGAGCGTCAGCAAATGTCCAGCCAAGTTGCCGCTGTCCACGCTGGAAACATAAAGCGGAAGGAGCGGCCGTGTCGTTCGTGTTTCATACCAATTGTAGAAATGCCCGCGATGACGTTCGAGCCGCTGCATCGTGGCAAAGGCGTCTTGCGTTCGCCGAATCAAGCCTCCTGCCGAAAGATAGCCGAAATCCCGCGCAGCCAGATTGGCGAGCAACGCCAAGCCCATATTTGTTGGCGAAGTCCGCGTGGCGATCGTTGGGACACGGACTTCCTGAACGTTGTCAGGAGGCAGCCAGTTCTCCTGCGCGGTCACATAGGTTTCGAAGAAATGCCAGGTCTTGCGCGCAGTGCGGCGCAGAAATGTCAATTGATCCGCCGTCAAATCTGGTGTCGCGGTTTCGATGGGCTTGCTAATCCACCAGGCGATCCATGGAGCAGCCAGCCATATGCCAAGTATCGGCAGCGCCACGGTCAGTTGTGTTGGATGCAGCTCAGATAGAAGAAATCCACTTAGCAGCGCGATGACCGGAGTGATCCACATGGTGGCATAGAAGCCGATGAGGTCAGAGCTCTTTGTGCGCTCGGAATCTGTCGAAGTCTGCCATTCGAGGAGCCGTTTGTGCGTTACCAGCAAACGCAGCAGCGTCCTTCCGATGGCGTCCAGGCTGATGAAGGCATCGTAGGGTAGAAACGCCATGGTGAGAAAGATCTGACCGATCTGTCGGCCCCAAGAGCCGGCACTTCCGCGCAGATGCATAGCCCAAGGAAGATCAGCCGGCTTGCGATACAGATTGACCAGCGCTTGCAACACTGCGGGAAGCATGATGATCGAAAGTACCACCAGCGTGCCAAGGCTGCCTAGTTCAGGCAGGAGCAGCCAGTTGCCCAACATCAGCAACATCAGTGCAACGGGGACCAGGCTGCGCCTCAAGTTGTCGAATATCTTCCATTGTGAAAGCACAGAAAGCGGATTGGCTATCCGGCGGGCGTCGGAGCCAGGAACCCGCGGCAGGAGCCATTGCGTTATCTGCCAGTCGCCGCGAATCCAGCGGTGACGCCGATCAACATCCACGTTGTAGCGGGAAGGGTGCTCCTCGAATAATTCCACATCGCTCACCAAGGCGGAGCGGGCGTGACATGCTTCCAACAAGTCGTGGCTCAGCACAGTATTTTCCGGAAAGCGCCCGCTCATGGCACGCTGGAAGGCGTCCACGTCGTAGATTCCTTTTCCGATAAACGAACCTTCGCGGAAGACGTCCTGATATACATCGGACACTTCCCGCGTGTAAGGATCAATTCCCGTATCGCCGGCGAAGAGCCGGACAAACCATGACCGGCGGGCGCTCGGCAAACTTACTCCGACGCGCGGTTGCAGGATGCTGTAACCTTCGGCCACTATCCCGCGCGCGGCATCGAACTGCGGACGGTTCAACGGATGCGCCATCGTGCCCACGAGCTGGCGGGCTGTGTCGCGCGGAAGCTGGGTGTCGGTGTCCAGCGTGATCACATACTTGACATAAGGTAGAATGGCCGTCGAACCGACAATCTCGGAAAAACAATCACGCGATCCGCCGCGGAGAAGCGCGTTGAACTCCATGAGCTTTCCCCGCTTGCGTTCATAGCCCATCCACTGATTCTCGCCAGCATTCCAGCGGCGCGGGCGGTGAAATAGAAAGAAGCGGTCCAGTCCGTCAGAGGCATACTTGCGGTTAAGCATCTCGACTCCGATCCGCGCCCGCTGAAGCAAGACGTGGTCTACCGGCAAGGTTTCTTCCGGTGCGTCGCGAAAATCCGTTAGCAAGGCAAAGTGAATGTGCTGATCGCGGTTTGCGAGATGGTGAATCTCCAACGTCTCGATGAGTCGGTCAACACCGTCGAGGCTCGTGAGCATCGTGGGAACAACCACCATCGTGCGGCAATCTGGAGTAATGCCAGAAGAATAGTTCAGCCGCGGCAGGAGGCGGGGTTTTACCAGCAGCGTGGACAGCCAGTTCATCAACGCCACGGACATTTGGCTGGCGCAAAGAACGAAGACAAGCGTGAAGACGAGGAGCTTCCACCCCTGAACGTCGAGCGTCTGAGCTTGTTGAATGAAACCCAATGCGGCGAGCAACGTGAGCGTTCCAATGCCGCCCGCATAAAACGGGAGCGGAAAACGGTGGATGCTTCGTTCGATAATCCTTCGCCATGGCCAACGAACCTTCGCCAATCGGCTCAACGTGGAATGACCTTTGTCAATCAGGTAATAGCCGACATGGGCTGTCCGGTCTTCAGGTCCCTTTTGCTTGGCACCGTCGGCGGCAAGTTGGATGGCGCTCCGCGCGATGTCAGCCTCCGTACTTTTGCCGTGGCGGGCCAGAAACTCCACCGAATGGCGATAACTATCGCGTGTCGAAAAATCCATCTTGCCGTAAACACCGGCAGGGTCCGAGAGCAAGGTCTGCTCGACGAGACTTAGCTCCTCCACGAAATTCTTCCAGTCCATGGCGCTCAACAAACGAAGACTGGCAATACTGTGGCTTACGGAAACCTGATCAGCCGCCTGATTCTGACTGTCCAATTGGACAAGCTGTTCGATGGACAACCCCTGTTCGACCAGCCGCGCTTCGAGCCAGCTTCGCGCGAGATGCAGCACCGGACTGTGAAGCGAGAGTCGCTGGCAGAATTCCGAAACGAAAGAACTGGAGATGGGAATGTCGGATATCGCCATGTCGGCTACAACGACGACTAGGTGCGATGGATTTTTCTCCGCCATCAGTTGCAGCCGATCCACCCAGGCATCGGCAAGTTCGCGATCCTCGCGGGCAGTGATCAGCCGCGTGGTGACGCGCTGTAGATTCTCGATCAATCCAAGTCGCAACATGATGGGTATGGCCCACAACTCGCCAAGTTTCAGAGATTCTACCGTTTGGTATGCGGCGATAAAAGCGCGCAGCGGTTCCGCATCAATCTGCGCATCCACGTGCGATATCAACTCGAGCACGATGTCATAAATGCGCGGAAGTCCGGCACAGGGGCCATTCAAAAGTCGCGGCAGCTCCCGGCTGTAGCCTTTGGGCAAATGCCGCCGGGCCATCTGGACCTGCTCTTCGATCAGGTAAAAATTATCCATTAGCCATTCAGCGGCTGGAGTGACTCGAATAGTTTGGCCGAGGGCAAGTGTCGCGCGGTTGAAACTTTTGAGTATTTCTTCGTTTTGGTCCAGGCGATCCAGCAGCCGGTTTGAACCCCGCCGCGTGACTGTCTTGTGATTAGCCGCGAGAGCCTTGGCATGTCGCGCGAGCTGTTCGACACTGAACAGCTCCGCCCGCAACGGCGGCTCGCCCGCGTCCGTGCGCGAACGCGCATGACCGGCCACCCAGTTCTGGAAGCGCGATGGCAGCGTCTTTATCATTTTCCTTCGTCCCGTCGCCATTGCCATATTCCACATTGCCGTTATCCTATCAAACTACCATGACAATACACGCGAACCGGCGCAGATGCCACGCGCGCTGACCGCCCGCAAATGCTGATTGTCATCACCGCACCGGTACACGCCAGTCCTGCCAGTTTTCTCATCGACACTATTTGAAGAACGCCACGCAATCGGCTGATGCCGTGCCATCAGGTATAATCCTGTCACGCCAGACTCTTCGCACACTCTTGACGGCGGTCAAAGGGCGAGTGATTTCACCTCGGCATGGCCGGATGCAGAACGTGCGGAGCAGGATTCTCAAAGCAGGATACACCCCCATGGTTGAAAGACTGCCTCATCGCGAACAAGTTCATTCAAAATGAAAGGCCTGTCATGCATCTCTTGTTTACGCCTGTTCTTGGCAATGTCATTTTGATTGGCGGCGGCTCGTTGGGCCTTCTTCTCGTCATCATCATTGTTGTGCTGGTACTTCGCCGCTAGCCCAAAGTGGCACCCTGCGCTGCAACACTCATTCACAAAAGCGACAAACGCAAGTTCCAATGATTGGAAACTCCGGCGGCGGTGATTTCCAATCATTGGAAGCTATGCGGACTACTTTCCAGCCGGCTCGGTCTGGAGCGACAAGTAGCTTTCCAATCCCATCTGGTTGATCTGGGCACGTTGTATTTCCGCCCAGCTCACATGACCTTCTTCCATTTTGAGGATCTTGAGCAGCAAGTCAGCCGAGGCCTGATCGCTAACTTCGCGCGCGACCGCGATCGCGTCATTGTACGATTTCACAGCGCCAATCTCGGCCTCCTGATCATTCGTGACCATGTCTGCAACCGTCTTGCCAATCTTCATGGGATTTAGTTGCGAGACGACGGGCGCTCCCTCAAGGAAGATAATGCGCTGAATGAGCCATTCGGCGTGGTGCATTTCATCCATGGCCTGGCCTTCGATGCCCTTGTGGAGCTTCTGATAGCCCCAGTTGTCGCACATCTCCGAATGGACCATGTACTGGCTTATCGCCGTTAGTTCGTCGGCCAGCAGTTTGTTCAGCACTGCCAGCAATTTGTTGTTACCCTTCATTTCCTGTTCCTTTCATGTTTGTTTTTGAAGTCGAGTATGGTGTTCAGTCAGAGTCTCCATCAACTTGTCGAAGGGCTGGTTGAATTTGGCCACGCCTTCATCTTCAAGCTGCTGGGTCACTTTCTCGATGTCTATTCCGAGTTCTGGCAGGAGCTTCATTACGCGCGCCGCCCCGGCGACATCATTCTCAATGCTGGCCTTCGGATTGCCGTGATCGCGGTAGTCGTTGATGGTTTCGACGGGGACCGTGTTGACCGTGTCGGGTCCGATGAGTGCCTCGATGTATTTCACGTCGCTGTATTCCGGGTTCTTCGTGCCGGTGCTGGCCCAAAGCAACCGTTGGACTCGCGCCCCGGTTGCCGCAAGATTCTTGAACCGACTTGTGCCGAAAAGCTCCTTGTAGATTTGGTAGGCCAGTTTCGCGCTGGCAATCGCCACTTGTCCGCGCACTTCGTTCGCGATTTCGGACACTTTGCCGCCGCGCGCAATAATCGGTTCGAGCAAAGGGTCCATCAGCGAATCAAGTCGGCTCACGAAGAAACTGGCCACCGAGGCCACGTTCTTCACCGACTTTCCCTGGTTCTTACGCGCTTCGATGCCGGCGATGTATGCTTCAGCCACCTGCCGGTATCTCGGCAAACCAAACATCAAGGTCACGTTGACGTTGATACCTTCGCTGATGAGCTTCTGGATCACAGGGAGGCCCTCGATTGTCGCGGGAACCTTGATGAAGACGTTGGGCCGGTTCAAGGCCGCCCATAGCCGTCGGGCTTCCTGTAACGTCCCATTGGTGTCGTGAGCCAGATGAGGATTGACCTCCAGGCTGACATAGCCATCTTTGCCATCCGACATTTCGTACACCGGCCGGAACACATCTGCGGCGCTCTGTACGTCACGCTGGCTGAGAGATTCATAGATAGCTGTGGCGTCTTTTCCAACGATGTCCATGGCCTGGATGTCCGCGTCGTAATCGTGGCTCTCCACGATCGCCTTCTCGAAAATTGCCGGATTCGAGGTCATTCCTCGCAATCCGTCTTCCTCGATCAAACGCCGCAGTCCGCCACTGGCAATCAGATCTCGCCGGATGTAATCCAGCCAGAGTGATTGGCCGAAGATACCCAATTGCTGCAAGGGATTAATTTTCATGACCCGAATTCCTTGCTTACAATACATCACTCTGCGCGTCTTTGAAACGTGCCCGTTGAAACGTCACGCGCGTATTCGTTCCGCGATCTTCTTCACTACCTTTTCTGCAACGACTTTGACCTGGCCAACCGCCTGATCCGTTTTGCCCTTTTTGCGCATCCGGTCGCTATCACACAATGCGCCCGCCGCTTCTTCGATCCGGCCCTTCGCGATTTCTGTCTTACCATTCATGCTGATATTTCCTTTTGTTTTGCCAACACTTACTCGTTTCCAACCTTAAAAACAGGCCCGTAAGAACCAAGATCAGCATGAACAAGACGGCCATTCCGGCATTCATTCCGTCATTCACATATCTGCGATCAATCCCGTTCGAGCTGCGGTCAAGAATGTCACGCAATCTGCGGCCTCAGTCTGAGGAGCATCCACGAGTATCGGCGGCGTCGCGGGTAACCGGCCGGAGTACCGTCGTACAGCCAATCGTGAACATATACACAACCGGCCGCCAAATGCCCCCCGACGAGGAGACACAGCCAAAGACCCCACGGAGGCCGGCCGGCCGATCCCTCTTTCGCCTGCGCGTGCTGGATAATATTTTTCATCTGGGGGAACAGTAGGCCCCTTGATAACCATCGGCTATGGGGTATAACCCCACCACGACACTGAACGTGATCCTGGTTTGATTCACCTTTTCAGTTCGTTGGGAAGAAACTGATCCGAAGATCAATCCGTAAGTTTGGACATGACGCCCACGACCACCGGGGATTGAATCTGGGGAAGACTCGGGCGGCTTTAGCGTCAGGCCGTCGGAAGCGGCAGCACGGGAAGGCACATGACTCGCAGAATTTCGTTGCGCAATATTACTTGCGTGTTCTCTTGGCCGGAGTTCAGCGGTTTGCCGATGGCACGTTGCACTTCGGCGTGAAGAGTAAGCAGGGTGACCGGTTTGACCAGGATGCTCGCAAATGCCGACGCTTTTATGCTGTCCGCAAGCGGGCGTTCCGCCTCGCTGATGATCAGCACAACGACCGGCGGCGGGACCACGCCCGAAAGCAAGTTGAGAAATTTCACAGTTTCCGCGCGGCGCAATGACATCTCGATAAGAACGGCGGCGGGAACATTGCGCTGAATTTGTGCCATGGCATCATCACATCCGCGCCCAAGCCTGACGCTGAAGTGTCCCTGCTTTTGCAGCGACGAACCCAACGCGATGAGTTGTGTGACGTCATCGCTAGCCACAAGCACCGAACTTGCGGGCTGTCCGGCTTCGGCGGCCCGTCCGCGCAGCACGAGGCGTTTGACGGCGGCAAGCAGGACTTCTGTCCGGACAGGTTTCACTAAGTATTCCCTCGCCCCGTTCCGCATAGCCCATTGTCCGATTTCAGCGTTGTCGGCAATGACGATGACCGGCGTTCGACGGTGGCCCAGCGCGGCGCGTAGTTCGTTCAGCGATGTCGGCGCGTCATCGAGAATGACGAGATGAAGTTTGGTGGCTGTGAAGGGCTGCACGCGATTTGTGTCACCGGTACCGGCCGCCACGACCTCATAACCGGCGCGTTCGAGCAGGCTCGCGAGTACAAAGGTCGTCGTTTTGTTACGCATGGCGACGCCGATGCGATATGCGGATACACCCTTCGTTTGCGGCACAATGCCCGAGAGCGTGCCGATGATCGTCTCGGAAGAAAGGCTTCCCGCACTCGCGGTAGAGCTGCGGTCCTCGCTGCCGAGTTGGTAGCCACAGCTGGTGACGCGTATCGCCTCGGCATGGCCATCCGGAAACGTGAATGGTTTGCGGGCCACGGCATCCACGATGCGAGCCAGGGCAATGTTCAGACCGCCGGTATCCTCGGCCGGCAAAAGAACGGCAAATCCGCACGGTCCCATGCGCGCGATGTGATCTTCCTGACGCAACTGGTCGGACAGGATCGCCGCCACATGCCTGAGGACCATGGTGATAATTTCATTGCCGTGATGAGCACGCAACGTATCGGCGTCCGCAAGTTGTATCACGCCCACAGCGGCATGCGTGTTGCCGGCGTGCTCATTCTCCGCGATCCGCCGCACGAAGCCGTCCGCATTCAGCAGACCGGTTTCCACATCGAGTTCCTGCGGCGACGGCGAACTATTTCGCCCGACGTGCGCAGCCTTGCGCATCAGGGCGATCAGCGTCTCGACTCCGACGCGCACATTGAGCGGTCCCGAGTCGAGCGCGCTTTCCGCAGCCATCGCAAGGTCGGGCATTTCAAGTTCCGCTATTTTTTTCCTCACCATGCGAATCTGCTGGCGCAGAAAAATGAGGCTGTCGAAGCTGCTCGGTACGAAGCTGTTTAGCGCGCCTTCCAGCGCGTCAATAAAGGTACCGGCCTCCTGACGTAACCATGTGTCCTTTTTGCACTCCTTCGATTGATTTAACAATTCCATGAGATTCGCATGGCCCTGGCCAGCGCTCCAGTGGTTACTCGTACTCGTACCATATGCTGATGCGATTCACTCTCGATTCGCTCAGCCTGCCATGATGCGCCAGCGCGCATCATGGCTTCACCCAGCAAAAGGAATGGAGAAGGCTATTTAGCAGCGGGTCTGGGATTCTCGGCGGTGGGATAATCGGCGCTCCAACCGAACTGTCCGGTCATAAAGCCTCGATAACTTCCGAAGATGTACCATATACCGCTTGAAGGATAGTATATGGCCAGATCGGATATTCCATCGCCGTCGAAATCGCCGCTGACCGGTATGCTGCCCGCAGAGCCAAACTGCTCGGTCTGGTAGCCGGTGGAGCTACCAAAGATGTACCACATGCCGGTTGGCGGATAGTACAGCGCCTGATCAGCTGTGCCATCGCCGTCGAAATCGCCGCTGACGGGTATGCAACCCTTGAAACCGAACTGATCGGTGTGGAATCCGGTGGCACTGCCGAAAATATACCAGATACTGGTGCGGGGATTATACACCGCAAGGTCGGCCTTGCCATCACCGTCGTAGTCACCGGGAACAGGAATGGTGGCACTTGATCCGAAGTTGACGGCGGCGGAGCCTCCACCGCTATAGAGGATGTACCACATGCCTTGCGCGGGCCAGTAAACCGCGATGTCGGTCTTGCCATCACCGTCATAGTCGGCGGGCACGGGCACGGTTTCGCTCCAGCCCCAGTTCTGTTGCATCAGGCCACCGTCGCTCTTCAGCGCATACCACATGCCCACAGAAGGCGCAAAGGTCGCGATGTCTGATTTGCCATCGCCGTCAAAATCACCCGGCACGGGGACGGCACCGTTCCATCCAAATTGCGTGCTGTTCCGGTTACAACATGAACTCCATATCGTGTACCACATTCCGGGGGCAGGCCAATAGAGCGTCAGGTCGGAAGTGCCATCACCATCAAAGTCATTAACCGTCATCACGTCCGGTCCCACTTGCAGAGTGAACAAGAGCGCAGAGGGTGCGCCGGATTCGTCGCACAACGGTATCACGGTGACATCCACAAGGTATGCGCCGCGCGCGAGGTTGGTGCTCGATGGGGTGAACGTGACGGCTACGAAGACCTCGGAAAGGCCGGGGATGATGCCGCTCACCGGTGTCAGGATCACCCATGGCACGACGTTGGTAGAGCCGTGGAACTTCGCACTGAGGGTATAACTCGCAGGCCCGCTACCAAGATTGGTGACCGCGAAGGAGAGCGGTATGATGAGGTGTCCCGTCTTGACCGAGCGATATACACCGCCGCAATTAGTCACGATGCCGAGCGGTCCGCACGGCGGCGGCACGCCACAAGACACGGCCACCAACTGCGTGGCCGCCGTGCTGTTCCCGCAAGGATCGGATGCCGACCACACACGGCGAAGCGTGTAACTGGTCGGTGTCCCGCCAGTGTCCACAGATTGCTGCAACACAACCGTAATGCCCGTCGCACAGTTGTCCGTTGCTGTCACCACGGCAGGAGTTGGAATGGCATCGCAGGCCGAACTGGTATCGGCAGGGACTCCAAAAAGAACCGGCGCTGTTGTGTCGGCGACGAAAATTAACTGCGTCGCACTGCCACTGGCAGCACAAAGGTTGGTCGCCGTCCAGACGCGCTGCAGTGTGTAGCTGTTGGGGCACAAACCAAAAATGACCGATTGCGTCAGGGCCGCCACTTTCGGCAGGGCATTGCAAGCGTTTGTATAGGTCACGATGGCACCTATCGGAATCGCATCGCACGATGCGCTGGTATTTGCCGGAACTCCCGAAAATACCGCCGGTGCGTCCGCAACGAAAACCAACTGTGTTGCACTGGCAATGTCGCCACAAGCGTTGCTCCCCGTCCAGACGCGTTGCAGCATATAGAGGATCGGGCACGTTCCGGGCAGAACCGTTTCGGTCATGACCGCTGCGGTCCCCTGGGTGCTGCACGCATTGCCAGCCGTCACCGGGGCAGGTGCCGGGATCGCATCGCAGGTAACGTTGGTATTGGCAGGCACACCAGTCAATGTCACCGGCCCGCATGGGAGCCCGACGGCATTGTTAATGAATGTAACCGCTCCAATCTGTGCCAATGCCCGACCTTGCAACGACGCCAGATTCTCAAAGCTGATGGACGCATAGGCCAGAATATTTCCCTTGAAGACTGCGCCCGTTCTAAGCGTTGCTGACGAACCAACCTTCCAATACACATTGCAGGCTTGCGCCCCATTGATCAGGACCACACTGCTGCCGGTTTCGGCGATGACCGTCTCATCCGCCTGGAAAATCCAGACCGCGTTCGGATCGCCCTGTGCATCCAGCGTGAGGATCGTGCTCCCGGCCAGGCCCAGCGACGCGATCGAACTGTCGTGCTTATAGAGGCCCGGCGCCAGCGTAAGTCCGCCCAAGGCTCCACCCACCACGAGCGCGGGGATGGTGCGTCCCGCCGCATCATTGTACGCAGCCGTCAAGTCAAGTTGCGCCTGTGCGGCAATACCATCGGTCACATGGCTGACGCCATTGATCAAGCCCGGCGGAAATCCAGTCACCGCGCTGCCGGGACTTAACCCGAGATTCCCATTGAGAACTGTCCCACCCGTGCTGGTGATCGTGGACGCCGCCAGAACCTCAAAGTCCCCGGCCGACTTCAGATCCACTTTTGCCTGTAGCGTCGCCCTCGCGTCCAGATGAAGAAACGCTACTGCGACGGCAGTGAGAATCCCCATGCTCCATCGCTGTGTTCCACTCTTTCCAAAACCTATAATACAATTTGTTTTCATGTGATCAGCCCGCTTTCTCTTTTCAGTGGGAAGAGAGATAACCGATACACCCGCATCAGCGCTATGGGGTGAAACCCTACCACGAATCGCATAACCCTCCCCCTCCCCCCCCCCGCATGTTCACGCATCATGAAAACCCGGCCCCAACACCGCCCTTCCAATCATTGGAAAATCGTAAGGCGAAAATCTCCAACCATTGGAAACTTTGCGGCCGAAATTTTCCAATCATTGGAGAACTCCGAAACGCAAAGTTCCAATCCTTGGAAAAGCCGATTGCACTCCCGCCATCAGGAGCGCCGCCGTCCCGCCGCCGCCAAAGGTAGGGTGAACCCTCCGGGTGAGCCGCTGCACGAACCGGCTCAGCGGGACGCTTCGCCGCCAAGTCAACACCCGATTCGCCCGCTGCAGAATTGCGCGTCCGTTTCACTGCATGGCAGAGCCGGGGGACCTGAAAGGAAAGACGATTGCGAGAGAGCAAACCCCGACCACCTTGATGCGAATCGCGTTTGCTGTACGCATCTTGCAGCAAATATGGCTGAAAGACGACCGCCAACCAGGGCGACGGCCTCATCCCGCGCTTTGTCGGTCGCGCAACAGGACGAAATCCAGGCCCGCTTGCAGCAGATGTGACCGGCAGGAAATCGATATGCACGCGGAAAGGGTGGATAGCTAGCGGCAGCTATCCACTCAAACCGCAGATATCCTGAAAACTGGACAATCACCTGGTAGGGTTTCACCCCATGGTAATCTCCGCGGGCATCACCTACGTTGCCTTCCATGGTAAGTGGAGCAAAAGGACGAAGGAAATGCCGATGAAATCAAAAGTGGGTTTGTGGATTGACCATAAGAAGGCCATTATTGTCGCTATTACAGACAAAGGCGAGGAGACGGCGCTGATCTTATCGAAGGTTGAGCGGCATCTTCAGCGCTCCGGCGATTCGCCGCTCAATGGACGCTTTGAAGCGCATAGCGTTCCCAAAGATGACAGCCGCCAACGATCCTTCACGGGACATCTCAACATATACTACGATGCCGTCATCGCGAGTCTTCGCGACGCAGAAGCCATCCTGATCTTCGGGCCGGGCGAGGCCAAGGGCGAGTTGAAGAGACGCCTTGAAAAGAGCAAATTGGACGGTCGGATTGCAACTCTTGAAACAGTTGACAAGATGACGCAGCGCCAGATTTCGGCAAAGGTCCGGCAGCACTTTGAACAATAGCCTTCGGCGGCACAGCAGGCGAATTGCGAGAAAATGGCCAGATGAAGCTTAATAATGAATCCCAGAAGAAGTTTTCCGAAGACACGGCGGAGCGCACGATGAAGACATTGCAAGCGGGGCAAACAGACGTGGCACCCTTGAAGAATATCATTCCGAAACACTTTCGGCGTTTGAAATGGAATGAATTGGTGAGTCATGGCGACTTCATCGCGCATGATCACCAGGGATTGAAGCCGTGGGAAGGGCCGGGCGGCTTCCGTGCCGATGCCTTTCTGCACCCGATCTATCGCAGTTCCCGTTCGCCAGCTTCCGGACGCGGTTTCCTGTCCTGACAACTCGCTGCGTTGTTTCCAATGATTGGAAATTCCGGCAACGGTGTTTTCCAATCATTGGAAGCTGGTGAACTCCCCAAGGACGGATGGCCTGCCGATAAGATGCAATCCTGAATTGGGTTTCCAAGCACCACTTAAGAGCGCTCCCTGATCTGCGGTAGGGTTACACCCCATGGCAACGACCTCCCGCATCACGTATCTTGTCACTCACGTTGGAAACAAACAAAGCAACAAGTGAAAGAATAAGAAGAACAATGAAAACGAAATCAGCCTATATGCTCGCGGTCCTCGTGGCCATGGGCGCCCTGTCAGTCATCAGCTCACCGCTTCGCGCCTCCGAGACGGATGATCGTATTGAGTCGTCCGCGAAGAAGTCGTATGTGTTCAAGACCTACCTCAAGGACGATTCGATCAAAACCGAATCGAAGAATGGTGCTGTCATTTTGACCGGCACGGTATCCGAATCGTCCCACAAGTCGCTGGCCCAGGATACCGTCGAGGGTCTGCCCGGCGTCAAGAGCGTGGACAATCAACTGACGGTCACCGGCGAGCAACCCGTCGAACATTCTGATCTGTGGATCACCATGAAGATCAAATCCGCACTTCTGTTCCATCGGAACGTGAGCGTCGGCGGAACCACGGTGTATGTGAAGGACGGCATCGTCACCTTGCAGGGTGTGGCGGCCAGTTCCGCGCAAAAGGAACTCACCGGAGAATACGCAAAGGACGTTGAAAGCGTCAAAGAGGTCAAGAACAACATGACGATTGCCGCGACCCCGGCAGCACCGGTTGAAACTGCAAGCGAGAAAATAGACGACGCCTCCATCACAGCCCAGGTCAAGTCGGCGTTGCTCTGGCATCGTTCGACCAGTTCTGTACGCACTTCGGTTTCAACAACCGAAGGCGTCGTCACCTTGACGGGCATTGCGAAAAACGATGCAGAAAAGAGCCTCGTCACGAAACTCGCGACGGACATCAAGGGCGTGACCAGCGTGATTAACAACATGACCATTGCGGTGCCGGCTGCCGTAAACTAGAGCAAATTCAAGTGCCGGCTGGTGCGAGAGCGCGCCAGCCGGTGTTCAACAAAGCAAATGAAAAGGAACCTACTATGATGACCGCGATTGAGAATGAAAGAGTAAGACCGGTTCGAGAACACGAAACCGAACCCATTCCTGTGAAAATCAGGCTGCTTAAACAGGGTCTCCTGTTTCTGGTCCTCGCCGCCGGATCGTTGCTGGCCGGATGCCGGATGCTTACAGTTAATTGATGACCGGCGTGCGACGATAGATCGCACGGTCGGTGACCGAAAGTGTGGTTGGTGCGAAAGCGCCAGCCGGAAGAGAACAGAGAAGATCGAAAGGAATATTATATGTTGTACACGCTTGCAGTAGTTCTCATCGTTCTGTGGCTGCTTGGCCTCGTGAGCAGTTACACAATGGGAGGCTTCATCCATATTTTATTGGTGATTGCCATCGTCATGGTGCTCGTCAACTTCATTTCCGGGAAACGGCGGATGGCGTGATTGCGCTGATTTGATCACACATCATGTCTTCATGAGGAAGCGATGAGCAAGTCGGGCGGTTCTAAGTCGAAGACAGATATTGGAGAATAATTATGAACAGAAACAAAACATTTGCAGTCGCACTCATTGTGTTCGGGCTCGTCGTGCTCGCATACTCGGGCATAAGATTCACTACTCCTGGACAACCCATCGAGTTCCTTGGAATTCACTTGGAAACCACAGTCAGCCATTTTATCCCGCCTGTTGTCGGAGTACTCGCACTCGTCGGTGGAATTATGCTGATGCTTGTGAGCCCAAAACGCGTCTGATGAACAGAGTAAGTTCTGGCATCGACATGAACGACGACCCGAATGCCTGTCTCCGTAAATTCCGACTAAATCGTCGGCTTGTCTCCATTGCAAACGCACACTTGCTTGGTGGTATCAGCGCATGAAACACAAGAAGTCTAACCACGGGGCGAAATCTGACAATGCTGTACTGCCCTTTAATCCTGCACGACAATCCGTGGATCCTGATATGCCGAACTCGGTTGCCGAGTCGGAAAGTTCGACCGTTCCGCCCTCCGATTTTTCGTCGCTTGGGGCAGTCGCGCCCAATGAACAGTTGATAGAGCAACAGGGCCGGTACATGCGGCTCGCCGCGGACTTTGATAATTTCAGAAAACGCACCCAAAGGGAAATGGCGAAGCAATCTGCGGCGGAAAAGAATTCGTTCATCCACGACTTGCTTCCGATACTTGACAATCTCGAACGCGCACTGGCTTGCGATGACGCGAATTCCTCGGGACAACTCCACGATGGTGTTGAAATGACGCTGCGCCAGTTGAGCCAGTTGCTCGCGCGACACGGTATAGAAGCCGTAACAGACGTTGGCCAGCCGTTCGATCCTCACCGACACGATGCCATCTGTTTGCAGAACGACTTAAGCAAACCGGATCATTCCGTTCTCGATGTCACGCAACGCGGCTACTGCTGCGGCGATGCCGTCTTTCGGCCAGCCAGTGTCATAGTCAACGATTGGAGCCATTCATCCGGAG
>CAIVKH010000133.1 GCA_903906425.1 uncultured bacterium
CGACGAATTCCTGCGGAATCCAATTTGCGCCGGCGGCGGTCAGCGACGTTTCGGAAATTGCGGCGGCTTTGCCGACCCACGCGGTTGTTCCACCGCTCGCGCGCGCGTGGCGCGGCGCAACTTCAATGTAAAGTTTTCGCGGCGCCGTGTCCGGCGGTTTCGGAAAAGGCTTGTCGAGGAAAACCGTGTCCGCGTTGTTGTCCACGATCTGTCGCGATTGATTTGCATTTGAGCCGCCGTCGTACGCGCGAATCGTGATCGTTCCGTCTTTGAAACATCCAGGCGTGAAATCCGTCGTGAAGCCATCGAGATTCGTCTGGCCCGGGGGCGGAAATTTCAAAAACGGTTTGTCAGTCGCGCTGCCGACTTCGACTGGCGTTCCCCAATACTGGCTGACGGGCCGCGCTGTCGGCAGCGCGCTGATGTCGCAGGTCATCGCCTCGCGCTCGCCGCGCACGAAGTTGTGGCTGACATTGTGGGCCGAATAAATCTTCTGCATTCCTATCCACCCCCAGCCCCACGACGACGAACAATTCAAATCGTTGCTCTCGCACACGACAAAATGCGCGCCGCCGCCGAGGCACGTCCACGAATGGCCATCCATTCCGTTCGCGATGGAATTGCCGGTGATGCGCGCGTTCTGGTTGTTCGCGAAATAATTGTTCGCGCCCCAAAGTATGCAGTCGCTGATTTCCAAATTCTTCACGCCGCCCACGCGGACGTTGTACGCGCCTTCCCAGAATTTCTTCGCGAGGTCCGGCTCGCGTTCGGGATGACTGCACAAAAGCCAGTGCTGAAAAAATACACGGCGGATGAACACATCGCGGAACGCGCCCCACGGTTTCATTTTCGGCAGCAATTCCGGCGGCACGTTGCGTTGATAAAAATGCTCCCAGCTCATGTCCATCAACGCCGTGTCCGTTTTGCGCACGATGATCGTCAAATCTTCGAGCGCGTACGGCGCGGCCCCGAAAATCGCCGCCGTCGTGAAATTCGTCGGCGATGTCGGCTCGTCCACCGGCCATTTCAAAATCGTGCTGTCGCGGCCTTCGCCATGAACCAGCGTGCGCGGCGGAATGCAAATCCAGTTCGTCAGCCGGTACGTTCCCCACGGAAAAAACACAACGCCACCGCCGTTCGTTTCCGCCGCGCCGAGCGCGTCGCGAATCGCCGCCGTGTCATCCGCAACGTCATCGCCCTTCGCGCCGAAATCGCGGACGTTGAAAATCTTCTCCGACCACGTTTCCGGCGACTTGATTTCGACGCTCGTACGTGCTCGCGCCGCATCACCGCCGTGGCCGTTCGAAACGAGCAATTCATATTTGCCCGGCGCAACTCCGTCGGAAATCTTCGCGACAATCGAGAACGGCTCCGCCCGGACGATTTCGAGTTCTGTTTCCGTTCCGTTTTTGAAAAGTGCAACCGATGGCTTCGGTGCCGCATCTCCACGTATTGTGAAATTCTTTCCGACGATTTGAATTTGCGCGCCGGGCGATGCCTGGTTCGTATCGAGACCCGGCTGCAATTTCACCGGCTGCATAAACCAGATTTCCGGTTCATTCAGCAGCCGCGTCGCGCTGTGCTCCGCGCCCGCATTCACCTGCACCGCAAACACGCCCGGCTTCAACGAATCTGGCAAAACAAATTTTACCGAATTTTCGCACGGCTGAATCGCCTTCACGCGAGCCGCGTCTGATGGCGCAACTGAACTTGCAGTGACGCCCGGCGCTTGATCCGCGACGCGCCAGATTGAGATCGAGTCGGCGGCGGCAAGCCCACCGCCATACAGCAGCGTGACATCGCCCGGCGCAACCCGATCCGGCCCCCAGAAAACAACCGGCGCTGAGCCGCTGCTTTCTGCCGCGCCAAACCAAACGGCGGTACAAGTGACAATTGTCGCTATAAAGACACTTTTTTTCACGCTCGTGCCCTTTATTTGTTTTTGTTTTCCATTTGGAAGTCATCGCATCGCGGTTTTCCAATGATTGGAAATGCGAATCTCATTTTTCTATTCGTGATGCCGCAGTGCGTCGATTTTCGCCTGAATTTTCGCGGCTTCGATTTCCGTGTCGCCAAGCGGCTGCGGCTCAACTTTATTTTGGCGCGTGTAGCCGATGTGCTGCATCCAGTGCGCGGAACGGTGGCGGCGCAGCAGATCAATTTGTTTGAAAAGCGGATCGGCCTGAATCATCGCGAGGGCTTCGTCGGGAATCTGGACGCCGAGCGCAGACAGCGCAATTTTCGCCATCAGCAGATGGCCTTCATCGCCGGGGTGTACGCGATCTTTCGAAAAAACTTCGGTGCGGGCGTCACGCGCCTTGCGCATCGCGGTGTGGAGATCGGCGACATGGACGCCGGGAATATTCAACATCGTTTCCCACGCGGCATATTCGGTCATCAC
>CAIVKH010000134.1 GCA_903906425.1 uncultured bacterium
CGAGTTGAATGCCCGGAACCCCAAGAAGATTTTGCAGCTTGCGCAACGATGGCGAAACATCTGTTGTGGACAACTTCGTTTCAATCAAGAGAAATGGCGCGTGATCTCGAACCAGAAGAAAATCGCACTCCTCGCCCTCTTTGGTACGAACGTAGTGGAGCGAAAATTCACCCTGGCCGCGTTCATTCCATCCGGCAACGGCCTTGCGCAATTCCAGCGCCACCTGATTTTCGAAACGCGCGCCGTCATCCGGTACGAGGGCCGGGTTCATCAGGTAAAGTTTCGTTTCCTTGAGAATGGCACGCGCCAGTTTGCGCGTCCAGGGCAAGAGGCGGAAGGTCAGGAAAAAATCATCAAGGACGCCAACCCAGCTCTTGATGCTGTCGAACGACACGCCCAGCGCACCGGCAATCTGATTGAGCGAAAGCGGACTTCCGACCCGTTCGGGTAGCAGCGAAAGCAGCAGTTCGATGTGACCGACCTTCTGGAGATGCATGATCGATAGAATATCCTCACGCACAATTTGCTTTGCGTAAGTTCTGGACCAGAGCAAGTGAAACGCATCACTCGCCTTCAGATATGGTTCAGGAAATCCGCTCCAGCGCGCAAGTTCATCCCAAATTCGACGACGGCCCTTTGAATCTGACGTATCAATCTCCAGCGGATTCTTCAGGAACGCTGCGAGCGTCCGTTTCACGCCCGAAAGTTCTGAAAGCGTGAACGGCCAGAGATGAAAAAGCAGGTATCGTCCGGCAAGCGAATCGCCGCCCTTCTGCCGCACGTCGAGCCGTCCGCTACCGGAAACGAGAAAATGATAGCGTCCGGCGTCGCGGTCGTAGGCGCCCTTCAGATAATTTTTCCACCGCGGATATTTGTGAATTTCATCGAGCACGACCAACGGCGGCGTGTCATCCGCACGATTCATGTTCTCATAGAACCGGGGCGATGCGATCAACTGGCGCTGATCTTCGGGGATGTCGTAGTTGAAATAGACGGAGTTCGAAAAACCCGCCGCGATTTGCTTGGCCAGCGTGGTCTTGCCGGTCTGCCGCGGTCCGGCCATGAAGACCATCGGCTTGAACCCATCGAGCGCGCGCCACAATTCCACATAAGACGACCTGTTCATGATGCTGACGATATTCTTCTCCGGTCGGAAATAGTCAAGTCCATTTCCGGTTACGGTCGGAAATGGCCAGATACCCGGGCTTGAACAACGCATTCGACGCTTTCCCAGCACCATCGTTCGGCGACGGATCGAAGCGTTAATTCCCGAATTGTTCGTCACCGTGAAAGTGAACGACATCCTCCGCGATGATCGCAACCAGCGCGGATTCCGCAGCGTGTCATGGAAAGGCAGTGCCATTGAAAATCCCGATCCGCCGCAAAAAGAAATTCCGGTAGAACTCTGGTGATCTGTCGGCCTCCATCGTGATTTTCCAATCTGGCGAATTCACTTTTCAATGGGCGGTGCGCCGCGTGAAGCGTGCCGCAAAAGAACGAGCCGCACCATGTCGGTCGGATGAAGGAATCCGAATCGTTTTCGTGCGCGAGTATTGAGTTCGTGCGCGACCGCGTCGACTTGTTTTTTCGTGAGCGTGTCGAAGCGGACGGTCTTGGGAAAGTAGCCGCGCAACAGGCCGTTGGTGTTTTCGTTGGTGCCGCGTATCCAGGGCTGGTGGGGCGGTGCGAAACACACCGGGATGCCCCCCAGTGCCAGTTCCAGTTGCGCGTGGGCGGCGAACTCCATGCCGTGATCGACGGTCATGCTTTTGAGCTGCGGGATGAGTCCGAGCCGCGCGAAGGCTTCTTGCGTGGCGCGGTTGTAGGCGTCGGCGCCGCGGTCATCCAGCAGCCCCAGCACGGTGAATCCCGTGGTCCGGTCCACATGCGTGGCCAGCCCCGCGACCTGTCCGCGGATGCGCAGCGAATCGCTTTCGATGTCGCCGAAGCGCGTGCGTTTTTCGGCCTCGGCGGGCCGCTGGTCCAGGCCCCTGGGGTTGCGGATGCGTTCGAAACGGCTGCGCCCGCCGCGGCGGCGGAAGCGGCGGCGGGCCTGCCGCAGAAGACCCGACCATTCCGTCTGGCCGCTCGCTTGCCGCTGGCGGATCGTACGGTAGAGCTGCTGAAACGAGAGGTACCACGCCGAGCCCGGCGCATGTTTTCTGGCCTGCACGCCGCTGATCTGTTCGGGACTCCATTTCCTTTTGAGCCGCCGGTCGATCATCGCGACAAGCGGTTTGAACTCCAGCTTGCTTTTGCGCCGCGGCTTTCGCCGGTTGGCCAGCGCGCGCGCCTGCGCCGCACCGGCACGATAGGCCGCCGCCCCGCCGTTGCGCGCCAGTTCCTTTTCGATCGTGCGCAGCGGCCGCCCCAGTTGCGCGGCGATTTGCTCCTGTGTCCATTCCGCCCCCAGCCAGGCTTCGGTCTTGGTTCGTTCCTCTTCCCTGATATGTTCGTGATGTCGCATCGTCCCTCTCCGGTTGTTTGTTGTGTGTCCGAATCCTTCGGACCAACCGAGTGGGTCATGCGACTTTTTTC
>CAIVKH010000135.1 GCA_903906425.1 uncultured bacterium
GGAAACTTCGTCGTCAAGAACTGGGGCTATTACAAATCGGTTCCCGTGCCCGCAGATTACGACGGCGACGGCAAGACGGACATCGCGGTTTATGATCCGCCGACAGGCACCTGGTACATCCTTCTTTCGAACACCGGTCAGTTGAAAACTCAGCAATGGGGCTGGAGCCAGGCGATCCCCGTGCCCGCAGATTACGATGGCGACGGCAAGGCCGACATCGCAACGTACGTTCCCGCGTCCGGCCAGTGGTCCATTTTGAAAACAAGCGACGGCCAGCTCATGCAGATCAGCTGGGGCTGGAGCCAGGCGATTCCCGTGCCCGCCGACTATGACGGCGACGGCAAGGCCGACATCGCAACCTATGTTCCCGCAGCCGGCCAGTGGTCCATTCGGCGCAGCAGCGATGGCGGACTCACCCAGCAAAACTGGGGTTGGTCCATGGCCGCGCCCGTCCCGGCCGATTACGACGGCGATGGCAAGGCTGACATCGCGACCTACTGCGCGCCCGCGGGCCTCTGGTATGTTCTCAAAAGCAGCAGCGGCATGATTTCGCAGAACTGGGGCTGGACCCAGGCCGTGCCCACAACACCGCAATTCCAAATCAACCGGAAATATTTCCCGGTGCCTTAGCCGAAATTGGAAAGCAGAAGAATTATTTTCGCGAGCGCTTGAGTGCGGCAAATCCGCGGTCGAGATCTTCGATCAAGTCTTCCGCGTTTTCGATGCCGACGGAGACGCGTAAGTTTCCATCCGCAATTCCAGCATTGCGTCGCTGCTCCAGCGTCATCGAGGCGTGGCTCATCGTCTCGGGATGTTCGATGAGCGATTCGACGCCGCCGAGCGACTCGGCAAATGAAATTACTTTCAGCGCCTTCACGAATTTGAATGCGGCGGGCTGCCCGCCTTTCAAATCGAACGAAAGCATTCCGCCGAAACCGGACATCTGTTTTTTGGCGAGCGCATGCTGCGGGTGCGTTTCGAGGCCGGGATAATAGACGTGCGAAACTTCAGGCCGTTTTTCCAGATCGTGCGCGAGCGCGAGCGCGTTGGCGTTGTGCGCCTTCATTCGCAGCGGCAGCGTCTTCACGCCGCGCAGCACGAGCCAGGCGTCGAACGGCGAGCAACCGGTGCCGAGGTTGTTCATCATCCACGCAATTTTTTCGCCATGCTCCGCGGTCTTTGAAATGATCGCGCCGCTGACGACATCGCTGTGGCCGTTGATGTATTTGGTCGTCGAGTGCATCACGACATCCGCGCCGAGTTCCAGCGGGTGCTGAAAAAATGGAGACATGAATGTGTTGTCAACGATGGTTGTCACGCCGGCTTTTTTTGCGATGCCGCAGACGGCGGCGATGTCCACGAGGTTCAAAAGCGGATTGGTCGGCGTTTCGATCCAGACGGCGCGCGTATTTTTTCGGAGCGCCTTTTTCACGTTCATCGGATCGCCGGTCATGTCCACGAACGAAAATTCGAGTCCGTTTTTCGCGAGCACCTGCGAGAACAGGCGGTAGGTGCCGCCGTAGATGTCATGTCCGGCGATGATGTGCGAACCGGCAGGGAACATCGCCATCACGGTCATCTCCGCGGCCATGCCGGTGGCCGTTGCGGTGCAGCGCGCGCCGCCTTCGAGCGCGGCGAGGCATTCTTCGAGCGCGGCGCGCGTCGGGTTTGCGGTGCGGCTGTAATCGTAGCCGGCGTGCTGCATCGGCGCGGTGAAGCGGAACGTGGAGGTCGCGTAGATCGGCGTGATGACGGAATTCCACGCGGAATCTTTCGCGACACCGCGATGCACGCACAGCGTTTGAAATCGTTCTGACTTGCTCATGTTGCTCCCCAAAAGATCGCCCATCGGCGAGAGCCAAAGGCCAACCATGAATCACAAATCACAAATCGCAAACGACGAATCGCAAATCGGAAATTCCAATGATTGGAAAAGGCGGGCGCGGATTCTTCCAATGATTGGAAAAATTGCAAGCCGCGTGATGCGGGCGGGCGCGACGCGACCACTGGTATATTTTCTTAGCGGTTTCCGTGACCGGAGAAAGGCGCATTTCACGATTTTGACGCCGGGCGGGGGTGACTATTTTAACTGTGTCGAGAATGGCGAGATCGTGGCGAAGGGCGCCTGACAAAGCGAATTCATCGGGTGTTTTCGAAGAGGGAAGAGAGGGACGAACATGAAGAACGAAATCATCAGCCAGGCCGATCGCACAGATCTCCGTGCTGCGCCCGCAGGCTGCCCGGCAGCGCTTGTCGATCGCTCGGAAATCGCGACCGCGGCGTATCTGGCCTGGGAACGCGATGGACGGCCCGAAGGTCGCGACGTCTATTATTGGTGCCAGGCCGAGGCGCAGTTCATCGCGACAAAAAGAGATTCGCAGCGCAAGACGATTCTGATCGTGGACGACAATCCCGACTGCCTGCAGTTCTTCGACCTCGTGTTGCGTGGCGCCGGCTATCATATCTTCACCACCTGCGATCCGGCCGAGGCCAGGCGATTCGCCAAGGACGGCCACCGCCTCGACCTGCTCCTGACCGACTATCAGATGCCCGGGATGAACGGCGTCGAACTTGCGCGATGCCTTCGCGACCAGCGACCCGCCCTTCCTGTCGTGTTGGTTTCAGGCATGCCGGAAGATGTCATCAATGACTCCAGCTTTCATCCTTCCTTCGCCTGCCTGGCCAAGCCGGTCGGAATACAGCAACTGCTCGAAAACGTCGCCAACATGTTTGCGCCAGTCCCTGCCTGAACACGATGGTGCCGCCAGCCGCGTGCGCAATTTCCAATCATTGGAACTTTGCGCGGCGGCACTTTCCAATGATTGGAAAAAGGGCAACCGCGCGGAGGCGGGGCGCATTTTTGCGCGGTGCGGACCGTCATGGCGGAATCCGCCACGCGTGAAAGGCGGGCCGCGTCAATTGCGTGAACTTGAAGGCGGGGTAGCCTCCAACCATGAAAAGTTGTCATGAGATCGCGCGGTCAAAACCGGGCGCCCAAATTCGGAAATCCGGAAAGACGGCCGTTCAGGACAGCGGCAGTACAGTCGCGCTGGCACACCTGAACGCGGCATTCAAACAACCGATGCGGGCTGTTCCTCTCCCGGTTTTGGCCGGTATTGCGCCGGCCGGCGTGGCGGCGGATATCGAAATGCCGCGATGGAGGACCGCCTTGACTTGAGGACGCGAGTTGATTTTTTAGAGAGAGGATCATGCCATGGTTGCTGAAATCAGTGAGTTGATCGGAGCGGGCGCGAGCAGAAGTGAGGCGGACGACGCGTTCGGCGACAAGCCGGAAAAGCCCCTCCGCTGGCCGCGGGCGGGTCACGAGCATGAAACCGCAAGCCTGGAGGGGCGCGATGAGGTCACCGGACTGGACAACCCGCTGGGTTTCCTGCGGCGGTTCCAGCAAATCACCGAAGTCGAAAATTCCGCGGTGGCGATTGTCTCGATCCACCTTCACAGCTATGGCGTGGTGCTTCATTGCCACGGGCTGACAATTGCCCGCATGCTCATCGCCCATGTCGCCAGCATCCTGACCAAGGAACTCGACACGGCCGACAACCTCGCGCATTTCGGCGACGGCGAATTCATGCTGCTGCTGCGGCCCGATGACGAACGGAACATGGACGAGTCGCTCGCCCATCTGGAGCAGACCATATTGTGCCAGCCGTTCCATCTGCCGGCCGGCCGGGGCGAGATGCGGGTCAGGATCTCCGCGCGCATCTGCGCGGTTCGCGAAGGAACCAACGGCGGCGGATGCGTAACGGATATCGCGGCGTCATCGCCCGGCGGCTCGCGAGCGCCCGATCGAGTTGAATGGAAAAATCGTGCGTAGGGAGGATGGAAATGCGTGTGTGTCATTACAGCGGACCCTGCTCGTGGCTGACATCATCCGGATGCGAATTATCCGAGCTTGAAGTGTGCGCATTTTTGACTGCCCCGCAAAAGCTGGCAATGTCGTTTTCGCCAGCACGTGGTGGTACCGAAAAACAGCGACTGGTCTTGCCGGACAGGCCGCGACTTTTTCGGCAGAGCGGCGCCGAACCGAAGAACACCGGGATTCTTGTCCGGCACGATTCGAATGGGCGGGGCGTTTTGCAGAAAGCGGGAGACCTCCGATGAAAATGCCGGGACATTCCGGCGGGATTGCCGGCGGGGGCTCGCGAATTTCCGATATGTCGCCGGGTACGGATGGCGGCCTTGTTTCGTCGCTATACTGGTTGCTCGGTTATTGGGACGCAACCCGGGGACAGAATCTGCAATCGTGCCCCTTCCGCGAAGGCAGGCGGTCGCGCGAATGGTGGCAACAGGGACATCAATCCGTCCGCAAGATGTGACACGAAGAAACGCCGGCGGCGGAATGATTCAAAAAGGGGAATCAACGTGAGAAGTGATGTGTTCAGCTCGATCAACGTGTTTGTCACGCCCAAGACCATCCTTCTGGTGGACAACAATCCGCAGGAGCTTCGTCTCCTTGCGGCGGAATTGCGCACCAATGGCTATCATGTTCTCGAAACCGACAGTCCGAGCGGCGCGCAGATGATCGTGAACGACGGCATCCGCGTTGATCTGCTTGTGACCGCCCACGAAATGCCGGTGCTCAACGGCATGGAGATCGCCACATGGCTCCGCAGCAAATATGAGCACATTCCCGTGCTGGTGATCACGACCATGCCGGAAATCGCCGCGATCAACGGACTGTTCCATCCGTCCTTCGTTTGCCGGGGCAAGCCGCTTCGCATGTCAGAAATTACGCAGACCGTGGCCCAAATGTTTGGCGCCACCGCTCAATATCGCGGCCCTGGCCCCCTCGCCGCCCCGGCGCTGGCGCGTTGACCTGAACGCCGGCGGCCCGGACCGAAGCTGCGAATCGCCGGACCCCATCTCGCCACGCAAAAAAAGTGGCCGGCCGACGTCAAGGAGGTTGGGTTGAGGAAACCCATAGGAAACGCCGACCAGCCATTCACACGATGCCACATTTTTCCCCGCACGCAAATCAAAGATCGTCCTGTGCAAAAATCCGCGCCAGGCGCCAGGGGAACGTCGGTGGAATCGCATCGCCCCCACCCTGCCGCTCTTTTCCAACCATTGGAAACTTCCGCCGCGGGTCTTTCCAATCATTGGAAATTCCGGACCGGAAATCCGGCGCGCGACGCCGGCGTCACTCGCCGTGGAGAATCAACTGCCGTTGCCGGTAGATGCCAAAGATGTACGAACGCGTGCGCAGGTCGGCAAAGCAGAGGTTCGTGATGCCGCAGTCTGCGGCCGCCTGCTGTACAATTTCCTGGCTCCACTCAACCGAGATTCCCATGTGCGTCACCGGCTCGCGCACCTGATGCACGCTGACGACGCACTCCTTCTTGCCCGCCGGCGTGTGCGTGAAATCGCGCGTGGCCGGCTGCGTGACGTCCGTGAAGAGCGCGCCAGAATGCGCGCAACCGGAAAGCAGAAACGCAGGCAACAAAAAGATGACGGACCTATTCACCATAGGCCACGGTCGTGATGCGCGTGTAGAGGCCGAACAAGACGATCTTCGTCTCGATGTCCTCGCACTCGACGAACTGGATGCCGCCGTTCTTCGCGGCCGCCTTCGTGCCCGCATCGCCCCAGGACACCAGCCAAACCAGCGAATATGAACTCGCGCGCCCGGTCTTCGTCCCAAGATCAGTCTTCTTGAAATTGGTGCTCAGCGGCGACTGCACGTGCATATACGCGCAGCCCGTCGCCGAGATTAGCGCCATTGCCACCGCGCCGCACAAGATCGTCTGTCGAAATTGAAACATGGAAACACCCTCCCCCAAATATGGCCACACCCTGCTGCCCCGTCCCGGCGATGTCAAACTTTGATGACGGAAATGGAGCGGCGGATCCTCACCACGAAAAGAAATGAAGCAACGGCGCTTCATTCAGAGGTCGGTTTGATATCCGAGGTGGCGGAGATTTTGCAGTTTGTAGAGCAGCGTTCGCCGGCTGATACCGAGCGCTTTCGCAGTCTCGGTCCGGTTGAACGCGTGCTTCTTCAGCGCCTGCAAGATCGCCTCGCGTTCGATGTCGTCGAGCTGGCCGCCCGTCGCTGAAACCGGCAGCGGCTCGTTTGCCGCGGCACGGACCTTTGCGGGCAGATGCTCGGGCAGGATCAGTTCGCTTTGCGACAGCAGCACCGCGCGCTGCATCGCGTTTCGCAATTCGCGGACGTTGCCGGGCCACGGATAATGTTCGAGGCAGGTCGCGACCGTTTCGGAAAAGCGCGCGCGCCCCTTGGCAAATTCGGCGATGAACAAACTCGCCAGCGGCAAAATATCTTCGTGCCGTTCGCGCAGGGGCGGAATGTTCAGTTCCACGACGTTGAGCCGGTAATACAAATCCTCGCGGAATCGGCCGGCCTTCACTTCTTCGTCAAGGTTGCGATTGCTGGCCGCGATGATCCGCGCATTCGTCGTGATCTCGCGGTTCGCACCGATACGCTGGAATTTTCCATCCTGTGTGACGCGCAAAAGTTTTGCCTGAAGCCGCGGCGCCATCTCGGCGATCTCATCGAGAAAAATAGTGCCGCCATCGGCGGACTCGAAGCGCCCGATGCGCTGCGCGTGCGCGCCGGTGAACGAACCGCGCTCGTGACCGAACAGTTCGCTTTCGAGCAGCGCCTCGGGAATCGCCGCGCAATTAACTTTCACCAGCGGACCGGCGGCGCGCGCGCTCCAGCCGTGAACCACATCGGCGACGACTTCCTTGCCGGTGCCACTCTCGCCGGTGATCAGCACACGCGTTTCGGACGGCGCGATCAGCGATGCATCGCGAAAGACGGATTGCATCAGCGGGCTTTGCGCGATCACCGTCGCCGGCAGCGAGCGGTCCTCGCGATAGTGAACCGGCGATCGCTTTGCGAGGCCGGTCGCGAGTTGCACGGACGCGAGCAGTTCGTCGAGGTCGATCGGCTTGGCGAGATAATTCAGCGCGCCGTCGCGCATCGCGTCAACGGCTTCGCGGATGTCGGCATAGGCGGTGACGAGGAGCACCGGCAGCGTGGCGTGTAATTTGCGAGCGCGGCGCAACGTTTCCAGTCCCGACAGGCCCGGCATCCGCACGTCGGAAATCATCATGTCGATTTTCTCATCGCGCAAAATTTCCAGCGCGCGCTCGCCGGAATCCGCAACGAACGTTGCGAATCCCTGGCTCTGCAAAAAGGAATCCAGCAGGCTGCGCTGCCCGGCGTCGTCATCGACAATCAGGATGCGCGGATTTTTTTCAGCACCATTCATTTTACCTTCATCACACCAACGGTGTGAAAAGCCTTCAGCCCAGGGTTGACCGTCGTCGGGCTACCCTGGGGAAACGAAAGAATTGAATCATCTTCAACCCTGAAGGGGTTGCGGCCATCGGATATTTTGCCCCGGCTTCAACCCCTTCAGGGTTGTCACAAGATATAAAATGACTTTTCATTTGCATCCGTTCCCAGGGTAGCTCGAAGACTCGCAACCCTGGGCTGTAGGCTCACAACCCCGTTGGGGTTCAGAACTGCCGGGTTTTTGTCGCGTCTTCGAGCGCCAGTTCCCTGTCATATCGCACGAAGAATCCTCACCACATTATCACTTTCTTCATTCACTTCATTCGATCCCCGGTCGCGATGATTTCTGCAACAGCATATTTGATGCTCGCGCGATTCGCAATGGTGGGGAATCCCGGTTGCGGCCTGCCAAGTTCAGGTCAGGTCTCCGGTTTGTCCGGCGGCGCGGCGTTGAGGCGGAGGAGGCAGTGGCCGAAATCGAGCGTGCGGGAGCCGGGGTTGGGGTTGAACTGCGGCGGGATGCGCTGAAGTTTGCCGCGGCCCATGACGATGATGCCGGCGCGGCGCATGACGAGGAAATGCCGGGCAATGTTGGACGGGTCGCTGTGGACGAGGCTAGCGATGTCGGTCGCGCCCATCGGTTCGCCGTCGCTGAGGTGCGCGAGGATGGCGCGGCGCATGGGGTTTGCGACGGCGGACATGACTGCGTCGGCGTCGAGCAGTCCGGCGTTCTGGGCGATTTGCTGGGACGTGGTTTCGTTGCTCATGGGTTCGTCCTTTTTGTTGAAATTCGCGTGTTTTCGGCCATTTTACCCGCTTATTACACGACGCGACCCGAGTTTTCAAGTTAATTTCAGAATCAATAATGCAAAAGGCGCGAGCCTGATGGCATATCCTACAAGCCGTATTGCATCCTGCCAAACTACTACGGCAAATGATGCAAGCCTGATTGCATATACTGAAAGCCTGGCTGCATATTTCCAAACGACTGTGGTACATGGCGCGATCAGGATGGCATATTCAGCAACGACTATGGCATATCACACGATCATTAACGCATCCGGCCCGGGCCGGATGCGTTCCGGTGTTCCGGCTTTTCCGTCTTGCCTCGGCCCCGGTGCGGCCCGCATCCGCCATCTCCGCCCCGGCTGGCGCC
>CAIVKH010000136.1 GCA_903906425.1 uncultured bacterium
CCATGCCAAAGAGACAACGCGCCCGAAAAAAGAAAACCGTGGTTGCCCGCGAAGCCGGTTTTTCAATTCGGACGTTCCGTGACGGTTTCATCGTTCAAGTGCGCCGCAAGGGATTCAAAGAGAAGCCGAAAACGTTCGCGAACTTGGAAGCCGCCCGCCTGTACTGCCGCGAACTCGACACGAAGCGGACAAATGAAGGTCTTTCCGGCTTTGATCTCGACGCGGAGCAACGGCTCGACGCTCGCAAGGCAATAGCCGCGCTGAGCGGGCGCGCGAATCTTTTCGCCGCTGCGCAAGCGTGGTTGCGGTTGAATCCCGCCGCCGATGCTTTGACCGTCGCGCAACTTTTCGAGCAGCATCTCGACGATCTCCAAAAACGGAACCGCCGCCCCGATACACTCCGCGAACGAACGCAACGCTTGAACCGCTTCGCCGTGGATTATGGCAACCATGCCGCAACCGCCATCATGCCGCGCGACGTGGAGCAATGGCTCACGCTGCGATTGCCGGAAAAATCGTTCAACCCGTTCCGGCTATCGTTGTCTGCGGCGTTTTCGTTCGCCGTGAAAAGGGGAATCGTGCCCGTGAATCCCGTTTCCGCCGTCGCGTCGAAAACCGTTGAACATGGCGAGCCGGTTTTTTGGCCGGTTGAAACCGTCGCGAAGATCATGCACGCCGCCGCCGCACTCGACGCGCAAAGGGCCGCACTATCCATCGCGGCTCCAATCACACCTTGCCTTGCGTTGTCAGCATTCGCGGGACTCCGCCCCGACGAAGCGCGCCGCTTGGATTGGAGCAACGTGAATCTCGACGAAGCTTTGATTCGCATTCCCGCCGCCGCTTCCAAAGTGCGTCGCGCCCGCCTGGTCCCGATGCCGAAAAATTTGATCCGCTGGCTTTTGCCGTATCGCCGCGCAACCGGCTCGGTCTCGCCGTCAACAATCACGATCAAACGCGGACGCAAGGCCGTCTTGGAAGCGGCGGGCGTGGAGGATTGGCCGCAAGATGTATTGCGGCATTCATTCGCGTCGTATCACATGGCCGTACACTCTCACGAAGGAAAGCTTGCCGAAATCATGGGGAATAGTCCGCGCGTGATTCAGGCTCACTACAAGGGACTCGCGACGGCCAAAGAGGGCGCGAAGTATTTCAAGATCGAACCGCCAGCAGACGGCAACGTGATTCAACTGCGGCAGGCCGTCGCGTAACCGGCATCATGCGGGGTCTTCGCAAACTGGCGGGCACGTGCTGAGCTTCCGCGCGGCATGAACGCTTCGGGACTTGCCCGCGCATTTTCCGCCGCTATAGATTACGGGCCCGATGAACCCGCTAGACAGGCATACGATGGTTCGCGATTCGGGATTGAAGTATCTGCCCGACATCGCCCTCGTCGAACAAACGCTGCCTGACGGATCAACCGCATTTCCCCATACCGAGCAATTGCCCGCAATCTCCCGCGCCGTGGATCGCGAATTCTTCGAGGCCCTGCCGGAGCGCATCGTCAAGACCGATCACCGCGGCGACCACACCCGAAAAAACGCCCTCCGCGTTTTCGCGTCCCGCTTCTGCGACTTCAAGAACGAGCTGCGCGATGACGGACTCGTCCTTTCCCCCGTGATGCGCCGCGACCTCGTTGCGCGCGTCGCCGTCGCCCAGCGCATCACCGTCCATACCAATCGCGGCAAATTGATTCGCTTCCGTTTCTTTGCCGACGGCGCATTTTTTTCCGAAATGCTCTTCTGCAACACGGAATGGCACTTTTCTGCGCATGCCATTGATCGCTATAGCGAGCGCGTCGGCCGGCTTGGCCGCATACCCTGGAACTCTCTGCTGCTCTGGACCGTCGGCAACACCGGCCACATGATGAAAGTCAACGGACGCGAACGCGCCTGTGTCTTCCATCACCCCAAAAACGCCATCATCGCCCTAACCGTCGAGCTGACAAGCGGTGGATTCATCTTCACCACGTGCCTTACCGCCAACGAAATCAGATCCCTTGAAACCGGCGATTTCAGCGTGCCCCTTTGGTTCCACTTTGGCCGCATCGAAGGCAAGTTCATGCCTAACTGGAATTACAAGGACGATCCCGCGCGCCTCATTGAGACTTGGAAGAAACAGGAACTGCCCGTCTTGCCCGCCGCCGAATTCAAGGACGTCGAACCCAGCAAGAGCACCTGGCATTTCATGGCTCACCACGCATGGCAAAACGGCCGGCGCTTCGTCCTCCCTCCCGGCATGGAAATCGTATTCGCCGGAAACTGGCTCACCGGGTCCTACATGTATTGGCCCACCGCCGGTGGCCGGCCTAATTCCCCCAACGATCCGCCCGTATTCGATCTTCCCGCGGCGAATGCGCCGCAGACCGCCTGATCCTGTCCCGCCGCCGACCAATACCATCAACCTCTTCACGTCGCGCCCTGTCTGCCGTGCATAGTGTGCGCTTGACCGCTCACATCTGGATTTCCCATTCGCGCCCTTTCGTGCAAATTCGCGGTTCAAATCATTGGAAAATCCGCGCCCCAAAGCTTTCAATCATTAGAAAAATAGATACCATCCCGCTTGTGATGAATGCGCAGACCTCATTTCCATTTGCGCCGGGCGAACCGCAGAAACGGATGCTCGACGACCTCATCACCCGCTCGCTGGCCTATCGGACATCGAACGAATTTTTCCATCTCGCGAATTTCACCCGACGCTTTCCCTACATCGCGCCCTTCAACGCCATGCTGCTTCATGTCCAGAATCCCGGCATCCAGTGCGCCCTTTGCGCTCCCGATTGGGAGCGGCAATACAAGCGCCGTGTCAATCCAGGCTCCCGCCCGTATGTCATCTTGCGCACGATGGGACCAGTCGCCTTCGTTTTCGATTTGAGCGACACGTCACCCATTGACCCGAAAGAAGACCTCGTACCGGCGAGCATCAGCAATCCATTCCCCGCAAAAGGCGACCCGCCGCCCGCCGCCGTCGGCAACATCGAAGACGCCTGCCTCAAGATCAAAATCCTCATCAGCCAGCGCGATCTCGGCACCGCAATGGCCGGCCGCGTGTACAGCACCCCGAACCAGCCGCACGACTTTTTTCTCCAGCTCAACTCCAAACACACAGCCGTTCAAAAACTCGGAACCATCTCCCACGAACTCGGCCATGTCTTTTGCGGACATCTCGGCGAAACCGAAGACGGCTTCTGGCTGGACCGAAGCGACCGCGGCAAAGTCGTCGAAGAATTCGAAGCCGAAGCCGTCGCGTATTTCGTCACGCTCCGCATGAATCTCGACATTGGTTCCGACGCCTATCTCGCCGGCTACTTGCAAGAAAATCTCCGCCTGCCCGACTACAGCCTCGACGCCATCCTCAAAGCCGCCGGCAAAATCGAAGAAATGGCACAGGGCCGTTTCCGCCCGCGCAAGAAATGAAATCCGCGTTTTCAACCATTGGAAATTCTTGCACGCGATTTCGTTTTGCGTTGAACGTGAGCCGCGCCTAGCATCCGGCGCTTTATGCAGTTTCAACTGGAGCAGCTTGAATATCAGCGGAAGGCGATTGACGCCGCTGTGCGGATTTTTCAGGGACAGCAGCCGAACACATTCGATCTGTCCTACGTTGACGAAATCCAAATGAATAACTGCAATCTCTCACCGGACGAAATCGCGGCGAACGTCCGCGCCGTTGCGGCGGAAAACGGAGTTGCGGACGCGGCCATGAGTCTTTCGCCCGATGCCGACTACTGCATCGAAATGGAAACCGGGACGGGCAAGACGCTCGTTTATCTCCGCACGATTTACGAACTGCACCAAAAAATCGGCTTCACGAAATTCATCATCATCGTTCCATCCGTTGCCATCCGCGAGGGTGTCGTCGCGACGTTCGACATGTTCAAAGATCAGCTCGCCGCGCTCTACGGTTTCACCCCGACATTTTTCGAATACGACAGCAAGAAGCTGAATCTTCTCAAACACTTCATCGGCGACACGCGCCCGCAAATCATGGTGATGACGCTCCAGTCGTTTGCCGCCGATGATCGCATCATCAACCAGACGGAGCGCGACGATTCGTTTCAAGACCAGTCCTATCTCGCCGCGCTTGGCCGCTGCCGCCCGATCCTCTTCATGGACGAACCGCAGGAAGGCATGGACACGGAGAACAGCGTCGCGCGTTTGAAAAATCTGAATCCGCTCGCGTGCTTCCGCTATTCCGCGACGCACAAGGTGCTGAAAAATCTTCTGTACCGCCTAACGCCCGGCGACTCCTACCGTCAGAGCCTCGTGAAGAAAATCGAAATTCTGAACGTCGCGGAACGCAACGACGAGGCGACGCTGAAAATCGAATTGGCCGATGTGCGAATCGGCGTTGGCGATCCAAAAGTGAAACTCAAAGCGTGGAAGAAAAAGGCCAACGGCAAATTCGATTTCACCACGACGAACTGGCTTTCCGCGCGCACGAATCTCGGCGAAGTCACCGGCAACGTTTCCTATCGCGATTACACGATTGACCGCATCGTCGGCGGCAAACTCGCGGGCGGTGTGTGGCGCGTGAGCTTCACGAACGGAACGGAAATCGTGCAGGGCGCGCGGGCCGGCGACAGCTCCGGCATTTTTCGCGAACAGCTCCACTGGTTCATCCGGCGGCATTTTGAACGGAAGGCCGAACTTGCGGCGCGCGAAATCAAGCCGCTCGCGCTGTGCTTCATTGACCGCGTCGCGAACTACACCGATCCCGAAGGCATCATCCGCCGGATCTTCCGCGAGGAATATCCAAAGATCGTCCGCGAGCTTCAACAGCGCGAGGCGACGCCCGAAGAAATCGAAGCCGTGCAGGGCAGCTATTTCGCGCAGGGCGCATCCGGCGAATACACCGACAACGAAAGCGCGATGCTGCGGAACAAAGAAATGTTCGACCGCATTTTGCGCGACAAGGAAACGCTCCTGTCATTCTCGGAACCCATCGAATTCATCTTCTCCCATTCCGCGCTCGGCGTCGGCTGGGACAATCCGAACGTGTTCACGATTGCCACGCTGAACAATTCCTACAGCGAAATCAAAAAGCGGCAGGAAATCGGGCGCGGCCTTCGCATCTGCCGCAACCAGGCCGGCCAGCGCGTGCATGACGCCGACGACACGCCGGAAGGCAAGGAAATCAACGTCCTCACCGTCATCCCGAACGAGTCCTATGAAACGTTTCTCGCGCAATATCAGGCGGAAATCATCGAGCAATACGGCAGCGCCGATGCGGGCGGGCAGTTGAGGCACCGGCCCAAGGGAAAACCAAGACCGAAAATTGTGAGGCGCAAAAAGGCTGCTTTTGAGAGTGCGGCGTTCAAAGAGTTTTGGAAACGACTGAGCCGGCGAACGGATTACACCGTGAAGTTTGACGAGAATGAAGTTATCGAACGTGCCGCCGCCGCGCTGGAGAAAATTGACATCCGCGAATATCGCGCCGACATCACGCTCACCCGCATGGATTCGCTCGATGCAGACGATGTGAGCGGAACGAAGCAGGCCCACGACGAGAAAACGCTGGAAGCGGTTTTCAGTCCGCTCGACGTGGTGGAGGAATTGAGCGAGCAAACCTCGCTTTCGCACACGACCGTTTTCCGCATCATCAACAAGCTGACCACGCTCGACCGCATCGCCCGCAATCCGCCGCAGTGGATACAGGAGGCGGCACAGCGAATACGCTTTTTCGAGCGCGACGAAATGCTTCGCGCGCTCCAATACACACCGACGGGCGAGGCCGTCCCGCTGGACATTTTGTTGGAGAGCTTCCCCACCTTCCAGCCCACCGAGCCGACGCCGCAGCGCGGCGTGTATGACCACGCCATCTGCGACAGTGAGACCGTCGAAAAGCCGTTCGCGCGCGCGGCGGACGCAAACGCGGAAGTCGTCTGCTTTTTGAAGCTGCCCGCCGACTACAAAATCCCGACGCCCATCGGCGACTACGAGCCGGATTGGGGCATCGTGATGAAACGCACCAATCTGCGGACGGGCACGGCGGACGATTATTATTTCGTTGTCGAAACGAAGGGCACGAACGAACTCAACGACCAGCGCGCGCTGACCGAGGACGAACGCTACAAGATCCTCTGCGCCCAAAAACATTTCGCCGCGCTCGGCGTCGAACTCAATTACGTCGCGCCCGTCCGCGACTGGCAAAGCTTTTTGAGCGGGGTGAATTTGTGAAGCGGTTTTCCAAGGATTGGAAATTGGCGGCGCGGACAGTTCCAAGCGTTGGAGTTCACGCTTCAGCGTGTCCGAAAGACAGCCTGAAGGCTGGACTCCAACATTCGACACCGCGCGCATTGCACGAGTCAGAAACGGAATTGATATGACCCAGCCCACCGACCTTGAAGCCATCGCCGCCGTTGCCACGCCCGACTTGAACAAGGAACGGCTCGCGACGCTGAAGAAACTTTTCCCGGATTTGTTCACCGTCGAGGGCCGCGTGAATCCCGACGAGTTGCGGAAGCTGGCGGATGCGGAAGGCGTCAACGAAACGGAACGCTACGAATTCAAATGGTTCGGCAAAACGAAATCGAAACGCAACGCCTTCACGCCCAGCACCGCCGCGCTCGTCTTCGATCCCGCGCGCTCCGTGAATCCCGAAAAGGCCGGCGGCAACATCATCATCGAGGGCGAAAATCTCGAAGCGCTCAAGCTGCTCAACTCCGCCTATCGCGAGCGCATCAAGTGCATCGTCATTGACCCGCCCTACAACACCGGCAACGACTTCGTCTATTCCGACAACTACACGCAGGATCGCAAACCGTATTGGGAGCAAACCGGCGTCACCGAGCAAGGCGTGAAAATTGACAGCAACAAGCAGGCCGACGGCCGCTATCATTCCAACTGGCTTTCGATGATTCACGCTCGCCTGCTTCTCGCCCGCTATTTGCTGCGGCCCGACGGTGTGATCTTCGTGACCATTGATGACCACGAAGTTCAGAATCTCCGGCGCGTCTTGGACGAAGTATTCGGCGAAGAGAATTTCGTTGCGAATATAGTTTGGCAGAAACGCTATGTTTCCAACGTGACGGCGCAGTTTGTTTCCGACATGCACGACCACGTTCTTTTGTACGCTAGAAACGTAGAATTCCTCACGATTAACAAGCTGAAGCGCACGGAAGAGCAGTTGGCTGATTATAAAAATCCCGATGACGACCCGAGAGGCGTTTGGCGTGCTCAGGACCTTTCCGCCAGCAAACCGTACAAAGCGGGAATGTTCACAATCACGACTCCCGCGAATATCACTGTCAATCCGCCGCCGGGACGTTTTTGGAGGTGCAATCGGGCGCAATATGACGAGTGGGTTTCTGAGAATCGAATCTGGTTTGGAGTCAAAGGTGATGCCCGCCCAATGTTGAAGGCATTCTTGTCCGAGGTTGAAGATGGCATAACGCCCAATACGTGGTGGGGCCACGAATTCGCAGGACACAACAAAGAGGCGACGTTAGAGAATAAAGAATTGTTTGACGGTTCTTCGCCATTCGATACGCCGAAACCCGTCAAACTCTTCACGCGAATGTTAGAACTCGCGAGCGGTCCCGATGATCTCATCCTCGATTTTTTCTGTGGCAGCGGGACGACGGCGCAGGCGGTGATGGAGTTGAACAAGGCGGACGGCGGGAACCGGAAATATATTCTGGTGCAGTTGCCGGAGGCGACGGCGGCGGACAGCCCGGCGTTCAAGGCGGGGTTCAAGAAAATCAGCGACATCACGATCGAACGTGCGAAGCGGGTGATTGCGAAGATGCAGGCGGACGCGGCGGGGTTGCTGCCGAGCGATGCGCAGCGGACGTTCGCGGACGGGCTGGGGTTCAAGGTTTATACGCTGGCGAAGTCGTCCTTCCCGCGGGCGGAGTTCGCGCCCGATCCGAAAAAGACGACGGCGGAAAATGCGGCGGTGCTGGCGGGGTTCATCGCGGAAAAAGAGCAGACGATGTTCGTGCAACTGGAGCGCGAGAAGATCGTGGACGAGGTGCTGCTGAAAAACGGCTTCATGCTGGATTACCAGCTCGAACCCCTCGCGGGCATCACGGAAAACACCGTCTGGCGCGCGCGCGACGCGCACAAGGCGGCGCTGGTGTGCCTGGATTTCGATTTGAAGGCGTCCACGGTGGCGTGGTTCCAGAAAAATAAAACGGAAATTTTCATCTGCCTCGAACGCGCGCTGGACACGACGAAGAAATGGAATCTGCGCCACACGCTCGGCGATCTGTTCAAGGCGTTTTGAGGCGGACGCAAACGATGATTTCCAAGGATTGGAATTTGGGGCAGCGGAAGTTTCCAATGATTGGAAAGTGACGGCGGCGCGGAAGCGGACGAGAGATAGGAAGATGAAATTATGAGCGATCAACTGCCAGTGCCTGCGGGAAGCAGCACGTTTGAGAGCATCAAGCGCGTGAATGAGTCCGGCGCGGAATTCTGGTCCAGCCGAGATTTTGCCCATGTGTTGGGCTACACGGATTACCGGAATTTCGAGACGGTGATCGAAAAGGCCAAGACCGCGTGTTTCAACAGTGCCCAGCGCGTCGAGGATCATTTCGTTGGAATCACCGAAATGATCGAAATCGGCAAGGGCGGACAGCGCGCGGTTGAGACGGTGATGATGTCGCGCTACGCCTGCTATCTCGTCATTCAAAACGCGGACCCCAGCAAGCCGCTCGTGGCGTTGGGCCAGTCATATTTTGCGGTGCAAACGCGACGCGCGGAACTGGCCGGCGGGGAGGCGCTGAAGGAAGACCAGATGCGCCTTCATCTGCGGGCGGAGATGAAGACGCACAACAAGAATCTGGCGGGCGTGGCCAGACAATCGGGCGTCATCCAGCCAATGGAATACGCCATCTTCATGGATCACGGTTATCGCGGGCTCTATGGCGGGCTGGGTATGCGGGACATCCACCAGCGCAAGCGGCTTGGTGCCAAGGATCAAATTCTCGACCACATGGGCAGCACGGAACTGGCCGCCAATCTTTTCCGCGCGACGCAAACAGAAGACAAGCTGCGCCGGGAAAACGTGCGGTCGAAGGAGGCCGCGAACCGGATTCACGGCGAGGTGGGCCGCAAGGTGCGCCAGACCATTCAGGAGCTGGGCGGCACGATGCCCGAACACCTGCCTGTCGCCGAGAATATCAAGAAGGTGGAAAGCCGTGAAAAGAAGCGGTTGAAGGCGGAGCAAAAGGCTTTGTTCAAGAACACAACAGAGGGAACGGCTTGAGGCCGGAGGCAACTGTTGCAAAATTTGCAACAGTTCGGATGTGATGCTCACGCTCGCTGATATGGCAAAGGAGTTGAACCGCCCGGCGGTCTATCTGCGCGGTTTGCAGAGCCGTTTCGAGTTTCCCGTCCGCAAAGGCGCGACCTACGGCGATAATGAACTCGCGATACTGCGCACGGTGATTCATCTCCGCACGCTCGGAATCAGCGAAGACGCGATTCTCAAATTATGGGCGCTGGAAAAGAAACTTCTCCAATTGCTCAACGTTGACACCACCGGATCGCCCACATGGTTTCTCGACGCCTGCGGCCAGACAAAAAACCGGAAACGCCGCCTGCTACTGACGAACTTCGACCTCGGCATGGCGCTCACGCGAAAGAAAATTCAACCGGGCCTCAATTTCGGCGAACGGAAAAAGGAACTCTTCGCGGGCAAAGAAATGGGCGAAGACGCGCTCCGCGTTCTCGATCTTTACCTCGAACAGCGCAACCGCATCCTCCGCGATCTCGCCGCCGAACTCCCCAATGTTCACGACGCAGCAAGGCTTTCGGGCGACCTGTTGAGATCGAATCCTGGATGAGAGGGAATGCCGTGAATTTCCAGCGGTTGGAAAATGAGGATAAGGAGATCGCCGATCGTTATCCCACGAAAGCGGCGAAAATGGAGGATGTATGTTGACTGCCAGAAGACGCAGCGCGTTATCAGTGGGTACAGGGATTGAATTGATCGATGAGGAACGCGAGCGACGTGAGAATTCGATTTATCCCGCCCCGCAAGATTTTGCTGACAGCGGTGCATACCAGAAAGCACTCATACTTTGCGCGGTTGAACGGGCAAAAAGGCTGTTAGATAGACAACTCGGACCAGTGCCGAAAATCATTCCCAGCGATAATCCCCAACCTGATGCTGAAAAAGGGAAAAAGCACCCCGCGAAAAAACGCGGACGCAAGCGCGACACCAACCCAAAAGCTGACGAGAAGCGTGTCGAAGACTGGCGAGATTGGCGAAAGCAGAATCCCGGTGGAACCGAGAAACAGTTCTGTGTTCTTAGGGAAATTGATCTCGGCGAGTTTCACAGGGCGAAAAAACGTGTCGAGGGCCGGGAGCGTTACGCCGAAAAGTTTCGTCAATAGCCTCCGATTTATTTCCTTCCTCGCTTGCGACACGCGCCGCAAATCCGTTGGCGCGTTTTTTTCATCTTGATCCAAACGTTTGCTCTCGCCCCACACAATTTCTTCCTGCCTTCGGCTCCGTAGCGTTGTGGGCATGAAATCGAATATGTCTAAATCAGCGGGCTTCCATACGGCGCTTCAACGCGCCCGCATCGAAGCGGAAATCACGCAAGTCGAACTCGCACGCCGCACCGGAATTTCGCAGCCACGAATTGCCGTGCTGGAAGCGGGCGCGGCAAAACCATCACGACAGACGGCGGAGAAAATCGCCGTGGCGCTGGGATTGAAGCCTGAAAAAGTCTTCCCCGACTTTGCCACACTGCGCGAAGCAAACCGCGTCGCGAGGGCGCGGCCATGACGACCAAGCGAAAAATCGCCGCCGCCGTTGCCGCCGCGCTCGCGACAATCCCCGACGACAAGCCGGATGCCCCGCCCAACCGCGAGCCGCAAATTCGCCCCGGCTTCCTGCGCCCGAACGACGCCGCGAAGTTTCTCGGCATTTCCCGCCGTCACGTCTCGAACCTCACGCGCCGCGGACTGCTTCCCGTGTCCCGTATCGGTTCCCGGCTTTCATTGTACGCTGTCGCAGACTTGGAATCCGCCGTCGCCCGCTTCCGCGTTGGCAAGGTGCAGTCGTGAGCGAGCAGGTCCAGAAATGCCCCGCCAACGAAAACGCCGCCGAAAAAATGCCCCAGTGGGTGGGTTTGGAAGTTGAGCGGGTGAAGAGGGCGGCGAAAGGATACGTCCGACTTTTCGAGCGTGTATTCGCCGGCAAGGCGTCGCCGCGCGCCTCGATCAAGGCCCACTGTCTGCAATGTCGTGGCTTCAGTCGAACCGATGTCGCGAGCTGCCGCGTTTTTCAATGTCCCCTCTGGCATCACCGCCCGAAGTTTGGCGTGGGGCGTGGCGCGATGAGCGAACAGAAATGTTCTGAAGGCTTGTCCGAGAAAGACGGGAAATTCGAGGTCTGAAAATTCGAGGAACGGATCATGGATTTTTGGATGATTTCGACCGGGGAACGAACGTCGGCGCGGATGGACCGCCTTTGCCTTGAGCTGGGCTACAGCAGCCCAACGCAGTCGCAAAGGGGCCGCGTCTTTGAGGCGTATGTGACCTGGGGGACAAAGTGGGCGGCGGACAAAGAGACGGATTGCGGCCTGTTTTGGAATGCAGAGCCGCGGTTGATGGGTGAGTGGGCCCAGTGGCCGGAAGCGTTGAAGTTTGGAAATGCGATGCTGCGGGCGGGATATATCAGGCGCATCGAGGACGAGTCTGTTTATCCCAAGAAGCTGGCGGCCGGGCGTACCGGGCTGGTGGCGTGGGGCGAGCTGGACAAGTCGTGGCGCGGGATTCATTCGGACCGGCGGAACAAGCGGGAACTGGCGCTGTTTCTGGTGGACCCGGACAAGCGGTCGATGGCGTGTCATTTCATGCGTCCGCCGATTTTGTCGGCGGACTGGCCGGGCTGGGTGTTGAGTCGTGAGGAAATCATGGGTGGCCGCGTTGTGCCGCCCGTTCATGGAAACGGTGTGCAAGCGGGTGCGCAGACGGGCGGAGATCGTTCCGCGGTGGCTGACGACCAGGCGGGCACGGGTTTCGTTCCTCATCATGATGATCCCGGCGACGGCCATGTCAGTGTCAACGCCACCGGCTACAGTGGCGATGATGGCGGGCGCGACGGTCCCCGCGGAGCTCCCCGCGCCCCTGCCTCACGTGAAGATCACGTGAAGAAACCTAACTTAAACAACCGTTACGTGAGACAAAACGACGGTAAAAAGACGGGCAAGCCGAAGAGCGAAATGCAACGGGCCGCACTGGAAAATTTCCGCGAATCGACACGGGATGATTACGAGATGATCACCGCGATGTGTGCGATTGATTCCAGCCCTCATGCGCGTGATGTCGTCGAAAAATGCCTGCGACTGAGACGTGAGTTCGTGGAACGAGTCTTGGACGAGTTGTTGGAACGGTACGACACGACGCATTCGCCGGCAGCGGCGGTGATGAGCCGTTTGGAAGGGTATCTGCGAACATGCGAAACGAGACGGGAGAGACGAGACGAGCAGAACCACGTGAGGCAGGGGCGCGGGGAGCCGGAATGGAACGTTGCCGGTGCGTAGCGCGGCGGGCCGTTGTGTAGATCGCGCGGGCGCAGACGCGGAGACGCAGCCGCACAACCGCGCGCGGGCGCATCCCGCACAGGCGCGGGCGCGTGAAACGAAATTGCGCGACTTGTTCGCGCTCAGTTCCAATTTGCTTCTCACGCGCGTCCGCCCGCACGGATGCGCGCGCATGAAAGTTCGGCAACCATTTCTTGAACAGCATCGGCAACATGTCAGCGCTTCGTTCGCGCGCGTTCGCAGGCGAGCACGCACACGCGAATGCTCGCGCAAGTTCGCGCGCGAGCAATGACAAAGCCGCCTGATGATCGCGAAAATCAGCGGGCGTTTATGTAGATCGCGCAGCCGCGCGCGCTGCGCACACGCGGTCAGCCGCGCGGCTGGCCGCGCGCGAGGATCGTCGAGGGCCGATTCGCGTCCGCGCGCGCAGTCCGCGCGAGACGAATCTGCGTGGATGACTCGGCGCGAATAGCGAAAATACTTCGCATCCGCGCTAGAGAACGAACACAAGCATGAGAACATTCTGCGATGCAAGTCATCGGCGAGATGACAGAAAACCGGCGGCCTCTAACTGGAACGCGCGTTCGCACGCGAGCACGCGCGCGAGCAGGCTCGCGCGAACACTCGCGCGCGAAGCCACGTTTCGCGCCATGTATTATTCACACCTGCCGCTTCGCGTCCGCGCGTCCGCCCGCAGGGACGCGCACAGGCGGGCGGACGCGGACGCGCGCGCGAATGCGTGAGATGCGATTTCAGATTGCAGATTGCGGGAAGCGGAATTCTCCAATGATTGGAAGGTGTGTATGCAAAAAGTTCCAATGACGGGAGAGACGATGGTTCCGGGTTCCACAGAAAAACGGCGAAAAATTAAACGGCGAAGCGCATGTCGGCAAAGCGCGCAGATTGAGTGGGTCCTTATTTCGACGGGCGCGCCCGTGCGCTACCGCAAGCGGGCGCGAGCACGGGCATACCCGCACGGGTGCCCGCGCGGGCGCGAGAAGGAAGTGCCGGAGAACAACGGGTGATCATTTCGACGGCTGCCGTCGCGAAACCAGCGCCGCACATTCGTTTTCCAGCCAGTGAACTTAGGTTCACTTTTCGGTTGCAAGACGCCGGACTGTTGCACAACGCCTCACCAATGCACCTCACCGCCACGATGACAGAAAATCATCTGCCTCCAACTAGGACGCGCGTCCGCCCGCGGACAAGCGAGCGGGCGCGTCCGCGCGGACGCCCGCGCGAGCGCGAGCAAAGCATGACTCGAAATGTCGCTGCGAATTACGAACGACGCCGCTCACAGTGCGGTGCTACATGTTCGCGGACGGGCCGTCCGCGCCACGGCGAAAGAAATATTCCAGTCATTTCTTGAAGGTGAACCTTCGTTCACTTATATTTTTGACAGTTCTGAGAATCAAACCATGTCGCGCATCTTGAAACTTGATGAAACAACCGCAGCGTTGCGCCGTTTTTACCGGCACGAGCGCCGCCCGCCGTCGTATGCGGAAATACCCGATGTGTTCGCGTGCAAACCGAAAAACACCGCCTTCGTCCTGTTGCAACAAATCATCACGGCCGGCGGGCTGACGCACAGCATAGGCGGCAAGCTCGATCCGACGCAAAAACTGTGCTGCCAGTTCAAACTTGTGGGTACAGTGGAGGCGGGTTTTCCGTCGCCAGCGGAAGAGGAACTTGCGGACGTGCTGAGTCTCGATGAATTCTTGATCGGGCGGCCGGACGCAACCTACATGTTGACCGTGAGCGGCGATTCGATGACCGGCGCGGGCATCATGCCCGGCGACATCGTGCTGGTGGAGCGCGGCGCGAATCCGAAAAACGGTTCCATCGTGGTTGCTTGCGTGGATGACGAGTGGACGCTGAAATTTTATTTCAGAGACAGGTCCGGCGTGCGGCTGGAGCCGGCCAACCCGAAATTCAAAACCATCCGCCCGAAAGAAAGCCTCGCCATCGGCGGCGTGGTGCGGGGCGTTGTGAGGAAATACGCTGAATGAGCGCGGGGACGTGCGAAAATGACCGCCGCCACAAAGCCGCTGACTCTGGATTCATTTCCGCGTGCCATCGCGCACGTTGACGGCGACGCCTTTTTCACGTCCGTCGAACAATCGTTGAATCCCGCATGGCGCGGAAAACCGATGGTGACGGGGAAGGAACGGAACATCATCGCGTGCGCCAGCTACGAGGCGAAGGCGCTCGGCATCAAGCGCGGCGTGGCACTCCACGAGGCCCTGAAAATATGCCCCGACTTGATCGTGTTGCCTGACGATTACGAAACCTACAGCCTGGTTTCGAAACGGATGTTCAACATCATGCGGCAATTCACGCCGCTGGTTGAGGAGCATTCGATTGACGAAGGCTTCGCCGATTTGACCGGATGCCGGCGCGTACATCACTGCTCGTATGAAGAAATCGCCCAGCGCATGAAACAGGCGATTCAAGCGGAGCTTGGTTTCACGGTGTCGGTCGGTTTGAGTCTGAGCAAGGGCCTGTCGAAGCTCTGTTCAAAATTCCGCAAACCGGACGGCTTCACCGCCGTTGCGGGTTATCACATTCACCTGTTGCTCGCGCGTACGCCGTTGAAAGAAGTCTGGGGATTCGGATCAAACACCGTCGCGCTGCTGGAAAAGCACGAACTCAAAACGGCGCTGGATTTCGTGCAACGACCGGAATCGTGGGTTTCGAAATTGCTTCACAAGCCGGGCCGCGACATCTGGCACGAGTTGCGCGGCGAATCCGTCAATCCGGTGACGACGGAAGAAAAAGCCGATTACGCGACGGTCAGCAAATGCAAGACGTTCACCGCGCCGTCGAGTGACCGCGAATATGTATTTGCGAAACTTGCCCGCAACATCGAATCGGCGTGCATCAAATTGCGGCGGCACAAACTCCGATCGCGCGTCTTGTATGTCGCGATTCGGAAAAAAGATTTCAGCCAGTGCGGAATGGAAGCGGACTTGAACCGCGCGACTTCGTCGCCGCAGGAAATGATGCCGCTGGTGCGCGTCATGTTCGAACGGCTTTATCAGCCCGGTGTCGAATACCGGGCCACGATGATCGTTCTGGCGAAGGTGGAGGCGGACGCGGCGGAGCAATACGATTTGTTTTCCACTCCGCTGCGCATCGAGCAAACGCGGGCCGCGTCGCGCGCCATAGACGAAGTGGCGGAGCTTTTCGGCAAGCACAAGCTCGCGCTGGGCACGTCGCTTTTTCTTGGACGCCATCGCATCACGGACCGCGACGAAGCGCCCGCGCGGAAAAACGATCTGCTGCCCGGCGAGACCGCGCGTTGCCGACTCGCCCTGCCCCGCATGAATGTCACGGTGTAACGTTGCGCCATGTGCGGACGGCTCACGATCACGACGAAGGAAAAGGCGAAGCTCACCGCCATATTCCCCGGCCTGCAAATTCCAGAATGGCCCGGCCCTCGCTACAACGTTGCGCCGTCGCAAAACGTCGCCGCCATTTTGAACGAACAACCGCACACGCTCGCGTGGATTCGCTGGGGATTGATTCCGCGCTGGGCCAAAGATGCGGCCATCGGAAACAAACTCATCATCGCCCGCGCCGAAACGCTTGCCGAGAAACCGTCATTCCGCGACGCCTACGCAAAACGCCGGTGCCTGATTCTCGCCGATGGATTTTTCGAGTGGGCCGCCGTGGCGGGCGCGCGCATCAAACAGCCGTACTATTTCACACTTCGCACCGGCACGCCGTTCGCATTCGCGGGACTTTGGGAACGCTGGCGCTCTCGCCGGACGAAAACGAAATCACAACCTGTACGATCATCACGACCACGCCAAATGAAATGCTCGCGAAGATTCACGACCGGATGCCCGCGCTGCTCACTGGCGAAAATTGCGCCCGCTGGCTTGCCCTCGGGCCGCCGCCGTCGCATCTGCTCAAACCGTATCCCGCCGCTGAAATGATGTGCCGTGCCGTTTCAACATTGGTGAACAACGCCCGCGCGGATGATCCGCGCTGCATCGAGCCGGTCGAAACCCTGCTTTGATTTCGTGTGCTTTGCATGTGGTGCAGGCAACCACGATCAACTTGCACCGCTAAACTCATCCACTGGCTCACCGTGGGCCGCGCCATCGCATTTTCCCGCCCGCACTCTTGTGATGACATGCCGGCAGCATCGGGCCGAAATTTCGCCGCGTAGCGGTTGCACCCGATCAAAGCCGGAAATCAGGGCCGGAAAAGTTGTTTGCAATTTGTTTGCAATTCGAGTGCTTAAAAGTGCCTTTTCTTGCCCAAACCCGACAAATGGGAAGAACTGCAAACAGTGAGGGAAACATTGATTTAAGGCTTGATTCTATTGGTTGCAAGTGTGGAGCCAGCAAACGGACTCGAACCGTTGACCTGCTGATTACAAATCA
>CAIVKH010000137.1 GCA_903906425.1 uncultured bacterium
AGCACCACGGTCTGGTCGAAGCGCACAAAGTCCGGATAGCCGCGGTCCATGACGTAGAAGGCGCCGGCCTCAATGGCCAGCTCGTCCAGCACGGTCACATCGGCAACCGCCGCGGGCGTGACGATCACCACGGTGGGGATGGTGCCGCGCAGCGCCATTTCCAATGGTTGGAAATTTTCGCGTGCGCAACTTCCAATGATTGGAAAGAGCGAAAGGCACAGGCTGATGGTGGTGGAATCCAGCGCGTAGGCCGCCTGCCGGAGCTGGACGCTGAACTCTTCCTGCGCATAAAGATCGGCGGCCTGCGCGATGAGCACGCCTGCAAAATCAGCAAAGATACGCCAGTCGCGCGATTCGTTGGCGTCGGCCAGCGTGCTGCGCGCGGCGTCCGACCGGACGCCGCAGTGATAGAGCTTGTCCTCCACCGCGCGCAGACACGTTTCGATGTCGCGCAAACTTTCCTTGCCCATTAGATGGGCGTACGCCAGCACGAGGAATTGCTCATAGCAACTCAGCGAGCGGACATGGTGATCGCCTTGATAACGCCGGACGCACTTCTTGAATTCATACCTCGGCAGCGTGTCCATCAACTGGGCAAAAACAATCCGTCCTGATCGCATGGCGGCACTCCCCCAAAGGGAAAGACCGTCCGGAACACGGCGGCGAAAATGAAATACAAAAATGTTCCGGCAGCAGTTTCAGCCTTGCAGACACGGCACGAAATCTATGTGCTTGGAAAATTAACCGGACAGTAGTGGCCTCCCGCAGACTTCCAATCATTGGAACTCATGAGAATGTCTTGGTGAGTTCTTCGACGAATTGGCGCGCCTTTCGCGCCTCGGCGGCGATCTGCTGTAGGTCGCCGCGATCAAGGCATTCGATCACTAGCGGTCCGCCGGTGAAACCGCCCTGCCGCAAACGCGACAGAACTTTCGGGAAATCCACTTTGCCGGTGCCGGGCGTCAGCAGGACTTCCTTCGGCGGACGGAAATCTTTCACGCTCATTCCAACGACGAGGCCGTCAACAGTCGCGGCATCGTTAACGGGATCGAGTTTGCTGTCGGAATAGTAGAAAATATTTCCGGGGTCATACCATAATCGGAAATTCTTACGGCCGACCTGCTCGATCAGCTTGCGGCACTGCGCACCGCTCGCGTTATTGCCGCCGTGCGGCTTGATGCTCAAGCCGACTTTCTTTTCGGACGCGAAGTCGCAACATCCGGCGATCGTTTTGTAGTAGGCGTCCGCATGGTTTTCGTCGGTGCCGCCGAGCAGCAGATTCGGGCAGCCGCATGCGGCGGAATTTTCGATGAGCCGTTTCAAGCCGGTTGCATCGTTGAATTGGCCGCCCCAGACTGAAATGATTTGCAATCCGCGCTGCTTCGCCTCGGCACCAACCGCCGCGGCTTCATCGGGCGTGGACTCGGTGCTGACGATGAGATTGTTTTTGCTCTTGGTCGTCATCAGGCCGACGTACGTGAAGCCCGCGCCAGCGATGGCATCGAACGTGACGCGCCAGTCTTGTTCGGCCCACGGTCGCGTGTAGCAGCCGATTTGCCATCGCGGCATTTCGTCCGCGAAGCTCCGCGTCGCCAGCGCGCCCGCAGTCAAGGCAAGCCCGTTGAGAAATTCACGCCGGTTCATGGTGTTCTCCTCTGATTTTTATTACGGCAATTTCGATGGTGCGTTCTCGATCATCGGAAGCACGGAGCCGGATGTGTCTTGCGGCGCGCGATGGGGCACGCCCGCCGGATGGCAGTCGAGGCAGCGGACGGTGTGGATGTTGTGCTTGCTCGCGTGTGAGCGGAACGTCGTGTCCATCGTGATTACATCGAGGCCGCAGGATTGGCGCGCCGGATGACACATTGCGCAGGAGGCACGCGCGTCGTTGGAATGCGGCGAGTGGCAGGCGACGCAACTTATGCCTTCATGCACGCCTCGCGGGGTGCGGTCGTCGCCGGTGCCCGCCTCGCCATAGGCGTTCGGCGCGTGGCATTGCATGCAGAGCCGCTGCCGCGGATCGGATGAGACTTTCACGGGCCGGCCCTGCTCGACAATCTTCGGCACGGATAAATCGTCAGCCGCGAAATGCGTTTTTTCCTGCCGCACATAGAAGGCGAGTATGTCGCGCCGGAACGCGGGCGGATTGGTGGTCGCGCCGGCCTCCGGCGTGGTGGGCCGCTTGAACGGCTGCCCCGGGGCGTGCAGTTGATGACAAACCAGACAGGGGATCACCGGACGGGTTGCCGTCTCCGGTTTCTTGAAGGACCACGGTCCCTTCGTGTTGAGCGGCGTCACCATGTCGGCCATCTTACCCTCGAAGAACATGCCGTGGCAGAGCAGGCATTGGTCGGCCATCTGCTCGGTCCGGTTGTGTTTTTCATCCATGAAGATTCCGGCATAGTTTGTTCCGTGTCCGCTCTTCTGCCAGTGTGCGAACTCCCGCTCGTGGCAGTCGCAGCAGGCCTGCATGATTCTGATCTGTTGCTCCTCGCTGAGGCGGATGTTGTCATGGTGTGTCTTCGTGAGATGGTAGAAGACCCTTTTGAAATTCTCGCGCACAGCGTGCATCGAATCCGCTGAATGGCCGTGGCACTCCTTGCAGGACACGTCGCGATGGACGGAGTTAGTTGATTGAGCGTAGGAGGCGGCGATCTCATGGCATGAGACGCAGGTTCTTTCGGCAGGCGTGTGCTCGAAGTAACCAAGTCCGCCCACGGCCGCGCAGACGATGAACACGGCCGCCATGACCGCAGGCAGCGCAAACCACCGGCGCACCCGAGGACCTTTTTCCGAAGACGGTATTGGTTGTTCAGACATGGAAATGCGCTCCACTCTTCCACTCTTTGGCGATGTACTCGCCCACCCAGTAACCGAGGGCCATGATTGTCAGCGCGGGATTAAAGCCGCCGTTGGTCACATTCAAACTGCCATCGGCGACGAACAGGTTGTCAATCTCGTGCATCTGTCCGTACCGGTTTGTGACCGATGTTTTCGGATCGTTGCCCATGCGGCAGGTGCCGGCCTGATGCTGGCCGCCGCTGGGGCCTCCGGCTCCCGGCACGGATGTCCAAACTTCGGACGTGCCAGTTTCGCGGAGCAACTGTTCCGCTTTTCCAACTATGAACTTCGCGATTTCAATATCGTGAGGATGGCGGTGACCGGAAAGCCGGACCACCGGAATACCCCAGTGATCTTTCAAGGCCGGATCAATCCGGACGCGCGACTCGAACACCGGCATTTCCTGCACCGGCCCCTTCACGCGAATTGTCCGCTTGTAGTTGCGCCGTTGAAATTCCTTATGCGCCAGTCCCCATCGCGGCGCGCCCGGCGGGCGAATGCCGGTGTAAAGATACGGCAGCGGGATAAATTCGTTACACAGCATCCCGCCGCCTCGCAAGCCGCTGTTGCCATGATTGAAATCGGAGAACGCGACGCACGCGCCCGGTCCCGCCTCTTCGTAAATTTCTTCCGGCATAAGACCATCCGCGCCGCAGTAGGCGTGTCCTTGAAGATTGCGGCCCACCCAGTCGTTGTTGTTGCCCGCGCCGTTGGGAAAAAGTTTCGATTTGGAATTCAGCAACAGCCGCGCCGTCTCCGTGGCCGAGGCCGACACGACCACGAGGTCCGCCGTCTGTTCCTGCAAGCGATCGTTGCTGTCAAAATATCTGACGCCGCGCGCGTGACCCCGTTCGTCAATCATCACCTCGCTCACCACCGTGTTGGTGCGCAGTTCGCAGTTGCCCGTCGCCAGCGCGGCCGGGATGACGGTGTTCTGCGTCCCGCACTTCGCATTGATCGGGCAGGCGAAGCCCACACACGAACGCATGTGAATGCACTGGGGCCGGCCACCATACGGGATGGAATTGCGCAGCATCGGAATCGGGAACGGATGCCATTTCAAACGCTCCGCCGCCTTGATGAGCACGCGCGCCTCTTTGTTGTACGGAAAGGCTGGCATCGGCCGCGGCTTGCGGCGCGGTGCCGCAAACGGATTTGTGCTGTCATCGCCCGCAACGCCAATTTCCCACTCAGCCCGCTCGTAGCAATGTTCGAGATCCTCGTAGCTGATCGGCCAGTCATCGAGCGTCGAACCTTCGGGACAACCGTACGTCGAGCGCATCTTGAAATCCTGCGGCATGAAACGCCAGGCCATCGCACCATAACTGAGCGTGCCGCTGCCCACGCAGGCTGCGACATTGTTGTAGCCGCTTTCGCTGGGCAGCACGATTCGCGTCGAGCCATCGGGGTTTTCGCACACGCGGCAATAGCGCGCATCATCGGGGCCGTAGGCGTTGCCCAACACCGTCGTGCGTTGCGAAAATAGTTCGTCATCGGTGTGATCGTCGAACGTCTGCCACGTGCCGCGCTCCAACAGCACCACCGAAAGCCCCGCCTCGGCCAGCACCTTGGACACCACGCCACCGCCCGCGCCCGCGCCTACAATCACCGCATTCACGTGTTTGTTCGCCATCGTCGTCACCTTCCGCCGTTTGTTCAGCCGTACCGGTTCTGCCCGATCACCCGCGGATATTCCAATCCCAGCATTTTGTAGCTCGCGTAATTGCGGTTGCCGCCGTGCCGCGGACTTCCATAGAAACCTTGCATGACATGATCGCGGACGAGATTGAAAAACTCCGACGCCGACGGTTTCGTCCAGATATCTTTCGGGATCTTGTTCGACTCCAGCATCTGCAGAAGTTTCGTCTGATCGCCCCACGCCAGCGATTCGAACGGCTTGCTGAAAACCGCCTGGCTGGTTTGCGCCAGACAGACCAGCCCCGCGCGATACTTCGCCGCAAAGCGCCGGTACGGTCCGTCGAGCTGGCGATCAATGAAAAAGATCACCCCTACCTCGCGCGCACCTGGATCGCGATCCGCCGGAATAATCTGCTCTGCGATCGCCTCCACCAGCGACGCTTCGCCGGCGGTCAACACCCGCCACGTCCCTTCGGGCGCGCGCCCCAAGCGGCCCACAAATTTCGCCGATCCCACGCCCGCAGCGACGCCACCGGCCGCCGTCGCGATAAGTTTGAGGCAAGTGCGTCGCGACACACCACCCCGCTTGCCGTCCAAATCCATTTTATTCACATCTGGTCTCCCTCTGCATCTGCCCTATCGTCATTTTGCATAATCGTGACTTCCAATCATTGGAAATCTGCGCGCCGTCTTTCTCCAATGATTGGAAAAGTGAAAGCCCAAACTTCCAATCATTGGAAACACAGGAGAAGCGACATTCCTGTCGCCGTCGGTACGGGGGCGGGGGCATCTTGCCCTCGTGGCCGTCATGCCGCCGCCGGTTCGACAGGCCCGGACGGGCCGCACGTTGACAGCCCGGCGCAACGCGCCGGGAACAGGACACGAAAAATGGACAAGCCCTGAAAGGGCGAAACCTCCCGCGCAATTACGCCCCTTCATGGCTTGGGTTGTCGGCATTCATTTTCCCGAGGCGTTGCCCCGGGCTGTCCACTCACGGCCTTTCAGGCCTTACACCGCTGATCTCCGGCGGGTCGTTCGGCTGTTATATAACTGCTAACTTAGCGACTGACCCCATTCTTTTCGTAGCGACTGACCCCATTCTTTTCGTTACCAGGCGCGTTCCAAATTCTGGAATGCATGTTTCCACGTTACCAGACGCGTTCCAAGTTTTGGAATGCAGGTATCCACGTTACCAGACGCATTCAAAATTCTGGAATACAGGTTTCCACGTTACCAGGCGCGTTCCAAATTCTGGAATGCATGTTTCCACGTTACCAGGCGCGTTCCAAGTTTTGGAATGCAAGTTTCCACGTTACTAGGCTCGTTCCAAATTCTGGAATGCAGGTATCCACGTTACTAGGCTCGTTCCAAATTTTGGAATGCAGGTATCCACGTTACTAGGCTAGTTCCAAATTCTGGAAAGCTCTCCGGAAGCCAATCGCCAGATTTTCCAATCATTGGAAACCACCGCGCGGCGTCACGCAGGACATCATGGTGCCGCGCCTCGAAGGCGGCTACACGATCCTGCATTTCGCCAGCGGCCTGCTGATGAGCACCGAAATCGGCGCGTGATCCCATCAGCGGACGGAGGGCGGCATTCAAACAGAAGGACGCGAAGGGCGCTGCCCCGGCAGGGGCAGCCGGAAGGTAGCCGGTGGTGCCAACCACCGGAACGGTCAAACGAGAAGTCATCATTCGCCCCGGCAGGGGCGGCGGAGTCTCATCTTGAAGGTAGGGACCGCTCGCCGAGCGGTCCGTCCGACGGCGCGGTGGGCCACCGCGCCCTACCAATCATCTTTTGTGCGCGCGATCCGGTGGCTTGCGCCACCGGCTACCATCCATCGGCCCATCCGGGCCTTCCCGTCGCTACGTGGCGACGGCAGACCGGATCATGCGTCGCTACGCGACGCGGCCGGGGTCGGCGACCCCGGCTACAATCCGTGGGTTGAAACCCGCGGCTACATGCACCGCGTCGCTCTGCGACGCCCGGTGGCGGGGATGTTACCCCGCCCTCCATCTTTTCCAATGGTTGGAAGTTTGCGGACCGGTTGTTTCCAATGATTGGAAGACTCAATCAGAGGTGTGCGAGGCGGGGGAATGCGCCGTCGGATTTTTGGCGCGGCGGCCCATGAGGAGGCGCTGGAGTTTGTCGAGGTAGATGTAGAAGACGGGCGTGAAGTACAGGGTGATGACCTGCGAGACGACCAGGCCGCCAACGACGGTCAGGCCGATGGGGCGGCGCGATCCGCTGCTCGCGCCAATGCCGATGGCGATGGGCAATGTGCCCAGCAGCGCGGCCAGCGTGGTCATCATGATCGGGCGGAATCGAATCAGGCAGCCTTGTACGATGGCTTCCTGCGGCGGCAGGCCTTCGTTGCGCTCGGCCTGCAGGGCGAAGTCAATTTGCATGATGGCGTTTTTCTTCACGATGCCGATGAGCATGATCAGGCCGACGAAGGAATAGACGTTCAGGTCGAAGTGGAACAGGGTGAGCGTGGCGAGGGCGCCGAGGCCGGCGGCGGGCAGGCCGGAGAGGATGGTGATGGGATGGATGAAGCTTTCGTAGAGGACGCCGAGGACGATGTAGATGAAGACGATCGCGATGACCAGCAGCCAGCCCATGCCGGCGAAGGAGGATTGGAAGGCCTGCGCGGTTCCCTGATAGGCGGTGGACATCGTCGCGGGCAGTATTTTCCGCGCGGTCTCGTTGACCTTGTCCACGGCGTCGCCGAGCGAAACGCCGGGCGCGAGGTTGAACGAGATCGTGACGGCGGGCAACTGGCCGAGGTGCGCGATGGACTGGACGCCGGCGCTCTTTTCAAGCTTCGCGATGGTGTCGAGGCGGACGAGCTGGCCGTTGATGGATTTGATGAACAGCTTGTTCAGCAGGGCCGGGTCAATCTGGTACTTCGGATCAAGCTCGACGAGGACTTTGTACTGGTTGTTCGGCGCGTAGATCGTGGAGATCCACCGCTGGCTGTAGCCGCTGGAGAGCGCGTCCTCGATCTGGCTGGGCGTGATGCCGAGCGTCGTGGCTTTGTCGCGGTCAATGCTGACGTTCACCAGCGGGTTCTTGATCTGCAAATCGCTGGTCACGTCCTGCAGCAGGGGAATGTCGCGCATCTTCTGCTCGATCATCGGCGCGACGCGATAGAGTTCGTCGAGGTCCGGGCTTTGGATGGCGAATTGGTAAAGCGCCTTGCTGAGCCGGCCGCCGAGACGGATCATCGGCGGGTTCTGCATGAAGACGCGGGCGTCGGAAATCTTCGCGAACTGGGCGCGAAATTTCTGGATGACGGCAAAGACATCCATCGCGCGGTCCTTGTGCGGCGTGAGATGGAAGAACATGCGGCCAAAGTTCGGCCCGCCCTGCGCCAGCGAAAAGGGACCGCCCACCGCGGACATGAACGCCTGAACGTTGTTCGTGTCGGCGCGCACGATGTCCATGAGCTTTTGCTGCGTCTTGATCTGCTCGCCGAACGCCGTTCCCTGCGCGGTCTCGATGACGGCAAACATCTGGTCGGTGTCGTCGTCGGGAATGAAGCCCTTGGACATGGTGGAGAAGAACCAGCCGGTGCCCAAAAGGGTCAGTGCAAAAATGAAAAGCATCGACAGCTTGTGGCGCAACGCAAATTGCAGCGTGATTTTGTAGAACGCCTGAAGATTGTTAAAAAAGCCCTCGGAAAGTTTATAGAGAAACCCGTGGCGCTCCTCGCCGGGCGGCCGCAAGAACCGGCTGCACATCATCGGCGTCAACGTCAGCGACACGATGCCCGAAATCAGAATCGCGACGCAGATGACAATCGCAAATTCGTTGAACAATCGCCCGACGATGCCGCCCATGAACAGCACCGGGATGAAGACGGCCATCAGCGAAATGGTCATCGAAAGAATCGTGAAGCCGATTTCCTTCGAGCCTTTCAGCGCGGCCTGCATCGGCGGCTCGCCGTGCTCCATGTGCCGCACGATATTTTCGAGCATCACGATGGCGTCGTCCACGACGAAGCCGATGCAAAGGGTCAGCGCCATCAACGAAAGGTTGTCCAGCGTGAAGCCGAGAAAATTCATCGCCGCAAACGTGCCGATGATGCTCAGCGGAAGCGCGAGAACCGGAATGATCGTGGCCGAGAGATTTCGCAACGAGAAGAACACGACGAGCACAACGAGCATGAAGCTCAGGATCAGCGTGCTTTCAACATCGGCCACGGAATTGCGGACCGGCTGCGAGCGGTCAAAAAGAATCTTCGCCTCAACGGACGGCGGCAGATACGCCTGCAATTGCGGCAGTACGCGCTTAACCTCGTCAACCACCGCCACGACGTTCGCGCCGGGCTGCCGTTGCACCGCAAGAATGACCGCGCGACGCGGGCCATCTTTGTCCGTGAACCACGCGATTTGCTTGTCATCCTCGACGCTGTCAATCGCCTTGCCGATGTCCCTGACGCGAACCTGTGCGCCGTTGCGCTGCGCAACGATGATGTCCTCATAAGGCGCCGCCGTGTAAAGCTGGCCACTCGCGCGGATCGTATAGGCGCGCTTCAGCCCGTTCATCGTGCCGACCGGCAGGTTCACGTTCGCGGCGCTGATGGCCTGCACTACTTCATTGATTCCGACGCCCCGGCTCGCCATCGCATCGGGATTCAGCTGCACATGCACGGCATATTTTTGCGTTCCGAAAATTCCGACCTGCGCCACGCCGTTGATCATCGAGAGCCGCTGCGCCATCAGCGTGTCGGCATATTCGTTCAGCTGCCACACGGGAATCTGCCGCGACGAAAGCGCGATGAAAAAGACCGGCGTGTCCGCCGGATTCACCTTCTGATAGGTCGGCGGCTGCGGCATGCCCGGCGGCAGCAGCGGCGCGGCGCGCGTGATTGCCGCTTCGACGTCCGGCGGCACATCCTTGATGCTCCGGCGCAAACTGAAGGACAGCGTAATTTGCGTGAAGCCCAGCGTGCTGAGCGACGTCATCGAATCGAGGCCGTCAATCTGCGAGAACTGCCGCTCCAGCGGCGTCGCCACGGCGGACGCCATCGTTTCGGGATTCGCACCCGGCAGGCTGGCCGTCACCTGCACCGTCGGAAAATCAACATTCGGCAGATCGCTGATGGGCAGCGAACGGAATGATGCGATGCCGGCAAGCAACACCGCCGCCATGATGAGCGTGGTGGTGATCGGGCGTTTGATGAACAGATACGAAATGTTCATGGTGATTTTGCCGCCGCCGGGGCCGCGTTCGTCTCCGTGCCGGCCAGTTCATATTTCGAGCCGGGGATCAGGCGAAGGTGGCCGCCTGTCACAACTTTTTCGCCAACGGAAAGTCCCTTTTCGATGATCGTCATGCGGTCTGCTGTCGCGCCCGTTGTCACCGGCCGCATCTCAACCGTGCTGTCAGCCTTCGCGATGAAAACAAACGAGCCGTTTTGCCCGAGTTGCACGGCCTCCGCAGGCACCGTCACGACGCCGGTCCGCAGTTCGAGCGTCAGCGCCACGTTGACAAACTGGCCCGGCCACAGCGTCTCGTCCGTATTTTCAAACGTCGCCCGCAGCTTGATCGTGCCCGTGGTCGTATCGACTTCGTTGTTGATCATCGTCAATGCGCCGACAGCCTGAATGTCGGGATGCTGCGGGAAAGTCGACGTGACCTTCAGCGCGCCCTTCGCCTGGTACGCGCGGATGTCGGGCAGGTTTTGTTCCGGCAGATTGAAATCCACGTAGATCGGCTTCACCTGGTTGATCACCGCCAGCACCGTGTCCGCGTCGCGCACGACGTTGCCCTGGTTGATCAGCAGCGCGCCGATGCGCCCGCTGATCGGCGCGCGGATGAAGCAATAATCTCGCTGCACCTGCGCGTTCGCCATCGCCGCGTCGTCCGCCGCGATCGTCGCCTTCTGCGAATCCACCGCCGAACGAAACTGGTCGTAGGCCGACTGCGCGATCGAATCGGATTTCAGCAGCTCATCCGCGCGCTTCATGTCCGCCTCGGCGCGCACAAGCTGCGCCTTGTCGCGGTCCAGATTCGCCCGGGTCATCTGCAAGGCCGCGTCGAACGGCCGCGGATCAATCGTAAAAATCAAATCGCCCGCCTTGACCTCATCGCCTTCCTTGAACGCCACCTTTTGCAACTCGCCCTTCTGCTGGCTCTTCACCGACACCGTCGCCGCCGCGTGGACCGTGCCGATGCCGACGAGCTGGACCGGCACATCGCGCGTGGTCGCCGCCGCCATCGCGACCGGCACCGGCGGAATTTCCTTCTTCTGCGGAACCGCGTCCTGCTTTTGCGAGCAGCCCGTAATCGCGAAGGCCGCCGCGACCGCCGCGAGGCCGCATCGCAGTTTCCAATGATTGGAAATCACGCCGGCGCAAATTTCCAATGATTGGAACAATTTGAAATCGGAAATCTGGAAACTGGAATTTGTCTTCATGGCGTCTTGAGCTTCTCCACAAGCGGGTCTTGAAAAACACCGGTCACGCGTTCGAGATTTTGCAGGCCGATCTGGTAGTCGTAGGTCTGCGTCATCAGGTCTTTTCGCGCCGAGTTCAAATCGTTCAGCGCGGTCATCACGTCGAGGCTGGTCGCGGTGCCGGCGCGGTACTGGCTCTGCAGATTCTTGTAGTTTTCCTCCGCCGCATCGAGCTGCGCGCGCAGTGCCGCGAGCGACTGCTCCAGTGCGTGGAGATTCAGCCAGGCGGCGCGCACGTCCTCCTGGATTGATTTCTCGAGGCTCTCCTGCCGCAGCTTCGCCTCGCTGGTTTCGATCGTCGTGCGTTTCAGATCAACCTCGCGCTGGCCGCCGGTGAAAAACGGCATCTGCACCGCGACGCCCGCGTTCCAGAAATCGTTCTTCACCGATTGCGTTTCCGGATCGATCCACCCGTAGCTGAACGTGCCGACGAGCCGCGGGCCGTATTGCGCCCGCACGACGTTGTGCTCCTCCTCGCGCTCATTGATCGCCAGTTTTCCAGCCAGAAAATCCTCGCGCCGCTCGAAGGCGACTTTTTCCAGCGCCTCGAAGGTTTCCTTCGAGGGCGCGTGCCACGGCGGATCGCTCACGGCAATCTCCCGGTCCGCACCCAGATTCAAAACATTGCCCAGCACCGTGCGCGCAAGCTGCAGCGCATTCTGCGCGTCAATCAAATCGCGGTGCGCCTGCTCCGCCTGCACGCGCGCGCGGAGCGCGTCCGTTTTCACCGCGACGCCCACGCTGTAGCGCCGCTCCGCGAGGCCGAGCTGCTCGCGCGCCAAACGCAGCGTCTGTTCGCTGACCGCGACGACGCTCTGCTGCTTCAGCACGTCGTAATAGGCCTGGGTCACACCGAACAGAATGTTTCTGACGGCTGACCGGTAGCCCAGCCGCGCCTCCTCGATCGTCAGTTTGCCGGCGCGATACGCCGCGAAAACGGAGAGATCGAGCAGCGGCTGCACCAGCGAGATGTTCGCGCTTTTCGTGCTCACCAGAACCGGCCCGGTGGGGCTGGTGATGTCGCGCTCAGGCGCGGTGTAACCCGCGTTGCCGGTCAGCTGCGGCCCCATCCGCGTCGCCGCACCCCACGTCAGCAGCTTCGCCTTCTGGGTCTCGGCCAGCGCAATCGCGATGGACTGGTCGGTTCCCAGCGCCCGCTCGGAGGCCTGCGCCAGCGTCATCGAAACCGCATTGGTCTGCGGCTCCGCCGCCGCCGCCGCGAGCGCAAGTGCGGCCAGCGACAAATGACAAAGGACAAGCGACAAAACCTTCTTCATTTTCTGGTCGTCCTCTTTTTCCGCGCCAACTGCCGCAGCCCCGGCAGTGAAAATTCAATGATGTGCTCCGCGATTTTGCCTGCGTCCTTCGCTATGCGCGGGAACTCCGGCGACATCAGTTCAATGATGCGCCGTGCATGAAGATAGTAAAAACATTGGCCCATAATGCTGAAAGTGACGCGGTCAATTTTCTCGTCATTCGCCTTGCGCCCGAGAATTTCGCGTATGATCTGCCGGAGGTGCTCGATCGTCGGCCGGTAAAACGCCTTCACGACCCCGTCGAAGGCGGCCGTCGGTGACGCCATTTCCTGCGCCATCAGCCGCGCATGCCACAGCGGCCTCTCTTCATCCAGCATGCGGTTCAAGATCGTGCGCACGAAATCGCGCAGGCGTTCCTCCGGCGCGCGCCTGGGGGCGGCGATGTTTTCCATCGGATATTTCTGCCGGGCCACCGCCGCCCAGTGGGCGACGACCTGCGAGTACAGGCCGGCCTTCCCGCCGAAATGGTAATTCACCGCGGCCACGTTCGCGCGCGCCGCCTTGCAGATGTCACGCACGCTCGCCCCGTTAAAGCCCCTTTCGGCGAACACCCGGCCTGCCGCGTCCAGCAGCCTGGCGCGTGTCTCGCAATCTGGTTCTTTGGTCCCGGCGTTCATTTCAAACAATCGTTTCAAACAGATGTTTAACATCGTGCCGCCGGATGTCAACCGCGGTGGCCCCGCGGATTCAGATTGACGCGCACGCGCAGAAATCCACGATGGCCACCATGAATGCCTACGAACGCTACATGGCCGTGTTGGACCGCAAACCCGTTGATTTCCTGCCGCGCATCCCGATCCTGATGCAGTTCGCCGCCGAACACATCGGCTCCGATTACGCCGCCTTCGCGTCGGATTACCGCGTGCTGACCCGTGCGAACGAAGTTTGCGCGGCGGAATTCGGCATGGACCAGCTCAGTTGCATTTCCGATCCATATCGCGAAACGCAGGGTTTCGGTTCGCAGATCAAATATGTTCCCGACGGCCCGCCGCACAGCACTCACCCGCTTTCCGGCACAAAAGATTTGTCCACGCTGCACAAACCTGACCCCTTGAAATCCGAACGAATGCTCGACCGAGTGAACGCGGTGCGGACATACGCCGCGAAGCATCGCGGGAAATATTCGATCATGGGCTGGGTCGAAGGTCCGGCAGCGGAAGCGGCCGATCTTCGCGATGTAATGAATTTCCTCATTGATCTGATGGACGACGAGTCCTTCGCGTGTGAACTGATGGATCTTTGCGTCGCCGTCGCGATTGATTTTGCCCGTGCTCAAATCGAGGCCGGCGCCGACACCATCGGCGTCGGCGACGCGATCGCGAGCCAGGTTTCGCCGGATGTTTACGAAAGCCTGATCCAGCCGCGCGAAAAGAGATTGATCGCGGCGATTCAGAAAATGGGCGCGAAGGTCCGCCTGCACATTTGCGGAAATATCACGCACCTGCTGCCCGGCATCGCCGATCTCGGCGTGGATATTCTGGACGTCGATCACATGGTCAGCATGAAAACCGCACGCGACAATGTCGGCACGCGCGTGGCACTTGCGGGCAACATCGATCCGGCGAACGGCGTGATGAAGGGCACGCCCGCGAGCATCCGGCAGAAGATGCGCGAGACCTATGCGGAGGTCGGAAATCCGTTTCTGATCAACGCCGGCTGTGAAATTCCATCGCGAACACCCGGGGAAAACCTGAAAGCACTCTGCGAGCCGATGAATTTCAGGCCATAGAAAGTCTGATCATGGCGACGGGAAATAGCGACGGTTGATCTGAAATTGAGGCAGGACCGGCAGCGCCTGTGACCAGCCCCAGTTCCGTTGGAGCATTCCTCCGCCACTCTTGAGTATATACCAAAGACCGGCGTCCGGAACATACGTGGCGATGTCGGTCTTGCCATCGCCGTCATAATCGCCAGGAACTGGCGCAGCCAGTGACCAGCCCCAGTTCTGTTGCGTGAAGCCACCATCACTGCTGTGCAAAATCAGCCACTGACCGGCTCCCGGCACATAGGTTGCAATGTCCGCTTTGCCATCGCCATCGTAGTCAGCGGGTACAGGCATTGCTTGGCTCCAACCCCAGGTCAGTTGCCTGAGTGTACCATCACAGCTTTGGAGGATGGTCCATGTCCCAGTTGCAGGAGCATAAGTCGCAATATCCGCCCTGCCGTCTCCATCGTAATCTGCGGGCACCGGCATGGCTTGGCTCCATCCCCATTGCTGCACGCGCATCTGATTGTTGCTCGATTGGAGAATGTACCATGTGCCGGTTGGCGGATCATAGACGGCCAGATCAGCCTTCCCGTCGCCGTCATAGTCCGCCGGAACAGGAATTTCCCTGCTCCAGCCCCAGTTCTTGCTGAAAAGTTGTCCGGTCGAACTTAGCCGGATGAACCAGTTTCCGGTCGGGCCTTCGAATAGGGCATAGTCTGCTTTTCCGTCGCCGTCATAATCCGCAGCTACGGCGACGTCCGCGCTGTAACCTAGCTGATAAGTCACATTGGAACCGGAGTTCTCAAGCACATTCCATGTGCCTCCGCCCGGACAGTAAACGGCAATATCACTTTTACCGTCGCCGTCGAAGTCGCTTTGCACAAATACCGTCCGGCCGATGAAGACAAAATTGGCCGCATAGGAAACACCTAATTGAGGCACAATGATTGTCTTTGGATTATTTGTGTCAGAATCCGACCAATTCAAGAATTGCCAGCCGCTGTGTGACACAGCGCTGACGGACTGGGTCGTCCCGACAGCAAAGGTTCCGCCGCCGCTGACCGTCCCGCCGGTGGCAGGATTTGCGGTTACAATTATGACCGCCACATTCAAAGAAAAATTCGCCGTGCAAGTAATGCCTGCGACCGGAACAGTGATGGAGCGGGTTGCATTAGTATTCCCATCGTTCCAGTTAATAAATAGCCAGCCGGGATTAGGGGTCGCCATAATTTGGACAGACGAACCGGCATAGTATGCGCCGCTGCCGCCAACTGCGCCGCCATTCGTCGGATTGGCGAGGACGGTCACACTGGCAACAACCTGCGCGAAGTTAGCCGTGTAGGTTGCATTGGTGGCGGGAACGATGATGCTTCGCGATGAATTTGTATCGCCATCATTCCAGTTGGCAAAAAACCAACCGCTGGCTGGACTGGCTGAAATAGTGGCAGCCGCGCCGACATTATAGGTGCCGCTGCCGCCAACGGTGCCGCCATTGATGGGATTGGCGACAACGGATATGGTGGCGATGGATTGCGCAAAGTTGGCTGTGTACGTCACGTCATTCGATGGGACAGTTATGGTTCGAGAAGTCAGTGCAATGCCATCGTTCCATCCGGTGAAGTGCCAGTTGGCAGCAGGCGCCGCCGTGATTGTGACATTGGTTCCGGCCGGATATGTACCGCCGCCGGTAACTGTCCCGCCATTTGCGGGATTGGCGACGACTGCGACCGCGGACTGAATCTGAGCGAAGCTCGCCACAAGGGTCACGTTGTTCGTCAGCGGTCCAATTGTCCTGCTGTTCTGGGAATTTCCATCGCTCCAATTGATAAACTTCCAGCCGCCATAAGCAGCGGCTGTGATCAGGATCGAGTTCCCTGAAGAGTATGTGCCGCCGCCGCTCACCGCTCCGCCATTCGTCGGGTTCGCCGACAGAGTCACAGCGCAATATGTCTGCGTGCTGGCATACTCGTAGGCCCCCATGTCAACGACGCCGTTCAAAATGCGCGGTCTGCCATCGAGATCGGCAACCGCATGAATATAGACATTGCTCGCCCTGTTGATACAAGGCGATGAAGATTTGAGATGAAAGTCCGCGGCAGCGGCATTGTTGAACGCCGGGTCATAAGTGGTATTTCCGGTTCCACCGGGATCGGGCGTTGTGCAGCAGGCTGTCATTGTGGAGCCATTGTAATTCGGCCCCGATCCTGCCGATGCATTGAAATAGACTATCGAATTATAGAGTGTGCCGTTATAAGTGCCGCCGCCGCCACTCGACGACGAGTTGGTGACCACCGTGCAGTTTACCAACGTAGCGCCATAGGTTCCGCCGCCGTAAAAAGTGGCCGTATTGGCATAGATCAGACAGTTGGTCAGCGCGCCAGAAAAAGCTCCGCCGCCGAAGTACGAGGCGGTGTTGCTCGCAAGAATGCAACTGGTCAGTGACGCGCCGTTGGCACCACCACCGGAGCCGGACGCGTTTGCATAGAGCGAGCAGTTATACAAAACGCCGGCATAGGCCGCTCCGCCGCTGTTGGCGGCCGTGTTGGCGGACAAGGTGCAGTTAGTCAGAAAACTGAGCGTGGTGCCGCCGCCGGATGGAGCGGAGTTTCGCGAGAGGTGGCATCCGGCGAGCGTGCTGCCATAGGCGCCGCCGCCAGATGCCGCGGAGTTGCTTGAAAGGGTGCAATTATAAAACTTCCCGCCCATCGCACCGCCACCGTAACTGGAGGCCGAGTTGCCGGTGATGATACAGTTGCTCACCGAACCCGCCGCATCACACCAGACGCCGCCGCCGGATTGCTCGTTGTTCAGATCGCCAGAATACCGCGTCGCTCCGCCATAAAGCGTGAAGCCTGCCAGGCGCGCGCTGGCGCCGACATAGGCGCACCTCACGGCCGCATCGCCATTGGATGAAACCGGATCTTTTGCGCCGATGATGGTTGTGAGCGATGGTCCGTTGACGCTGCGCACGCTGATCGCCGAAGTGATCGCAATCCGGTTGGTCGTCGCGCCGGACACCACGCGGCCGCCAGTCTGGTACACGCCGTTGCTGACCAGAACCGTATCGCCCGCGGACGACGCATTGATCGCCTTCTGGATCGTCTGGTTCGCCGTAATCCAGTTGGTGCCCGCCGCGGTGTCGCTGCCGGTCATCGCGACATACCAGGTCGTGGCGCTCGCCAGCCGCGGAAGCGCGAAAAGCAACAGGGCGAGCCGCGCGCCCATCAAAAATCTGATCCGTGTTGTCCGCATTGCGCCAATTCTACCCTACGATTCGAAACCATGTGTGCCAGAAATTGCGATTACTGGAAAGCCGGAACCGTCACCCTCCAGCGTCTTCGCGCCGGGGCCGCTGCGAGATCATCAGCCCGCCATTTCCAATGATTGGAATTTTCGGCCGCGCATTTTTCCAATCATTGGAAATCACGATGCTGCTGGCAGCGGTTCGGCGCGGATGATCGCGTCATCGTGGCTTGCGACGAGACGATGGCCGGGCGGGACGATCAGAAAATCTTTTTCGGGCCAGTTGCCGTTGGCAAGCGATTCGAAAAGCGACATGTCGCCGCGGACTTTTTCAAATTCCCAACCGCGCGCCGCCGCGTCATCGCGCGTGCGCTGCTCGAACGAGCCGTCCGGTTCGACGCCCATTTCGATGAAAGTCAGCTGGCCGTAATTTCGCGTGTGCTGGCCGAGCGTCTCGAAAAGGAACGGGCCGTTGTCCTCGCCGTATTCGGCAATGAATTCGTCCAGCGTCTTGTCCATGCCCATCTGGTGCGGGATCGTGAACTGCTTCAACTCCTCGCCGGCCTCGCCGCGCTCGATCCAGCCGGTCGTTTTGAAATACGTGCCCGGATGGCTGAAGAAATATTCCGCGTAGCGCTCCTTGCTGCCGAAAAAAAGCGTGATGCAATCGTGTGCGCGCGGCACGACCAGTTTCGTGTGGCGCGCGACGAGGCCGCTGAGGCCGTTGTTGCAAAGTCCGTAGCCGAGCAAAACCGCGTCGAAGCCCGGCGCGATGGCATCAATCTGCGTTTGCATCCGCGAGAGCATCTCCGCCGATTTCATGTCGTGCAGCCCCTTCGGCAGAAACGAAACCTCGATGCGATGCGGCGAGCGTTTGACCGCCGCCTCCATCTCGCGAAAGAAGATGTCGCAACTGATCAGACAGAATTTCATCACTGTGCGGAAAGAATCTTGCGGACCGAACGAATAAAATCCGGACTCGTGCCGCAGCAGCCGCCGACGAAATTCGCGCCCGCCGCGACAAGTTCGGGAATCCGCGATGCGAACTGCTCGGGCGTGATCGTGTAAATCGCCTTGCCGTCTTTCATCACCGGCAACCCCGCGTTCGCCTTCATCCACAGCGGAAGTTTCGTCACCGCATGCATTCGTTTGCAGATCGGAATAAATCCTTCGATTCCCTGCCCGCAATTCGAACCGATCACATCGGCCCCGGCCGCGCTGAGCGCCGCGACGGCGTCTTCCGGCGTCACGCCCATCATCGTGCGGTCCTTGTCCGCACCCGCGTCAAAAACCATGCTTGCGATAACCGGCAGCCCGGTCGTTCTTGCGGCCTTGATTGCAATCGTCGCCTCGGCGATATCGCCCATCGTCTCGACGACGAGCGCGTCCGCGCCGCCCGCGGCAAGCGCCGTCGCCTGTTCGGTGAACGTCGCGAGCATTTCGTCCTCGGTGCAATCTTCCATCATCAGCATCTTGCCGGTCGGCCCGATCGAAGCGAAGACCAGCACGCGGCCCGCCGCGGCTTTTTTCGAAATCGCCGCCGCCGCGCGATTGATCTCGACGGTCTTCGAATCGAGGTTGTGCCGCGCAAGCATCATGCGGCTCGCGCCGAAACTGTTCGTTAGAATCACCTGGCTGCCGGCGTCAACGTAGCCCCGCGCGACGGATTCCACCTTGTCGGGGTTCGTCAAATTCCATTCGTCGGGACACGCGCCGATCGGAAGACCGCGGGCCTGCAACTGCGTTCCCCACGCGCCGTCCGTGACAATCGGGCCGCGGCTCAAAAGTTTTTCAAGTGTCGGATGCATTTTTTGTCTCCAGTTTTTTACGTCGCAACTTTGTCTTCGAATTCTTCCGGCTCCAAATACGGCAGCGCGAGCGCATCGGCGAAGAACGTCGCAAACTCGGGCACGAGATTCAACTCGACGATCTCCGGCGCGTCAATGAGCTGCGCGTAGGCATCGCGAGAAGTCGTGTCAGCGAGCGCAAGCACCGCACCGGCGAGCGAGCCGTTGCCGACGATTTCAAAATTTTCCATGGCGACGGGCGGCAGAAGCCCGATCTTGATCGCATTCGCGAGACGGATGTGTTTCGCAAATCCGCCGGCCAGAATCACGCGATCCAGATCGCGCGGATGTTTGCCGCGAAGATGCATCATCGTCTTCAGCCCGGCATAAATCGCGGCCTTCGCTTTCAAGATTTGTGAGACGTCGAGTTCGGTGATGACGAGCGGTTCGCCCGTCGAAGTTTCAAAACCGTCAACGACGCAGCAGCCGTGCGACCAGCCGTTGCGAACGCGAACGTGTTTGTAACGGCCGCGCGACTTGAGCAAATCAATGTCGAACCGGCCCATCGTGTTGATCAATTCCGATTCCATTCCGCAGGCGATGAAATCAATCGCGGCGGATCCGCAGAATCCGACCGGTTGCGAGTCGCCGATGACTTTGCATCGAAAATGCAGATCTTTTTCGAATTCGATGTGCTCGATCGCGCCGGAAATTGCGCGGCATCCGTGCAGCAGTCCCGCGCCTTCGAAAGCCGGTCCAGCCGCCGTGGCGCACGCGAGTATTTTGCCATTTTCCGCGAGCGCCATTTCGCCGTTCGTTCCGATGTCAGCCAGCAGGCACAGGCCGGACTGCGCGGGCAACCCGGTGACGTGGATGTCGGCCACGATGTCGCCGCCGACATAGCCGGACGCGCACGGAACGACGAAAACCGGCGCAGCGGGATGGACGCGCAGGCCGAGTTTTGCGGCCGCAATTTCCGGATATTTCCGCGCGACCGGCGTGAACGGGAGCGTGCCGATGCTGAATGGCGAGAGGCCGAGAAACAAATGGCTCATCGTCGTGTTGCCCGCGATGGCGGCTGCAAAAATTTCTTCGGGCCGCAAATCGTTGCGCTCGCAGATTTCCTCGATCAGCGGATTGATCGTGTGCGCGATGACAAGCTGCTGGAGCGCGCGGACATTTTCCGCGCAGCCACATTGCGCGATGCGCGACGCGACATCGTCGGCGCGCAAAACCTGCTGGTTGAATCGCGATGCGCGGTCAATGACGTTTCCGGTTTCGCAATCCACCAGCGCCGCGACGACGGTCGAAGTTCCGATGTCCACCGCGATACCGAGCGCGCGTTTGACCGCGCTGCCATTGACGATTTCGCCGCGGTGGACAGCGGGATTCGATTTGAATTCTGGCAGTACGATTTCGGTTTCGATCCGCGCGCCCGCGGACTCGGCGAAGGTCTGGCGCGGCACGGCGACGCGGGCGTCGGCGCTGGCGACGCGCGTCACACATGCGAGTTCTTCTCGCCGCTCGCCGGAATTCACTTCGACGGTCTCGTCAAAAATTTTGTAGGTGCCGTGTTCGAGAAAAACGGAGCATCTGCCGCAGACGCCGCGCCCGCCGCACGACGCCTCGATGGGGATTCCGGCGGCCTGAATTGCCGCGAGCAGCGGCTCGTCGGTTTTTCGCGCCGCCACTTCGCGCCCGCCGGATTTTATGATCAACGACATGGCGCGCGAAGTTAGAGAAAATCAAAATTTCCGCAATCGCATTCGGGATTTCCAATGATTGGAAAATGGCGCGACGCAAAGTTCCAATCATTGGAAAAAAAGAACGGCGGCAGTTTTCCTGCCGCCATTTCTTCGTTCACGCGGTCCGAATCAAGGCATGTCCTGGACCCAGACTTTCACCTGCACGGGCTGGTAGTGACCGGCCACCCAGATCTTGCGATAGGTGTTCATGTCGATCTGCTGGTACTGCCAGAAGCCGGGGACCCATTGCTGTTCCTCCCGGTATTCGTAGTGGCCGCTCGGCTGCTGCACGATGATCGGCGCCTGCTGCACGTACACCGGCGCCGGCGCGTAATACACCGGCCGCTCGCACGGTGGCGGGCCGTAGCGCTCGCGCGGGCCGCCCCAGCCGCCGTGGGCGCAATCGCTCACCAGCACTCCGCCGAGAAATCCCAAGGCGGCGGACCATTCCTTGTTGATGGCCTGCGCAGGCATCGCGCCCGCCACCGCCATCGCACCCGTCAAACCAACCAGCATCATCATCTTTTTCATGTTCGCATCCTCCGCAAATTTTAGGCTGCTGTTGCAGCATTCTGAAACTGTGACGCCGGGCGGAAACGTTTATTCATTCGGATCGGGCGGGCGGGCGGAAGTGGCGGACCGGATGCGGCTTGCAGACGGCACGATCACTTGGCGGTGAGCGTGACAATGAGCGTGCCGTTGCCTTCCTTGGAGCCGCCGAGAACGACGGGTTGGTTGCGGCTCATCGAAACGGACGTGCTGACCAGGGCTTTGCCGTCGTGGACCCAACGGACTTCGGCTTTGAAGCGGTCGCCTTTTTCGCGGCGGATTTTGAGCTCGAGCGAGTGGCCCTTGCCGAGATCCATCGTCGTTTCGCCGGGCGTATTCACCGCGCCGCTGCCCTGGCCGAGCAATTCGTAGCCTGTGAACTGAAAAATTTTTCGCAGTTTGGGAACGACGGCGTCGAGGTGATAATCGAGCGGCGCGGATTCGTTCGAGGCGCGGATGAGAAACGCCTCCATGTCCACCGTCTCGGCGCGGACCGCCGCGAAGCCGAGCGCAAACCAGGCCAGAACTATGTACGCCAGTTTCTTCATCCAGAATTTTTCTTTGCGTTGCCGTTATCGTCAGTCACCAGCCACACCACCGCAAGACCGGAATCCTCGTCCTGATAAACCATCGTCGAGGCGCCGGGCACCTCGGTCTCGGCCCACTCGATTTGTGCGGGCCGGCCGGCCTCGGCCTTTGCCAGCAGCGCCGACGCCCGGTGGCCGCGCCACACGCCGAAGCCAACCGCAGACGCGCAAACCACGGCGACCATAACAGCGGCCCATGCCAGCCGCCACCGGAAAAACGCGAATGGCGATGCAGATTCTTGCGGTGCGGCGTTTCGAATCGCGCGGCGGATGTCCTGCCAGGCAAGCACCTCGTCGGGAATTTTAACGGCGGCGGCCTCGACGCGCGCGAGGCGTCCGAGCGCCTGCCACTGTGCCGCAATCTCGCGATCCTCGGGATGCGCGGCCAGCCACGCTTCCAGATCGGCGCGCTGCCGTTCGGGCAGTTCGCCATCCATCGCGCGGCTGATGAATATCTGGGCCAGTTCGCGGTTCATTTCAAATCCCTCAATTTTTCCTGAATCTGTTTTCGCGCATAAAAAATTCGCGACATGACCGTGCCCATCCGGCACTTCATCACGTCGGCGATTTCCTTGTAGGACAGCCCTTCGACCTCGCGCAGCATCAGCGTCTGCCGGTGCTCCGGCGTGAGATCTTCGAGCGCCTTGTGGAACGTCGTACGGATTTCGTCGCGCCGCATTTCCTCTTCCGGCGCGGCCTGTGGCGTCTGCAACGCATCGTGCTTCGCCGCTTCCGCATCGGTGATTTCGTCCAGATACACCGTCTCGCCGCGGCGCTTGCGCGAGCGCAGAAAATCCATCGCCGTGTTCACGGCCAGCCGGTACATCCATGTTGAAAACTTCGAATTGCCCTCGAAGCTCGCCAGCCGCTGCCACGCCTTCACCCACGCGATCTGCGTGAGCTCCTTCGCGTCTTCCGCGTTCTGGACCATGCGATAGATCACGCCATACACCTTCGGATAATGCGCCTTCACCACTTCCCCAAACGCATCTTCGTCGCCGGCCTTCGCCCGCGCGACCAGCGGCTGCAAATCCACTTCGGCCGATGCATCTGGCATCGGTAGTTCTGACGGCTCTGGGCTGGGATTATTCAACGGAACAAAAAATACCGCGGTTTCCAATCATTGGAAAAGACCGCGTCCGCACTTTCCCAATGATTGGAACTTTCGGCAAGCCGCGTCTGCGCCGCCCGCGTCAGCCGTTCGACTTGGGCAGCAGGCGGGTGATGACGATGAAGAGGACGACGACGACTCCGGCGAGGGCGGCCCAGAAGATCCAGCTTCCGAGGCCCTGGAAATGTTCGCGCTCGGTCCACGGGGCTTTCTTGAGCTGTTCGGCGGGGCCAAGCCTGGCCTTGCTCTTTTCGGCGGCGAGCATCTGGGGGGCGACGAGTTCGAGGTCGTAGCGCGGCGAGTTGGCCTCGCGGTTGCCATAATAAAGGAAAAGGTCCGTGCCGGGTGTGGCCTTGAACAGGATTCGCGTGGCGCGATAGGTGAGGCGGAAGTTCTTCAACTCCACCGGCGGATTGTCGCCGTTGTCGAATTCAAGAACGAGTCTGTCGGTGGTGATCGGGCCGGAAAGCAGAATCCGCAGCGTGGATGTTTTATCGCCGGACGCGCGTAGCCACGATGCGGAGCCGCGGTGGACGGGATTCAAATCGCCGCGCTCGTCGGGAACTTCCTCGGTGACGGTGACGTCGCGGCGGAAAAACGGCGCGTCGGCTTCGCATTCGAGTTCGACGAGCGGCAAACCGGAATTCGGCAGACGAAATTGCCAGCGGCTGACGGTCGGGCGTTTCGGATCGGCGAGCTTTTCGACATCGGGCGCGAAGCTGCGGCTGAAGCCGGTTCGCTCGATCAGATAGGCACGCTGCATTCCGCCGCGTACGACGCGCAAATCGGAAAACGACTGGTTCGCGTGCGACAAAGTCTCCAAATCGAGTTCGACTTGCTGAACGCCGGGATGGTCGAAAGCGATCGGCTTGCGAAATCGCCAGTTCGCAAGATCAATGGCGATGCCGGTCTCGGCGACATCCGGCACCGGCTCCGGCGGCTGCCACGATGGATTCGTGCCGAGCGCGGGCCGCTCGAGCAACTGGACGAGCGTGCCGGTGACGTTTTTCGGCAACTGGTTCAAGTCGTATTGCGGCGGTGGACACGTTCGATTTCCGCTGAGGAGGTGAAAAGTTCCCGGCTGCGAAACCATCCACGAAATCAAAACCGGCCGCCGCTTCGCGCGGATCGCGGTGATGGGCAGCGGCGGCGAATCGCCGTTGTAGATCGTCAGGATCAGTTCGCGATTTGGAAGCGAAGTATCGGCGGCGAAAGAAAGATTTTCGGAGACCGGCTGGTCTTCGAGCGCAATCCGGTAAATCTGTCCGCGGGCGATTTCGTTTTCGCGGATTTCGTTATCAATGAAACTCCGGTTGGCCAGCGCGACACGGCGGGTGAAAAGTTTTTCCGGTGTTTCGATTTCGAGGCCGGCGAGCACGATGCGGGCGCCGGCGGTTTGCAGCGTGAAGCGCGTCTGGCCGGGAAGTTCGTCGCGGTCGGCGATTTTCAGATCGAACGGTTCGGCGGGCGCGGCAGCGGGCCCGGCGGCGTAAGTTCGCGCGCCGGTGAGTGGGATCGGCGCGGCGCGGCGGTCATCGAGCGTGATGCGAAGTTGTTTCCACGTTCCGGCTGGAAAACTGAGCGCAACTTTGTTCGCGCCGTCGGGCTGGCGGAACACGGGTTCGTTGCGGACGAGCAGCTGCCAGGTTTGTCCGTCGTTCGACGCTTCAAGCGTGACGCCTTTCAGGAAATCCTTCGCGGGGTTTTCGAGGACGATGGAATCAATCGGCTCGGCGATTTCGTTTTCCATCGTCGCGACGGTGGAATTTCCGACGAGCGCGACGCGGAAATTCTTCGCAGGCATGACAGCATTCGGCGCGAGCAGCGGTCGCTCGATGATGAACGGAACTTCGCGACCGGAAGAATCGTAGAGCCGCAAATCTTCGAGTCCGGGCCGCGCCGCGTCGAGCGTTTCAAGCGGCACGCTGAGCCGAACGAGACCGGTTTTGTCCACGGTGACGGGCTGGACGTTTTTCCACGCGGAAGGAAATTCCGCAGCGATCGCCGCGCTTGCGGACAGCAGCAGCGATGCTGCGATGAATCGAAAACTTCCAATGATTGGAAATTTGCGAGAGCGGTTTTTCCAATGATTGGAAATTTGCGGTGACTTCGCATCGGCGCGCCAGGGTTTGAGATTAGTCTTCACGGCGAACCCTCCGGTGGATTTTCGGCTTCGGTTTTCTTTTTGATGAGGGCGGGCGCGAGGAAGCGCTGGTAGAGGAAGGAGACGGGGATCAGCACGAGGGCGAGGCCGATCAGCGAGCCGATGCGGTAGAGGCCGCCGAGGCTCCAGAGGTCGTGGAGGAAAAGTTTAAGGATCGTGACGAGGAGCAGGCCGATGCCGCCGTAGCGGAGGGCGGGCAGGCGGCGCGCGATGCCGAGGACCATCACGATGGCGGCGAAGGCGGCCCAGGCGAGGGAGTAGGTCATGTCGCGGCCGAAGTGGCCGGAGAATTCGAAGGTGATGCGCGTGCCGGTGCTGAAGTAGTCGGCGATCTCGATGTTGACGAGGAGGAACGCGAGCACCGTGCCGAGGGCCCAGAGGATCGGCGGGACATTGATGCCCCAGAGGTCGTGTCGGGGGCGGCGGAGCAGGCGCGCGCCGGCGAAGAGGGACAGGGTGACGAGGCCGTAGGAGTAAAGATACCAGTTCCAGATCGGCGTGACGCTGCGCGGTTGGTAGCCGAATTGTGCGGCGTTGATCGGCGAGAGGCGGACGAATGCGGTGACGAGCAACAGCGTGCCGACGAGGCGCAGGCCGTCGTGCGGGATGCGGCGATTGAGCCACAGCAGCGCCGCGCCTTCGAGGCCCCAGCCGATGGTGATCCACTGGCGGTCGAACTGAATCGGGAAAATCATCGTGATGAAGAACAGCGCAACGCCGCCGAAAATCGCGAGAAGCGAGTTGCGCTTCTCGGCGTCCTGCGGAAGCGCGCGGACGAGCTGGACGAGCGACAGCAGCGAGGGAATCGCAAATGTCGCGGGAAGCAGGCCCATGTACGGATTCGGCCACGCGTGACGGATGAGCCGGTGGACGATCCAGAATTGCACGGGCGCGGCGAGTGCGGCGACGGCCCACGGAATCATCCGGTTCGTCATCTGCTTTTGGAAGAGGAACGGGAAGATTGCGAAGGCGGCGTAGAAGCCGGTGTACCAGAGAAGCGGCGTCATCGCGTGGTCGGGCGCGAAGCGATGGAAATACCAGGTGGACTCGACCGCGGCGACGCCGAGCAGGCCCATCGCGGAGATCCAGTCGATCTTGGTGATCTTTACGAGGCCGAGTAGCATCACGAGCATCAGCGCGGCGAGGCCGAAGACCGGCGTGGGATTCGTCAGCGGCAGTTGAAGAATAACGAACGCCAGCAGCATGAACGGCAGGATCGCCGAGAGCGCGGGCACGGCGGTGAGCGCGTCCTTGGATCGCATCGCTGACGAGAATCCGGACAGCGGGCGCGGTTCTGACGGCGATTCATCGGCGGGAGGTGTCGCCAATTTTTTCGCGACGAACATTCCAACGAAGAAAAAGAAAATCGCGAAGCCGCCGATAAGGAACAGAATCTCCGGCACCTCACCCACGATCTCCGGCGCCTGGAAGATCCAGCAGCCTAGCGCGGCGATGGTGAAAAGCAGGACTGCAATCAGGCCGATGATTGAGGCGGTGACGACGGCGAGGATCACGGCGATGACGTCAACGAGTAGGACGACGGGCCAGATCAAAATCGAAAGTGTTTCGAGTTTGAAGATGGGAATCATCACCAACACCAGCGCCAGCGGCCCGAAGAAATGCGACCACCATTGCGGCGCGCCGGATGGGCGCAGCCGTTCCACGACGGCGGGAAACGCAGCGTGGAGGATGGCGAACAGCAGAATAAACCCGAGCGCCCAGTTCAGGTTTCCGGTCGCGAGAAATTCGGAAGACCAAACGGCCAGGACGAGGAACACCATCGCGCCCGCAGCGAGGTTCGCCCAGCGAAGTTTTTTTCGAACCCAAGCAACGGCGAGCAGCGCGAAGTCGGTGCAGAAGACGAAAGCAAAGAAGCGGCCAGGATGCGCGGTGACTTCGGCATGGCTTTCATCCATCAGGTAGAACGCGAAGAACAGCGATGATGCTGGCACCAGCAGCGCGGAGGTGGAGGTGAAGATTCCGGGGTGCCCGTCCCATTCCGCCCAGAGCAGAGCGCCGGCGAACAGGAAGGCGAACGAGACGAAGATGCGCATCGCCACGACGGTCTTTTCGGCCGCGTAGAATTCTTCGACCCAGACAAATTGCATGATGATTGTCGCGATGGCGGCGAGCAGCACCATGTAGTTCCACCGCTTCCGCAGCGCGACGGCGAGCAGGCCGATGTCGAGAAGCGCGATGTAGCCAAAGAGGCCGGTGGGATTGTCTTCGCCCGTGCTCAGCAGCACCGGCGTCAGGAAACCGCCGAGCAGGCCGAGCACGGCGATGGCCTGCGCGTCGAGTCGAACGGCAAGAAGAAAGGCGGTCGCAGTCACCAACACCATCAGCCCGAAGGCGGGCGTTGCGCTGAGGAAGTGGTAAAATTTGAACGATGAGAAAACGTCGGCGAACAGGATCAGGATTGCGGCGGAGCAAAGCGCCTGGATCGTCACCGCATATTTCTGGCGCGAGAGGCACAGGCCGCCGACGAGCAGGCCGAGGCCGGTGAGGAAGCCCATCGCCACGCGGACCGGCGGGCTGATGAGTCCCTGATCGAACGAATACTTGATGAAAAATCCGACGCCGAGGAACAGCGCGAGTCCGCCGAGCCACGCGAACATTTTCACGCCCATGAATTGTTCCCAGTTGATGCCGGCGCGCTCCGGTTTTTCCGGTCGCGGAATTTCGGCGCGAACAACCGCAGGCGGCGGCCGCGCTGGCGGCGGCGCGGCTTTCGTCAATTCCGGCACAGGCTCCGCCATCCGCGCCGGCAATTTTTGCGGGAGCGCGACGGACGGCATGACGGGAATCGGCGGTGGCAGGGCGCCTTGCGGCGTGATTTGAACCGGCGGCATGGGCGGCTGCACGATTTCGGCGGCCGGCTTTTCTTCGACGGCGAGCGGCGGCTGCGGCTTCGTCGCAGGCGCAGCACCCCCGGCCAGCCTTGCGCGCAAATCGCGGATCGCGGCTTCGTGCTCGTCAACTTTTCGAGCCATCCGGCCGGCGCGATTGAAAGCGACGATCGCCAAAACCAAGCCGGCAACCGGCACTGAAAGCAGCAGCAGCCCCAGCACTATGAAAAAGCCTTCTTCCATCGTCACACTCCGTTTGTTTCGATCCTCGTCACCGGCAGAAGAAACCGGGTTCGCGGTCGAAGGTTACAGGTTTGCAGGCGGCGAACGAGAAATTTTCCAATGATTGGAAAAACCGCGGGCGCTGATTTCCAATCATTGGAAATTTGCGCGGATCGCGTATAACCGCGGCATGAACCGACGCGAATTCCTCACCACCGCAACTCTGTCATCAATCGCCCTCGCGACGCGCGCCGCGGAAACCACGCGGCAATTTCGAGTCGCGGTTATCGGCCATACCGGGCGCGGCGACTACGGCCACGGACTCGATGCGCTGTGGTTTGCGCACCCGGAAACGGAGATCGTCGCGATCGCCGATGCCGACGAGAAGGGCCGCGCAGCCGCGCAGAAGAAACTCAAGCTCGCCACCGGCTTCGCCGACTACCACCGGATGCTCGCCGAAACGAAACCCGACATCGTCGCGATCTGTCCGCGATGGATTGACCAGCATCGCGACATGGCGATGGCCGCCATCGAAGCCGGCGCACGCGGCATCTACATGGAAAAGCCGTTCTGCCGCACGCCCGCCGAGGCCGACGAGATCGTCGCCGCCTGCGACAAACGCAACGTGAAATTCGCGCTGGCCCATCGCAACCGATACCATCCGGCGCTGCCGGCCGTCGCGCGCCTGCTCAAGGATGGCGCGATCGGCCGCCTGCTCGAAATTCGTTCGCGCGGCAAGGAAGACCAGCGCGGCGGCGTCGAGGATCTTTGGGTGCTTGGGTCGCACGTCTTCAATCTCATAAATTTCTTCTGCGGAAATCCCGTGGCATGTTCGGCCGAACTGCTGAACAAGGGCCGCCCCGTCGTCCACGCCGATATCGTGGAAGGGCGCGAAGGAATCGGCCCGGTCGCCGGAGACGAACTTCATGCGCGATTCGAAATGGAAAATGGCGTGCCCGCATTTTTCGACTCGATCCGCAACGCCGACACGCCCTCTGAAAACTACGGCCTCCAGCTCATCGGTTCCCGCGGCATCATCAGCATGCGCATCGACCAGCATCCCATCGCGCATCTGATTTCCGGCGCGCCGTTCAAGCCGCTGCTCGATCCGCGCGCCTGGCAGCCCATCAGCAGCGCCGGCGCCGGAGTGCCCGAACCCATCGCCGATGCCGGCGCGCAGGTCAGCAGCCACGGCTATGCCGTGCGCGATCTGCTCGCCGCGATTCGCGAAGACCGCCAACCCCTTTGCAACGCGCGCGACGGCCGCGTCGTTGTCGAAATGATCTGCGCGATCCTCGAATCCCATCGCCTCGGCGGCGCGCGCATTCCCTGGCCGCTACAGACCCGCCGGAACCCCCTTGCGCTTTTCTAACCCGTCCCCGCGCGCGGCGCAGAAAACTTCGCGAAACGCGTAGCGGTATTTCCAATCATTGGAAGTTGGCGTGACGAAAATTTCCAATGATTGGAACTCATCTGGCGAATGTTCCATGTGTCATGAATTCATTTCGCACAGTCGCGCTGCTGATTCTCTTGCTGGCCGCCGCGCACGCGGCGGCGGGCGCGGAACTGCCGGCAAACTTGCGATGGATCTGGTTTCCGGAAGGGAAGCCCGCGCAGTCGGCTCCGGCAGGCATGAGATATTTCCGCGCGTCGTTCATGCCGCCGACGAATGCGGCGATCACTTGCGCGCGGCTCGTTATCAATGCGGATGACACGTGCGTGCCGTTCATCAACGGCCGCGCGCTGCCGCGCAAGAACGGCGGCTGGCCGGATTTCGATTCCTATGACATCACGAAATTCTTGAAGCCCGGTCGCAACGTACTCGCGGTGGAGGCGGAGAATTCAACCGGCCCCGCCGGATTGACCGGCTTCGTGATCGTTCGCATCAGCGATGAAAAACGCGTGATCGCGACGAGCGATGATTCGTGGAAGGCAGCGGACAAAGTTTCAGCCGGATGGCAACAGCCACAATTCGATGACGCGTCGTGGCCGGCTGCGATGGTGCTCGGGCCGATGACAATCGCGCCGTGGGGCGGGAAATTAAATTATGCAGTCACACCGCTGATGAATCTGTCGAAGTATCGCGACGAGAAGCCCGTCACATCCGCCGATGCGCAGGCGATGATCGAGGCGGACTGGATCTTTCAGGCGGGCGACAATACGACGGCGCAATTTGCGTTGCAGGAAATCGAGTGGACGAGCGAACTCGCGGCGCGTTTGCACGCGCCGGAACCCGTCTCGCTCTCCGCGCTCGAAAAACAATTGTGCGCGATGCCGCCGGATCGAGACGATAAGACGACGCGCGAGCTTTATCTCGCTGTGCGCCGCATCAAGCGCGCGATCATGTTTTGCAATCCGCTGCTGAACTTCGATCGCCTGCTGCTGGCGGACACGCCTTCTTATGCCAGTCCGCACGAGTCGGCTCATCGCAACGGCTATCACTACGGCAAGACATCGGGCAGCCGGCTGCTGGTTTTGGACGGCTTGCGGCCCGATGGCGTCGAGCGCGAACTGGTTTCGGGAGACGAGGGCTACATCATGCGGATGGATCTTTCGTTCGACGCGAAGAAAGTTGTCTTCAGCCAAAGGCCGAAAGACGACGTGAGTTTCCATCTCTACGAAATCGGAACGGACGGCGCGAACCGCCGCCAGCTCACGCGCAGTTCTTACGACGACATGGACCCGATTTACCTGCCGGACGGCCACATTCTTTTTTCCACATCGCGCGGCAATTCGTACGTGCGATGCCTGCCGCAATCGGCGTCCACCGTGCTTGCGCGCTGCGATCCCGATGGCCGCAACATTTACATCATTTCGCGCAACAACGAACCCGACTATACGCCGTCGCTGCTGCCCGATGGCCGCGTGATCTACACGCGCTGGGAATACACCGAGCGGCCGCTGTGGCGTCTGCAAAAACTCTGGACGATCAATCCCGACGGCACCGGCGAGGCCGTTTTCTGGGGCAACGGCAGCGCCTATCCCGATATGCTTTGGGAAGCGCGCGCGGTTCCCGGCGGCTCGCAAGTCATGTTCGTCGGCGTCGGTCATCACAATGTAATCACCGGCTGCCTCGGCCTGCTCGACACCGCCCGCGGTTTGCAATGGCCCGATGGCATCAAGAAAGTCACCGCAGAAATTTCATGGCCGGAAGTCGGCGAACCTGAAGGCGGCAGTCCCATCGCATCGCCGCGCTATCACGCCGGCGGCGGATTCTGGTCCGTGCGCAGCCCGTATCCGCTCGGCCCCGAAGATTTCCTCGTCTCCGCCGCGCGAACTTCGAGCGAAGATTTTTCGCTTTATCTGATGGACATCCACGGCAACCGCGAACTGATTTACTCCGGCCGCCACACCGTCTGGTATGCGCAGCCGATCCGCCCGCGCGTGACGCCGCCTGCGATTCCGAACCGCGTCGCGTGGCCGCAGTCTGGCGAGCAGCCGAAAGGCGGAGTGCTGTTCAGCGCGAATGTTTATGCCGGCGTCGAAGGCATCCCGCCCGGCTCCGCAAAATTTCTTCGCGTGATCGAAATGGACGCGAAGACCTACAGCATGGGCTACAAATCATTTCGTCATTCCGGCCCTGCGATCTCCGTCATCCAGGAAGACGGCGTGAAAAGAATTCTCGGCACAGTGCCGATCCAGCCCGACGGCTCCGTCGCGTTCAACGCACCCGCTGGAAAAGCGCTGCACTTCCAATTGCTCGATGAACGCCAGCGCTGCATCCAAATCATGCGCTCCTTCACCGGCGTCATGCCCGGCGAAACGCGCGGCTGCTTCGGCTGCCACGCGCTGCACACCGCCAGCCCCGACGCGCGCGCCGGCACGCTCGCGCTGCGCACTTCGCCCTCCGATCTCACGCCGCCGCCGTGGGGCGCGGAAACCAGCGTCAGCTATGAACGCTTCTGCCAGCCGGTGCTCGACAAATATTGCGGCAAGTGCCACGAAGGCGAAGGCAAAGCCCGCGCGAAACTCGACCTCACGTTGCGCGGCGGTTTTCACGAAACCGGCATTGACGATCCGAAACTCTGGCCGTTCAAAGAACCCTACATGACGCTCATCGGCCCTGGCGCATGGGCCGGCCCGAAGCCCGAAGGACACGGCGATGCTCTCGGCCTCGCCGGCTGCCTCGGCGTCGAAGTGAATCACCAATACGGCCCGCTAAAACCCGGCACGATGCTCTCCGCCACGAGCCGCCTCATCGAACTCGCAACGAACGGAAAACACCACGACGTGAAAATCGAAGGCGAAGATTTACAGCGCCTCATCGCGTGGGTGGATTGCAACTGCGTCTATCGCGGCGACGAAGAAGTCCGCCAGATTCCCGATCCTCCGCCGGAAATCGCAGCGCGTTTTCCCGTCCCTGTCAAAACCCGCACCGCGCCGAAAATCGAACGCCTCCAACCCGTCACCGATTCCGTGCGGTAAATCCGTGGCGACGACCATCGGAATTTCCAATCATTGGAAATTTCGGTTCCGCACTTTTCCAATGATTGGAAACCACGATGCAATCCCGCGATGTTCGCGGCCTGCCGGACAATCTGATAGTTGATGGACGGACGGACTCACAGATGGAGATTGAAAATATGATGAAGCAAAATGATCGCGCGAAAATCCTGGTTTTGCTTGTTGCGGTTTTCGCGAGCGCGGCGCTTGTGCGCGCGGTTGAAATTTCTGACGGGCACGTGTCGTTCGCGCTGAAGGCTCCGCAGGCGAAGGAAGTGAAGCTCCGCGGGCAGTGGTCGAAACAGGACCTCGCGATGGAACGCGGAAGCAACGGGACATGGACCGCGACGCTTGATTCTGTGCCCGCGGGCGTGTGGGAATATTCGTTTGCGGTGGACGGTCTCAACGTGATTGATCCACAGAACCCCGCGATCAAGCCGCAGCGCGAGCCGCAAAAAAGCATCCTGCATATTCCGTCAACGCCGCCCGCGCCGTGGGACTGGCAGGATATTCCGCACGGCACGGTCCACACGCATGACTACCAATCGAAAGCACTCGGTCGTCAGCGCGAACTGCTGGTGTACACACCGCCGGGCTACGAGGCCGACGCCGCCAAACATTTCCCGCTGCTCGTGCTCCAGCATGGTTCCGGAGACAACCAGCGCGCATGGACCGAACACGGCAAGGCGAATTGGATTCTCGACAGCCTCATCGCCGCCGGAAAAGCAAAGTCGATGATTGTGCTGATGATTGACGGACATCCGAACGGACAGGTTCCGCGCGAGGCGAAGGATCGTCGCGCCGCATCGCTTGAAGCCTTCCGTCACGAACTTTTCGACGACGCGATTCCGCTCGTCGAAAGAAATTACCGCGTTGCCGAGGGCCGCGAAAATCGCGCAATCACCGGCCTGAGCATGGGCGGTTGGCAGTCGCTCACTGTCGGCCTCAACGCGCTCGACCGCTTCGCATGGATCGGTTCGTTCAGCGGCGTTGCCGATCTCGATGCAATCAAGCCCGCTCTCGATGCCGGCAAGGAAACGAACGAGAAATTGAAGCTGCTGTGGATCGCCTGCGGTCGCGATGATTTTCTCCTCGAACGCAACAACGCCCTCATCGCCGCACTCAAGAAGAGCGGCGTAAATTATGACTGGCATCTGACCGATGGCGGCCACGCCTGGCCCGTCTGGCGCGGCTATCTCACCGAATTCGCGCCGATGCTGTTTCAGAAATAGTTGCTGCCGTGTGCCGGTTCCGGAGGTTCTTCCCCATGTCAACCATGACCAAAATCATCAAGTGGTCGGCGATCGCGTCGCTGCTGATCTGTTTTGCAAAAGCGCGGGCGGACGGGCAACGGATCGAACTGCGAAACGAACGGTTGGCGCTTGCGGTGGGGGAAAAGGAACGCGGCGCGATTGTATCTTTTCAAGCCGCCGGTGGCGCGGAGTTCGCGGCGACCGCGAAGTCGCCAATACTTTTCGCGCTGACTTTTTCGAAACAGGCGACGCCGTCTGGCGAGTCCTTCACGTTGACCAGCCGCGATGCCGGGAACTTCAAGACAGACGCGCAGAACACCGCGCAACAGCAAATGGTCACGCTGAACTACGATGGCTTTTCGAACGGACAGATTTGCGTGACCTGCACCGCACGCGTGGCAGAGAACGATCCGTTCGTACGCTGGAGACTCACAGTGAAAGTGCCGGAGGGCTTGGTGCTGGAGGCGGTGCGATTCCCCATCATCACACTGCGCGCGCCGCTGGGCGCGAGCGTGGAGGATGACGCGGCCGTGCTCGGTTCGACCAAGGGCGGCATAATCCGCGAACCCGGCGCGATGAAGGTAGGTTCAAATGTCTCCATCGCGCAGCCGGGAAACATGGCCGCGCAGTTCGGATGCTATTACTCGTCGCGCGCCGGTTTTCTCACCGCCGCGCTCGATGGTCGCGGTCAGCCGAAGCATCTCCTCGCGACGCGCACAAGCGACGGCGTCGAATTGAGCTGGTATCGTCCCGCTTTCGCGACAGGTACGGTCACGCAGGGATACGATGTCGTGATGACGACTTTCGCCGGCGCGGACGGAGGGCCTTGCGACTGGCGCGATGCGGCGGACATCTACAAGCAATGGGCGCTGACGCAGCCGTGGTGCGCGGCGACGTATGACAAACGCGCCGATATTCCGGCGTGGATGAAGGAAGGGCCCGCATTTGTGCGCTTCGGTCACGATTGGCTCGCGGAGCCGGCGCGAATCGAGCGATGGGTGACGGAATATTGGCAGAAGAAATTTCCCGCCGCGCCGCTGATCACGGCGTATTGGGGCTGGGAGAAAATCGGCAACTGGGTCACGCCGGACTATTTTCCGGTGTTCCCGAGCGACGAGCAATTCACGCAACTCGTGGCGCGCACCCGCTCAATGGGCTGCCACGCGTTTCCGTGGCCGTCGGGCTATCACTGGACGCTCACTTACGACAAGCAATCTGACGGCAGTTTCAAATGGGATGACCGGAAACGTTTCGACGAAACGGCCCGCGCTCACGCCGTGCAGACGCGCGACGGAAAACTTTATCTGCGGACGCCGAGCTGGCTGAAGGGCGGCGACACAAGCTGCATGTGCGGCGGCGATCCGTGGACGCAGCGCTGGTGGAACGACGACATCTGCGTGCCGCTCGCACAACGCGGCTGCGAGATGATTCAGGTGGACCAGGTCGTCGGCGGAAGTTTTCCCGCGTGTTTCAATCCCGCGCATCCGCATCCGCCGGGACCGGGCTTGTGGCAGACGGAATCCTTCACACGCCAGTTGCAAACGATGCGTGATGCGATGCGAAAAATTCAGCCCGACGCCATCGTCTGCTACGAAGAACCCAACGAGTGGTTCAACCATCTCGTTGGCATTCAGGACTACCGCGATTGCGAAGCGCCGCACGAGTGGGCCTCTGTTTTCAACTATCTCTATCACGAATTTCTCCCGACGTTCCAAAGCAACCCGCGCGCCGACGATCTCGAAATGGCCGCGCACTGTCTCGTGGATGGACAGATTCCGCACCTCGTGCCATCGGGCCGCGACCTCGCGGAATCGGTGTTGGTCAATGGCGGTTTCGAGCCGCGCGCCGGTGGTCGAAATGCCAGCGTCGGATGGGATCAGGTCCACAGCTATCAAGGTGTGGACTGGAACGGCCAGGCCGTCAGCGACACGCTCGACAAACACAGCGGCGCAGGCAGTCTGCGACTGGAAAATACAAACGCATCCGACATCGTGCAGATTTCGCAGAACGTGAAAGTCAGTGTGGATGGTCTCGCAGTTGGGAAACAATATCGCCTCGGCGCGTGGCTCAAGACCGATCATATGGCCAAACAAAATGCGATCGGTTTCGTCTTCCTCTCCGCGGGCACAAAATCGGTGGGCCGCAGCGGCGGGTTGCCGTTTCCATCTGCAGGCGCGGGTTGGCAAAAAGTTTCCGCCGACTTCACCGTGCCCGCCGACGCCGAGATGCTGCGAATCATGATCAACGTCATCGGCGCGGCACGCGCGTGGACGGACGACATGACGCTGGAAGAAATTTTGCCGGACGGCAGCACGAAGCCCGCGCTTTATTCCGGCGCGTCACCCGTCGCCAAATTCATGCAGCAATGGGTCGCGCTTTACCACGGCGACGGCCGCCCGTGGCTGCAATTCGGCCGGATGCTCCACCCGCCGGCGCTCGTGTGCGCAACGAACATTTACGAAGCGCCGAGCCGCGGCAAAAACGATTCCGTCATCTACACGCCGCGCGCGCTGCCCGCCGTGCTGCACAACGCCTACCGCGCCCCCGACGGCACCGAAGCCGTCGTGCTCGCAAATCCGACGCCCACCGCGCAGCACGCCAAATTGACCTGGCACGGAAAGACAACCGAACTCGACGTCCCGCCCGCCACCGCGATGCTCGTCAAATAAATCGGCCTCTTCATCGCGTCAGCATGTGCTACCAACCTTCCAATCATTGGAAATTTCAGCTGCGATTTTTCCCAATGATTGGAAGTAATGGCAGAAGAAATTTCCAGTCATTGGAATCATCGAGATTCGTTTGAAGCAGCGCGCCGCGGATTGCAGATCGAACACCTGATTGTTGGTAGTTTCCGCGTTCCGCGGAGAAATGAGGGGAACATGAAATTACATTTTTCAATTTCTTTCGTGATCGCCTTGTCGGCGCTCGTCTCGCGGGCGGCTGCGGGCTTGCCGGACGTCGCTGCGCCGGGCAATCGCTTTGAGCCGCCGGCGCAATCCGCTGGTGACGGCGCGCCGCTGATTTTCGAGCACAGTGTTGAGGCCGGCCCAGACGAAACCTTCCTGCTCGTCGGCCAGGATCTGACCACGAATCTTTTCGTCTGGGGCGAGAGTGCGCAGTCGCCGGCGGGCCAGGAATGGAAGCCGCATGTTCAGTTTCTGACGAACGGAATGCTCGCCGCAACGCTGCCGCAAAAAGCCCAGGACGGTTCGTTCCTCGTGTGGGCGAAAAATGCCCGCGGATGTTCCGCGCCCGTTGTGCTCAACGCGCCGCAGCCGTGGTGGTGCAGCGCGGATCGCGCAGCGCCCGGTTCGACGGTTCGAGTCTTCGGCCGCAACCTCGCGCGGCGACCGGATGGAGCGAGCGCGTTCGTCTGTATCGCGCAACTTGGCAAGACGGGCCGCTGGGCGGAGGTGACGAAGGCCGGCAACTACGAAATCGAATTCCGCGTGCCGTCGGATTTGGCGGAGGGCGATTATCAAATCTGGATTCATGCCGGCAGCGGCGGCGAGTTCGGATGGGGCGGTCCGCTGGCGTTGAAGGTTTTGCCGGAACAAAAGAAGTCGAGCGGCATTTTCAGTTCGTCTGAAAAAGCCACGCCGCTTCCTGCGGGCGCAACTGGCGCGGAAATACAGTCAGCGCTCACAGAGCGTGCGGCTCATGGCGGCGGCACGGTGCGCCTGCCCGCCGGAGCTTTCAACGTCGCCACGACGTTGCGTGTGCCTGCGAACGTGTCTCTCGCAGGCGCGGGCCGCGAGGCGACGCAATTGCAGTTCGTCAACGACTCCGCGGTTCCGTTGCCGCGTATCGGTGGCGGCGGATGGGGCCAGGCACCCGGCGCGATTCACACACCCGGCGACACGATGGAATATTCGATTGATGTTCCGGCATCCGGCACGTGGAACGTCTGGCTGCGCTACGCAACCGACATGGCACAATGGAAACGTCCCGGCGTCAGCGATTGCTTCACGCTTGCGGCCGATGGGGGCGAACCGGTCTGGCTGAAGAACCTCGAGAACACCGGAGGCTTCGGCGTGTTCAAGTGGACGAAATCGGCGGAAATGAAATTGACGGCGGGCCATCGCACGCTGGTCTGGAAAAATGTCAAAGGCGGCGGCGCTTCGCTCGATGCTTTCGTCTTCGCGCTCGATCCGGATTTTGTGCCGACGCAAAACCCGCCGCCATCCACTTCGAAAAAAGTCATCGTGGTGCAGGGCGAAGACTGCACGCGGTTCATCGCGAAAGATGGCAACCTTCTCGGCGGCGATCGCGCCGCAATCTGGCTCGCGGGCGATGGCGCGAGCGTCAACGATCTGACGGTGCTCGGTGATTCGCGACTGAATATCGGCGTCGCGATTCGCTCGCCGCAGCCGCTCGCGTGGCAGGAAGACAATCGCGTCGAGCGCGTCCGCGTCGCCGATTGCGACGGCAAGCAGGCCGAGAATTGCGGCGTTCTCGTGCATAATGCATGGCGCGCAACTGTTCGCGACAACGAGATATTCGGACGAGCCCCGCTATTCATTTCCGGCGCGCGACGCTGCACATTCGGCAACAACCGGCTCGTCTCGGTGACGCGCTTTGGCGGCAATGCGGAGGCCGCGATTCTTGGACGCTGCGAACCAATTGAGGACTGCATCATCGAACGCAACGTGATCGCATCGCCGCCCGGCGCGGAAGCTGGCGGGGCGACTGCGCGACGGTTGCTGTGGTTTTCCACCGGCCACGGTTCGGTGGTCCACAATTGGATTGCGCACAACGGCGTCGAAGTTCCGGCGACACCGGGCGCTGAAGTGGGCGCAGGCCAGGCGCGCTTCAGCGGCGTCGCAGGCAGCGATCAAAATGTCGGCGAGATGATCTTGTTCGAAGGCAACTATCGCACCGCATATTTCGGCCCGCTCGCCGGCGCTGACGAGAAAAGCGTGACGTTGCCGAAAACGATTCCGGCCACGCCCGACGACCGCCTCGGCAACGTGAAGCGCGATCAACTCGCGCACGATGCCGCTGGTAACGAAACACCATTCTGGCCGCCTGTTGTGGACGATGGTTCTGACGAGCCGCCGCTATCCGAATATTTCGTCGCGATTTTTTCCGGCCGCGGTCAGGGCGAAACACGCCGCGTTGTCGGACGCGATGGCGAGCGACTGCTGCTCAGCAAGCCGTGGCGTGTCGAGCCCGCCGCCGGCAGCGTCGCGGTCGTCGGGACGATGTTTTATCAGAACCTCATCGTCGGCAATTACACGCCTGACGGCATGACCGGCATCCAGCTTTGGATTTCGTGCGTCGGAAATGTCATCGCCGGAAACACGATCGCCCGCGAACGCAAACCGGGCCTCTACCTTTATGCAAACGGAACGACGCTCGCCTCCTCGATGCCGCGCACGTGGAATCGCGGCATCAGCCCGCTGTTTTGGAACGACACGGTGGGCAACCGCGTCGAGGAATGCAGCGCCGGCGCAATTGTCACGAGCGGAGATTCGCCAACGCTGCCCATCGAATTTCCGCACGCGCTGGGCAATGTGCTCCGGCATAATTCGTTCGTTCGCAGCCGCACCGACGGCGTCGTCCTCACGAGCCGCGGCCCCGCCAAAGGCGTGACCGACACCGCGGCGTCCGTCGCGGGGACCATCGTCGAGTTCAATGTTGTACGCGATGCGGAGATTGCCTACCGCGTTGCCGCGAGTGCCGACGCCGTCGTGCTCCGGCGCAATCACGCATATTTCTGGTATCCCGTGAACAACTCCACCAGCGCGCCGATCGCTTTTCAAATGGACAGCACGAACACCACCTGTGCCATCGAAGATAATGTCATCGAAGGAATCCATGGCGTGCACGACGGACGTATCGTTGATCTCAAGACGCCCGCCGGAATTCAGCGGCTGCCGCAACGATGATCCGCTGCGGTTCATTCCTCCCGCCCCCGCGCGGCGATGCCGTGCGCGGTGATTGAACCGTCGCTTCCAATCATTGGGAGTTTGCGCCGCGCCAGTTTCCAATCATTGGAAGTGCAGCGTGGTTCCACAGCGAACGGTCGGAAGCTGTGCCACCTTGTGCAAAGCGCAAAGGGGGATATTGCTCTTCGCGAAGAGCGGCGTATGCTCTGATGACTTGATGAACTGTATGCGATTCATTTTCTTTGTTTGCGCTGCGGGCAGCGCGGCAGTGTTTACGCTCAGTGCGCAGACGACGAATTTTACGCCACGCCCTCCGGCGCGCAGCTATGACGCTCGCGCCCAAATATATTACGTCCCGCTTCGCGCGTTCGTCGCCGAGCGGGACGACATCAAGAATCACCTTTATCTGCCAAAATTCGGCGGCGATTCGGCGATCCAAATTCTGAATCCGATGGGCGACAGCCCACAGCCCGTTGTCAACCGTACGCGTGAAAAGCAGGAAGATGACGATGAAGAAGTGAAAGCGCCCAATGCCCGTGAGATTCTCGCCGGAGCGGATGAACGGCAGCGCAAAACCGGCGGGTGGGACGGCTTTGCCGGAACGGTGACAAAGCAACGCCTCGCCTCGCGAAAGGCGCAGGCAGACAAATCTAATATCGACAGCCGCGGACAAAAAGATTCCGGAAATGATCCCGCGCCTGATCAGCAAGAAGGCGCCCTCAAGATCGCGGGAAATCACGCAGGTTCTCTCTGGCGCCAATCCGGCATGAACGCGGCAGGTGGAAGAAATTCCGGCTCCTTGCAGAGCAGCACAATTGACACGGACGCTGCGGGAAAGTTCATGGCCGGCGTCGCCGATGCCCGTCGTGACTATGCTGCAATGCCGGGAGATTACAGCGGGCGCGGCGCCCCCGATGATCTCGTCACGCGCGGCGTGCCCGCGGGATTTGACTCAATCGGCGGCGCGGGCAACAGTGCTGTCCACAATTCTCCACATGATGATCAACCCGTCATGAATAAATTCGGCGAAGCCTCCATGTTTTCATCGCAATGGAAAAGCGGCAACGATGCCTTCGCACCCTCCGCGTCGCCCTTTGCCGGCAGAGGCGACCTTTTTTCTTCGCAACAGGCGCCGCAGCACAACGCCTCACTTTTCTCCGCAAATGGCGACAGCTTGTTCCCGCGCGATGACAGCGGGGCCAGACAGTCCAGCCCCACGCCGGCTTCCTCGCCATTCGACGACATCAAGAAACCGTCGATCCTGCCGTGGTAGCCGCGCAAAAAACTTCCGGAAGGCGGCGGGGCTTGACCGCGGCGGCATCTGCTCTTTAGAGTGCGCCGCTTTGTTAATTTATACGACAGGAGTTGAAATCATATGGCGACGGAAACTGCGACGGGCGGACACAAGGAATTACAGGCGGAGGGAGTCATCCTGCTTTTCGAATTGGAGACAGTGGCTTTTGCGGGCCGCAAACGGCTCTATGACCTGCTCAAAAAGAGCCTGACCGCTGCTGGCGTCCAGCTCAGCCCCGCCCTGTTCGGCCGCTATGGCCTGAAGCCGACTCCGGAACAGAGCATTGCCAGCCTCATCGAAAACGCAGGATCGGGAAAGGGCGACGCAAATAAAATAAGCGCGGAAATGAGCGCGGTCTACACGCGCGACCTCCGCGAGAAAGCCGAACCGAACGAGGCCATCACCAAGCTGCTCGCAGCCGCCGCGAAAAAAGGATTCATGCTTGGTGCGCTCAGCGCCCTGGCCGAAGAAGACGCCGCGGCCGTCGTGGCAAAGCTTGGCCTCACGGCCGACATCAAGCTGCTTGCGCAGAAACCCGACGAGCCGAATTTCCCGCGCGCAGACGTCTGGCTCAAATTATTGAAAACCGTCTCCAAATCGAGCCGGCCCGCCATTGCGGTCGTCAGCAGCCAGGTCGCCAGCAAATCCGCGCTTGCCGCCGGCCTTCGCGTCGTCGTCGCGCCGGACGATTTCACCGGCCACCAGGATTTCGGCGGCGCCGACATCGTCGTTGATTCCGCCTCGGAGCTGAGCGTCAACGACATCATCGCCACGCTGTCGGTCAAATAACACCGTGAGCGAATCCGTGGCGGAACCGAAACCAAAGCCGCTTCCGCCGCCCGCGTCTTTGCCACCCATTGTCCGGCTTGTGCAGATCATGGCGATCCTGCGCTCGCCGCAGGGCTGCCCGTGGGATCACAAGCAAACGCTGCAGACGCTCAAAAATCATCTCGTCGAGGAAAGCCACGAAGTCCTCGACGCCATTGACTCCGGCGACCGCAAAAAACTCTGCGACGAACTCGGCGACCTCCTCCTCCAAGTCGTTTTTCAAGCGCAGCTATGTTCCGAAGAAGGCGCGTTCACTTTCGACGACGTCGCCGCCACCATCGTCGCAAAACTAATCCGCCGCCACCCCCACGTCTTCGGCGACGTGACCGTCGGCGGTGCCGACGACGTCCTCAAGAACTGGGAAGAAATCAAGAAGACCGAAAAAGAAGGCGCGCCGCGCTCCACCCTCGAAGGCGTGCCGAAAAGCCTGCCTGCACTGCACCGCGCACACCTCGTTCAAAAACGCGCCGCGCGCGTCGGCTTCGACTGGGACAACGCCGGCGGCGCGCTGGATAAACTCGACGAAGAAATCGCCGAAGTCCGCGAAGCCGTCGCCGCGCGCGACGACGCCAAAGTCCGCGATGAAATCGGCGACCTGCTTTTCTCCATCGTCAACGTCAGCCGCTTCCTCGGCCACAATCCCGAGGACCTGTTGCACGCCAGCATCGCAAAATTCTCGCGCCGCTTTCAGGCCGTCGAAGACGAGGTCCACCGCGCCGGCAAAAAAATGTCCGACTGCCCGCTGGCCGAGCTCGATGAAATCTGGAACCGCGTAAAATCCCGCGAACCCGCGGCGTGACCGCGGGAAAATTTCCGCGACTTCCAATGATTGGAAAAAACCGCTGCCGCAATTTCCAATCATTGGAACTTTGCGCACCGCGCGGCGCGGTCCGGCCGGGAAGAAACTATTTCTTCAACTTCGCGTTTTCGGTCTGAAGCTGGTCAATCTTGTCTTTCGCAGCCTTGATTTCGCCGCGCAGACGTTCGAGTTCCTTCTGGTTCAGGTCAATCGTTTCGCTCAGCGCCGCGGCGTGTTTCTTGAGCTTTTCGGCTTCGCTGATCTTCGCGGCGGACAGCGTGTGATTCTGCTCCTCCAGATTGTCTATGCGCTTCTGGGCCGCGGCGAGCGATTCCTTCGCGTCGGCGTAGTCCTTGTTCAGCGAGAGCAATTCCTTTTCCTGCGCCTGCGCTTTCCGGTCATTCGCGGTCATCTCCTTGCTCATCTCCGCCAGCCGCTGTTTCACGCCGTCAAGCGCTGTATTAAGTGTGTCATGCTTGGCGGACCACGTTTTCACCTCGTCGCGCGCCGCCGCCAGATCCTTCTTCATCTTTTCCAGATCGCCGCCGGCAGGAACGGGGGCGTTGGCATCCGTCGGCATCGCCGAATCAAGCTGTTTTCTCAGGCGCGCATTTTCCGTCTGGATCGTGGCCCCGTCCTTTTTCATCTTGTCGGCATCCATCGCCGCGGCCATCGCGCGGTTGTTCGCCGCGGTCAGCGCTTGCTTCAGTTGCGCCGCCTCGGCCTGCGCGCCGTCAAGCTGGTCGCGTATTTTCTTCAGCTCGTCCGCCGACGCGGACGCGGACTTCGCAACGCTGTCCGCGCTCTTGATCCGCTGCTGCAAATCCTTGTTCTCTCTCGTCAGCTTCGCCACCGCGTCCGCATTGATTCGGGCGTCGTGTTCTGCCTCGCCCTTCGCCGACTGCAATTCAGCGGCCTCCGCACGGGCGCTTTTTGCAGCGCGCGTCGTCTGTTCAACCTGATCGCGCGCGGCCGAAAGGTCCTTCTGCAACTGCGCCACCTGCGTCTTCTGCTGATCGATCACCTTGTTGACGTCGTCGAGCTTCGCCTGGATTTTCCCCGCGTTACCCGATGATGCCAGAAAAGCGTCGCGCGATTTTTCGGCTGAGGCAGCCTTCTGATCGAGCTTCGCCATGTCGGATTTCTGCTGCTCGATCACCCTGTTGGCCGCATTGAGCTTCGCCTGAATTTCGGCTGTTGTCGCGGACAATGCCTGCGCGGCGTCGCGTGCTTTTTCTGCCGCCGTGACCTTCAGTTCAAGCTTCGCCGTGTCGGCCTTTTGCTGCTCCGCCGCCTTGTTCGCGTCGTCGAGCTTCGCCTGAATTTTTGCCGCCATTGCCGAAAGCGCCTGCGCGGCATCGCGCGCTTTTTCCGCCGCTGCCACTTTTAGTTCGAGCTTCGCTGCGTCGGCCTTCTGCTGCTCGATCATCTTGTTCCCGTCTTTCAGCTTTACCTGAATCTCCGTCGCGCTGCCGGCGAGCGAGCGGGCGTCGTCGCGCGCCTTTTCCGCGGCGGCCAGCCGTTGCTCCATCGCCGCAAAATCAGATTTCTGCTGCGCGATCTGCCGGTTCGCATCATCGAGTTTTGCCTGAATTTTTGTCGCAGTGTCCGCAAGCGGCTGCAGCGCGTCGCGAGATTTTTCGGCAGCGGCGAGTTTCTTCTCCAACACTGCCGCATCGGCTTTTTGCTGCGCAAGCTGGCCGGCCAGTTCGGCGTAACGCGCCAGCGCCTTCTGGTCTTTTTCCGAGCCGGACTGCAACGTGTCGCGCTGCTTCGTCAGCGCTGCGATTTCGGCGCGCGCCGCGACAAGATCGTTTGACGCCGCGCGCCGGTCCTTGACCAGCAGCGCGACCTGCTCGCCGCGCGAATCGGTCTCGCGCTCCATCGTCGCGAGTTTCTTTGTCAGCAAGTCAGCCTCGGTTTTCGCGGCCTCGCTTTCCTTCCTGTATTTTTCGACGTCGAGTTTCCCCGTCGCCTTGATTTCCGCCTGCAATCTTTCATTCGCGCTGGAGGCGCGCACCATTGCGTTGCTGGCCGCGGCAAACCGCTGCTCGTAGTCGGTGAGGTTCTTTTTTGTCGTGTCGAGCTGCTGCTGAAGCGCGTCAATTTTCCCCTCGATGTCGGCTTTGGCGCGGCGCGTGTCAGCGAGCGATTTGCTCAGCTCGATGCCCATCTGTTCGGACTCGAACCGTGCTTTTTCGACGGCCTGTTTTTCGCGCAGTCCCTTTTGAATCTGCACCTGCGCCACTTCGATCTGGTCCTTCAGCGTGGCGATTTCCTGCCGGCGCTGTTCAACGTCGGAGGCGTTGCGATCCGACTGGCTCGTGGCCGCGGTGAGTTCGAGGCGCAGGCGGTTGTTGTCTTTTTCGAGCCGCCTGGCCTCAACCTGCAGATTTTTTGCGACCGCCTCGTTCATCGCGCTGTCCTTGCGCAACTGCGCGGATTCCTCGCGGGATTTTTCGTAGTCGCGCTTCAGCGCGTCGAAGCGTTCCTTGTACGACGCGTTTTCGTCCTCCGCCGTGATCGCCGGCCCGGCGAGCAGTTCCGCCTCGTTCTTGCCGGTCTTTTTCAAAATCGCCTGCACCTCGTTCTGGCAGTACGAAAGCCGGAACTGCACGATCTCCGGATTCCAGTTCGGATTTTTTTCGACGAGCTGCGCGTACTGTTTCATCGCCTCGCGGTACTGCTGGATCGCCGTTTTCCAGTTTCCGTGGTCGCGCGCCTGGTCGGCCTGGATCAGCGCGACGTAGGCGTCAATCTGCTCCGCCGGATAATCCTGCTTGCCCGCGCCCGCGGAGGACGACGACGGCGCAGAATTTTGCGCGGACACCGCCAGCGCCACGGTCGTCAAGAGCACAAGCCACACCTGTTGAAAACGGGTCATGTTCACCTTTCGCGCCACGTTCATTTTGCGCCGCCCAGAATTTTTTCGAGGTCCGCATCGTGCTCGGCGCCGAGCTTGACGGCCTTTTCGTAATGATCTTTTGCCTCGTCCAGTCTTGGCGGAACGGCGGTGGCGAGGAGAAACGCGAGATTGAACTGCGCTTCCGAATAGCCCGGATCAATTTCGGCCGCCTTACGGAACTGTTCGATCGCCTCGGCGGTGCGCTTGCGGTCGCTCAGGACGATGCCAAAATAATTTCGCAGCCGCGCATCCGATGGATCGCACTTCACGGCCTTTTCGAGCGTGCTGGAGGCGGCGCTCAGTTCGCCGGATTTGCGATAGACGAGGCCCTTCACGCCGAGCGCCTGCGCATTTTTGGAATCCAAATCGAGGACGCGGTCGATGGTTTTGGCCGAGCCGAGGTAGTCGCCGCGCTGATACTGGCAGGCGCCGAGACCGACGAGCGCGCTGATCATCGCGGGCCGCGCATTGAGCGCCGCCTGAAACAGCGTTTGAGCATCCTCGGCCTTGCCTTCGGCAAGCAGGTTGTTCGCCTGCGCGACCCATTTGTTGGCGTCGTCATACGCGCCTTTTCCGCCCGGCTGCGCCTCCACCGGCGGCTGCGTCTTGTCCGCCGCGATGATTTTTTTGTTGTCCTTCAGCAGATTTTGCTGCGCGGCCAGCGCGCGACGGAGGTCCTCGATTTCGCGGTCACGCTGCCGGGCCAGCTCGACGGCGTCGTCGCGCTGCTGCTTTTCCTTTTCGAGATCCTTCTGTAGTTCGAGCAGCTTGGCCGGTGATCCGGAAAGCTGCGATTCGACATCATTGAGTTCCTTGACGGTGGCCTTCAATTTTTCCTGCAGCTGCGCGATGGTCGCGTTGTTCGTCTGCTGGCGGCCCTGCAGAACATCCACGCGCTCCTTGACCGCCTTGATTTCGACAGCCCGATCATGAAGTTCGGCGTAGGCGCGTTCGAGCTTCGCCTGCGATTGTTGCTGTGCGGCCGTCGCGGCGTCGAGCGAGCGCTGGACGTCGCGCAGCGTCTGCTGCAAGGCGTCGCTGTGTTTTTGCAGCAACACCGCGGACGGCTCGCGGACGGTGGCCGGCGGCATCGGCAGCGGCTTGGTGCTCTGGCATCCGGCGGCGAATGCGACCGTGGCGAAAAGACAAATAATTTTCTTCATGGCTGGCCCTTTGGTGAAAAAATGTCCGCGGTTTCCGGCGCGGTCAAAGCGGTTCTGACGCGTCTTCATCTTCGAGCCGCTGGGTGATCCGGTCAATGGCGGTCTCGACGCCCATCGCGATGCGGCGGGCGCGATGATACAAATCCTCGATAAATTCCCCGGCGTCATGGATGTGTTCGCCGATTTCGTCGTTGCTCACCTGCTCAAGCACGACGCCTTTTGCGTTGCAAATGCTCAGCACATATTTTTTTTTCGCGCCGGCCTCGTCGCTGTGTTCCTTCGCCACGCGGATGATGTAGTCGTCAACGCCGAGCTGGAAGACACCCTCGTGGCCGGTTTCCTGCCACTGCAGCTTGTCCTCCTGCGTCATCTGAAACAGGCGGCGGACCATCTTGACGATTTTTTTGCTCAGCATGTTTGAAACTTCCTCACCCGCTCACTATGCCAGATTCGCGGCCGACTTGAACCCATTTCTGCCGGCAGTTTCCAATGATTGGAAACTGCGGCTCCGGAAATTTCCAATCATTGGAAATCACGCCCGCGGTCAGCTCACGATCCGGTTTTTTTCGTCCACGCGCACGATGACCGGCTTGTGTTTGCGCGCGTCGGCGTCCGGCAGCGCGCAATACGAAACGATGATGACCGGGTCGCCAGCGTAGCCCTGGCGCGCGGCCGGCCCGCGCAACTCGATCGTACCGGAGCCGCGCTTGCCCTTGATGACATACGTGGTGAGCCGCTCGCCGTTGTTGCAGTTGAGCACATCCACCTGCTCGGAAGGCAGCAAATCCGCGGCCTCCATCAGCGCCTCGTCGATGGCGATGCTGCCCTCATACGCGAGCTTCACGCCGGACAGCGTCGCGCGGTGAATCTTCGACTTGAACATCATTCGTTGCATAAAGAACTCAGAATTTCGTCTCCTGATACGGCATTCCGTGCGCGTCCGCAACGGCTTTGTATGTCACCGCTCCGCCGCACGTGTTCAAACCGTGAAGCAAATCCGGCATCTGGCGCATCGCCTCGTCGAGGCCGAGGTTCGCCAGCTTCAGCGCGTAGGGCGTCGTCGCGTTGGTCAGCGCCTGCGTCGCCGTGCGCGCGTACGCGCCGGGCATGTTCGTCACGCAATAGTGGATCGTGTCTTCCTCGACATAGACCGGATTCTCGTGCGTCGTCGGCCGCGAGGTCTCAGCGCAGCCGCCCTGGTCAATCGCGATGTCCACGAACACCGCGCCCGGTTTCATCACCGTCAGCATCCCGCGATGAATCAGCTTCGGCGCTTTCGCGCCCGGCACCAGCACCGCGCCGATCAGCAGGTCGACCGACGGCAACGTTTCGAGCAGGTTCTGCTCGTTTGAATAAAGCGTGTGCGCCTCGCCGTGCAGGCTGATGTCGAGAAATCGCATCTGCTGCAAATCAACTTCGAGGATCGTCACGTCTGCACCGATGCCCGCCGCCACGCGGCCCGCGTTGATGCCCGCCGTGCCGCCGCCGATGATCAAAACTTTTCCCGGCAGGACGCCGGGAACGCCGCCGAGCAACACGCCTTTTCCGCCCTGAGCCTTGCTCAGATAATACGCCCCGATGATCGTGCTCATGCGCCCCGCGATCTCGCTCATCGGTTCGAGCAACGGAAGGCGACGGCCGACCTGAACCGTTTCATAGGCCAGCCCACACGTCTTGCTTTTCACCAGTGCCTCGGTCAGCGCGCGATCAGCCGCCAAATGAAGATAGGTGAAAAGCAAAAGGCCCGGCCGCAGGAAATGAAATTCCGCCGGCATCGGCTCCTTCACTTTCAAAACCAGATCCGTGGCCCAAGCATCTGCCGCGGCTGGCACAATCTTCGCGCCGGCGCTCGCGTACAACTCGTCGCCAAAGCCGCTGCCCACGCCTGCGCCGCGCTCGACCAGCACCTCATGCCCCGCCTGCACGAACATCCGCGCACTCGCCGGCGTCGCCGCCACGCGGTTTTCCTTCACCTTGATTTCTCTCGGAACTCCGATTCTCATCGCATCACCAGCCTTTCAAGAAATACCCGTCACACGCTCGCATAGCTTGGAACAACATCGGGACTGCGTCCAATCAAATGAAACCCACGTTTCGCCGGTCGCCGCGAAGAAATTCGACAGCGTTCCGTCAGATATGTAAAAGGATGCGCAGCCTTAGTGCCGGGCGGTGAAATAGACCTGATTGCTCCGAGCGCGAAAGGAAACGCAGATCGGAAATCATGAAAACAAAAATAACTATTGCCATCACGATGTTGGTTGCCGCGACAATTCGCGCCGAACAAGTTTCAGTCACCAGCGACATTGACGCGCCGCGCGCAGGCGAAACCATTGAAGTGAAATTGAAGACTCCCGGCGCGGTCATCGTGCGCGACTCCGCGGGAAAAGAAATCCTGTCGCAAATGATCGGCGACGACACAGTAATCTTCCAAGCCGACTTCGCGCCGAAAGAGACCAAGAAGTTCACCGTGACGCCCGGCAAGTCATCGCTGCCGGAACCTTCCGTCCGCACCTTTGCCCGCTTCGTGCCGGAGCGCGCCGATGACTTCGCATGGGAGAACGACCGCATCGCCTTTCGAATGTACGGCCCGGCCTTGCAAAAACAGGACGGCGACAAGACGGGAAGCGGCGTTGACGTCTGGTGCAAGCACGTCCGCGAGCCTGTCATCAATTCAATGTACAAGAGAAAGAACTATCACAACGACGACGGCAAAGGCGCCGATAACTATCGCGCCGGCCCGAATCGCGGTTGCGGCGGCGCGGCGATCTGGTCGGACAACAAGTTCTGGCCGTCGCGTTGCTTCAAGACCTGGAAGCTCATCGCCGAAGGTCCGGTCCGCGCGGTGGTCGAACTGACTTACGCGCCGTGGAACGCAAACGGACTTACGGTCTCCGAGGTGAAACGCGTCTCGCTTGACCTTGGTTCGAATCTAAGCCGCTTTGAATGTCACTATGACACCGGCAATCAACCCGTCACCGCCGCTGCGGGTTTGTTCATCCACTCCGGCGCGAGCATCGTGGCGCACGGCGACTCTTGGGCAAGCCTGTGGGAAAAATTCAGCGAAGGCGACGGCCCCGGCTTCATCCCCGTTGGACTCGTGTGGCCCGCGACCAGCGACGGCAAGTTCGGCCAAGCCGACGGCCACGCGCTCGTCACGACCTCTCTGAAGGCTGGCGAACCTTTCGTCTATTATGCCGGCGCCGGTTGGAGCAAGGGCCCGGACTTCCCGGATGCGGCGGCATGGAACGCCTATCTCGCCGCCATCGCCGCGCACCTGAATTCGCCGCTGCGCGTCACCGTCACCGCCGACTAACTTCCAATGATTGGAAACGACCGGCGCGCAAATTTCCAATCATTGGAAAGGCCGGTGCCGATGCCGCTCTTCCGCATAGGATCCGGATGGAGATCAGTTAGACGAAAGGGAGAGAAGAAATCGCGTGGATAAAAAACTGCAATGTTAGGCTTGTGTTTGGCCGGAACCGCCCTTATTAGTTATCCCAGTTATCAAATGAAAGGATAGTTATGTCCACGATCAATGAAGCAATCAAACAGTTGGAAGCCAAGCGAGCGAGCGCCGAGAAGGAAATCGCCGCACTGACCGCCGCCATCAACGCCCTCACGTCATTGGGCGGAACCGCAGCCCCCGTGGCCGCCGTCCCGGCCCCGGCGAAGAAGCGCACGATGTCCGCGTCGGCCCGGGCGAAGATTCGCGCCGCGCAGAAAGCCCGCTGGGCAGTGTTGAAAAGCGGAAAGGCGAAGGCTGCAAAGCCGAAAGCAGTCAAGGCCGTGAAGGCTGTCAAGGCTGCGAAGCCGGCAAAGAAGAAGCCCGTGATTTCTGCGGCCGGAATCGAAAAGATTCGCGCTGCACAGAAGGCCCGCTGGGCGAAGATCAAGGCTGAGAAAGCCGCCCCCGCCGCGGCATAACGCCGGCAATATTTCTGAAAATGCGAAGGGCCGCCCATGCAAAAGGGCGGCCTTTTTTTTCGTCGCGGCGTGAGCCTGGCCGCAGGCCTTCGCAACCGCGAAGACTGGATGGATAGGTTGACGAGCCGCGGATCATTGTCTGCCTTGGCCGAATCCCATGCCAATGTTTTTGTGCCTCGACGGCTTCGGCGTGGCGCGGCAGAATTGACGGTGACATTGGGGGATTTTTCGGGATGAAAACATTTGTCTGTTGCGCACTCATTTCTCTGGCGCTGCGTGCCAGCGCCGGCACGCCCGACGCAGAGTATTTCGCCGGCCTTTCCTTTCTTGATGCGGGAAGTTATGGCCAGGCGGCGGCGAAGTTCGAAGCCGCATGTGCGGCCTCACCGGAGGATGTTCGCTTTGTCCTTGCGCTCGGGGTCGCGCAACTGCTCGGAGAACATTCGACGGAGGCGCTCGCAACCATGCAGCGCGCATACCGTCTCACCAGCGGAACCAATCGCGCGACGCGCATGTGGTTGTCCGCCGCCCAGTGCATGGCCGGCGATCTTGAACACGCGCGCATGACCGGCGGATTCAATTTCAACGACCCGTACGACAAACTCATCTATGATGCGTTCAACACTTACGGATTGTCCATTTTTCAGGCGCGAAATGGTGCAGACGCCCAGCAGCTCGCAGCATGGAAGCGTGAGGCCCTGGCAAAATTTCCCGAAGTCGCGCGCGAGTTCTCCCGGCATTCAAAGACCGGTGCCGGCGCGGCGGTCAACGAGGCGATTATCACCCAGGCGGCGGATTTGTTCCGTGCGGGTAACTATGCCGCAGCCCTGACCGCCATCGAGCAGGCGCGGACATCCGGTCATGATGATGTGTATGCCGCGTGGCTTCACGGAGAAATTCTTTTGCACTGCGATGCTCCCGAAGCTGCACGCGCGGTCTTCACCGATTTGCTCACGCTCTCGCCCGACGCGTCGGCGGCCTATCTTGGCCGCGCCCAGGCGCACGCTCTGCTCGGCGAATTCAGCAGCGCAAGACGCGATCTCGCACATTCCCGCGAGCGCGCCGCAAGCGATCCGCGGCTGCGGCTTGATGCCGGCGCGCCTGCGCGGCAGAAAGAAATCGAGAAACTCCTATCGGAACCAACCGGTGACGCAGCCGAGCTAATGCAGCAACTCGTGGACAAGCCCGGCGATTGGAATACTTCAATCGCGACAGCATCGCGAGTCCATCACGCCGGAGCGTCTTCGCGCCTGCGCTGGGACGAGACCTATCAGGAAGGTCTGCGCGCGGCGACCATTCCGACTCTCGATAACCCAAGAGACGCTGATGCGTGGGCCGCGCTCGCCGAATATCTGGATCGAAACAGACTCGTGTGGGCGACATCCGTCGAGCCGCGCGCGAAGCCGCAGACGTTTCGGACTTATCGCCAGCAATATGAAATCAATGGCATCATTCAGGCCGCCGATGCGGCGCTGGCACGCAATCCAAAACATGCGCGCGCGATGACATCGCGAGCATCGGCAATGATTGCCGGCGGCGACTATGCCGGGGCCGAGCAACTTCTACGCAAGGCGATGGCCATTCATCCCGTGCCGCAGACATTCGAATTGCTGAACGATCTTGTCACACGCGCCGCCGAGGCGAAGGCTGGTGAAGCTGCTGCGCGCCGCAGGCCGCGAACCGAAACCACGCGGGAGACGCGGTCCGACGGGGAGTACATTGTCACGAAGACTTACCCTCCTTCTGCGGCCGATCTCGCGCGGGCCGAGGAGCTGGATGCCGAAGCCCGCGTGCTCTTCGCCGAGGCTGCCGACCTTTATAAGAGGCTCCTTTCCGCGACGCGCGGAACGCCCGACGAGAAATTCTATCGCGCCCGCGATGCGTGGTCGCATGGCGACGGCAGCACCGCGATCAGCCTTCTGCGCGAGCTTACCGGCCCGCGTCCGTCCGATCCGCGCTATCACCACCAGCTTCTCGATTGGCTTCGCGCCGGCGACGCGGCGACTTATGACGAACAATTTTCCGATTCGGCAAACCGCATCCATTCGACCGCCGCAGGAATGCTCCGCATCGCATGGCGCGCCGTCGGGCGCGGCGCCTTCAATTCAGCCTCCGATGCGCTGGCGCGCGCCCGCCCGCTCGATCTCACCGACTCCAGAATTCTTGTCTATTCCGGCATCATCGCCGATGAGCAAAACCAAACCGACCGGGCTGTCGCGTTCTACCGTTCCGCCCTCGCGATGGAAGAGGCCCGCCTTCGCTTGCTGGGCCGCGGCATTGAAAAGGGAACAACTCATCTGGGTCCGGATGACTGGCCGCTCTGTGCCGAAGCGAGTCTTCGCCTATCCGCTCTTCTCACGCGATCCGGCCGCGACAAGGAAGCTGCCGATGTTCTCTCCACGATGTCGCGCGGGTTAAGCAGCCGCGTTGATCTGCCTGATCCCTTCGTAACTTCGCGCGAGGCGATGGCGCTGCCGGCTGGACAGCTTCCCAGTTCCCAGGTTGAGCCCGGCACTATTCCAGAAGCGCCGCCCGCGAATGCGCTGCTGGCATGGATGCACGTTGCCTCCGGCAACATCCTGCGCGATGCCGGCCGCGCCAACGATGCCGGGGCGGCCTATGTCGCCGCGCTCAAACTTACCCGCGCCGAAGTCCGCCCATTGGAGAGTTATAGCCGCGATGAAAAGGATCTTCTCGCCGAAGCCCGGAAACTTATTCCCGCGCGAATCATTCCGCGCTTCGACATGGCCATGAGCCTGGCCCAGCAGGGCGCGATTGAATCCGGCGCGATCAAGAGCGCGAAACAGATTTATCAGGAGCAGCAGGCCGCGCATGAAAAGCAATATCAGGCCGCCGGTGACATTGATCGCGAATACGCGCGGCGCAGCATGGAAATCAACGCCGACTTCGCCGCCAGGCGTCGCGCCATTGACCGCTTCGACGCGGCCGGCATGAAGGCGATCCAGGAAGACTGCGCGGGAAAGCAAAAGGACCTCCAAGCCTGGCGCGAAGAACAGATGCGCAAACTTTACGGCCCCGGCTACCGCTGAGCTTTGTCTTCGTGTTGCCAAGATGAGCCGCGTGCGCCGGACAAATACACCTCATCGATGCCGTTGCAGAATTTCCAATCATTGGAAATGGCGGGCCTGATGGTTTCCAATGATTGGCGGCCGCGTCAGCGCGACAGGCCGGTCAATGCGGGCGTGAAGGCCGGCGAACCGGTGAGCGGCGTGGTGAAGTCGACGCGGAAATACGATTTGCCTTGGTAGTAGCCCCAGTCCTGCGCGCGGATGGCGAAGGCTTTCGACGGCAGCAGCACGAATGCATTCGGGATGCCGCCGATCATCGGCGCGTCGGGCGTGCCACGCAGCGCGTCGGGGGCGGCGGTCGCGCCCCACGTTGTCGTGTCGCCTTGCACGGCGTTCCACAAACCGCCGACGGTGCGCGCAAATTTTGTCCCGGCGCCAGTGCCGGCGATGCCGCCGTGCGTGCGGATGCCGAGCAGGACCCACGGCTCGTTGCGAACCATCGTCGATTCGGCGCAGAGCGCATGCGGGCCGTCGGCCAGTTCGACTCCGGCGACGAACAAATTGTACGGATGATCGCCGCCGAGCACGGGATTGCCGTCGAGAAATACGCTTGTCTTGCCGTTTGCGTTGAGGCCGACAAGCGCGCGATTCGGTTTCTCATAGAACCACGACAGCAGCTTCGCCTGTTCCGCGGCCTGCGGGCCGAATTTGCCATCGAGGAAGGGTTGATAGTCCGACGCGGAAATATTTTCGCCGAGCAACCGGCGGTATTCGAGCGCACGGAGAGCGTAGATTCCGTTCTCCTCCGCGCCGGGGAAACGCCCGGCATATTCGCCAATCGCGGCGATTGCTTCGGCGAAGTTGTTCATGCGTTCGAGTTCGGTCAGCTGAAGCATGAACGACTGGCGGTAGTACGGATTCTCCGGCGGCCGTGTCCCGGCGACATCGGCGGGGCACGGCGGTGCGGCGGCGGGCTTGTCGAGATAGGCGAATGTAACGCTGCGGAAAAATCCCTTGCTCACGTTCTGGTCTCCGCGCTCGATTTCCATGCGCAGCGATTTGGAGAACTTGAGCGGATCGACAAGCAGAAAGCGATAGGTTGAAACCGTGAACGGCGCGCGGTCGAAGATGCCGAAAAGTCCGGCGAAGGCCGCGCCACGGAAATACCAACCGCCATTGAAGAAGTCCTCGAGGCCCGTGCCGTGCCACGACGGATTCGGTTCGCCGTCCACGTAGAACATTTCGTCGCCTTCGAGAATCCACCACGGACGTTTCAGCTCTTCGAGATCTGCCGTGACGTTCAGGAAAACGCCCGCGACGTGCCCGTTGCCGTGGAAATCCGCGAAGCAGTGCGGCGTGCCCGGCTGCGGCCCGGTTTGTGACCAAAATGCGTGCAGATAGCCGAGGCCATCGACCGGCCCGGCGACGGCGTCGCCGGACCAGGAAACTGTCGCGCCGCGCGTGGCGCGATTCGCGACTTCGATGCGGATGGATTTCGCGAACGGCATCGGCAGATTGCAGTGCATGCCGTCGGGCGTATTGGCAAATGCGATGTTGCCGAAAGTCCTGCGGTGGCCGACCTGACCGAAGAAATCGCCGAGCGGTGTTTCGATCGCGGGCTGCGGGGAGCCGTCGTAGAAGACGCGAAGCAGCAGGTCGCTGAGAAGTTGATTGCGCGCGATGATGTTCGTCTTTGTGTCGTCATCGCCGCCGATTTGAATTTGGAACGCAGGCACCATGCCCGGGCCGGCGGCCTCGAAAATCTTCGCCGTGGCACCCGCGGCAATCGACTCGACGTGGCCGTTCTTTTTTTCAAGAGGCTTTGGTTCGACCGCGCCCCGCCACGCGGCGGCGACGGCGGAAAGCTGCGTTTCGTCTTCAGGCGAAAGTTTCGCAGGCGTCGATTCGACGGCGGTTCCAGCCGGCAGATCTTCAACATTCACCTGGTAGAAAATCCTCCGCGGACCCCAGAATGGATGGACCGGCGGCGAGTTGAATTCGATGCGAAGCGATTTCTGATAGGTGAGCGGAACGTAGCTCCACCAGCATAGATTGAGCTGTCGTGCCAGTGGCGGCTCGAATGGGTGCAGGTTGCCGAACACGTCTTCGATCTTACCGCTGAACCGCGGCGACTTCTCGCCGTCGAAGAAGAAGCGAACCTGATAGTTTGCCCCCACATCCGCGCCGGTTGTCCACAGCCGCCGGACGACCCCGGGGCCTTTGAGGTTCGCAATCGTGACCCACCCTTTTTCCGGCGGCGGTTCGGTGAAAACATTGAAGTCGTCGTTGCCGCCGCTGCGGTCATGCGACGAAATCAACCGCGTTCCGCCGATATCCATTCGCGCGATCCGCGCCGTGTTCGTCAGGTCGCCCACAAACGACCGCCACGGAACGGCCGGTCCGATCACCGCCGTCGAGCCGCCCTGCTTCCCTCCGCAGCCCGCGATCGCCAGCGACGCGACAACAAAAATCCATGCAAAATTCTTCATCGTGATTTGTCTCCGAACGCCCGCTTTCTACGCGGCGGCCCACAGCCGCGCAAGCGAAGAGCCGCGCGCCGCGGTCGCGATCCGTGTTTTCCAATCATTGGAACTTTCCGGCGGCGCGTTTTCCAATGATTGGAAAGTCCGGCAGATTCCAATTTCCGCGCGGCCCGCGATGTGGTTAATCTCGCGCCATCGTGACCGAACCCATCGAAAAGAAACTTCGTATTTTGCACCTGAGCGGGCGGCCGCAATGGTGCGGCGAATCGAACCGCGTGCTCGTCGAGTGCGCCGGCCTCGCCGCGCGCGGCCATGATGTCTTGCTCGGCACGGCGCCGCACAGCGCGCTCGTCGAACACGGGCGCGAACGCGGCGTGCCGCTGCACACCGGCTTCCGGTTCACGAAAGGCTTCCGCCCGCACGACACGCTCCACGATATTCGCGAGCTGAAGAAGCTCCTCGCGTCGCGCCCGTTCGACATCGTCCATCTGCACACGCCGCGCGACACCTGGCCGGCCGCGTTCGCGATGGGACCGCGCGGACGCCCGGGCCGGCCGCTGCTGGTGCGAACCAAACACCACAGCCTGCGGACGCACGGCGGCGCGGTGCATCGCTGGCTCTACGGTTCGCGGATTGACCACCTCATCCTCGCCGGCGAGCGGCTCCGCGACACCATCGCCGAACTGACCGCCGCAAATACGCTGACCGGCGATCGCGTTCACGTCATCCACAGCTCGATTGACGTTCACCGGTTCGATCCGGACCGCGTGGACGGCGCGAAGATCCGCGCGGAGTTCGGGCTGCAAAACCGTTTCGTCATCGGCCTGATCGGCCGCGTCTCCGTCGAGAAGGGCCACGCGGTCCTGCTGAACGTCCTCGAAAAACTGCGCGCGGAAAAACCGGAGATCGCCTGCCTCATCGTCGGCGAGGGCGATCAGCTCGAAGCGACGAAGCGGCGCGTGGCCGGCGGCCCGCTGCGCGACTGCGTAATCTTGACCGGCCCGCGCCGCGACATCCCCGACATCACCGCCGCGCTGGACATCCAGGTTGTGCCGAGCCTGTGGCTCGAAGCCTCGCCGGCCGTCGTCAAGGAAGCGATGGCGATGAACGTGCCGGTGATCGCCAGCGATGTCGGCGGCATCGCTGAAATCGTTCGCGATGAATTTGACGGGCTGATCGTCCGCCCCGGCGATGAAGGCGAACTGCTCGCCGCGCTGCGCCGGATGATCAACGACGCGTCGTTCCGCCGGAGCATCGCCGCCGCGGGCCGCGCAAAGATCGTCGGCAGATTTTCTGACGAACAGCTCATCGAGCGCTCGATCGCGGTCTATCGGGAAATCCTGGGGCGGCCGGCATGAATCCGAAAACTTGGAATGCCACGCAGAAGCTCTTCGCCGCCGTGGCCTTTGTTTTCGCGATGGTCTGGCTGTGGTCCAGCGGCGTCAAGGACGCGGTCACCTGGTGCGGGTTTGCGTGGGTGCTCGTCGGCGCGATCCGCCGCCGCGAGAAGATTTATTGTGGCGGGCTGGGCTGGCCGCTGCTGGCCTACCTGGTTTTCTGCGCGCTCTCCGCGTGGACGTCCATTGATCCCAAATTCAGCTGGCGCGCCTACTGGAAACTGATCGAACTGGTCGCCGGCTTCATCGCGCTGGCGAACCTGCTGCGGCCGGACCGACGCTCCGATGTCGCGGCCAGGTCCATCGCGCTGGCGATGATCGTCGCCGGTGCTGCCGATGCGATCCGCTTCGCGATTGACCGCCACTTCGACACGCACTTCTTCACCGACGGCCGCTGGGACGGATCGCGCTACGGCTTCCCGACGATCGCCGCCGCGGTCCACGCGGCCGGCTTCGTGCTGTGCGCGGCGCTGCTGCTGCGCGCGCGGACCATCGGCCAGCGGCTCGCGTGCGCGGCGGGCCTCGGCGTCATCGGCTGGCTGCTGCTCGGCTTCGAGACGCGCAGCGTGGTGCTCGGCATCGCCGCAGGATTTCTCGTGCTGCTGCTCGCCGCGGCGCGCGACCGGAAGCGCGCGTTCAAGGCCATCGGGCTTTGTTCGGTCGCCTGCGCCGTTGCGCTGGTCGCGTCGCCCTCGTTCCGGGCGCGGATTGTCTCCGGCTCGTTCTCGGACCGCGTCGGCATCTGGAACGACGCGAAGAACACCATCCTGTTTGCGCCGAAAGTCGGGAAATATTTCGGCGTCGGCTACGGCCACGGAATTTTCCTGAAGGTTCACGAGGTGGCCGGCCGCCGCCACCGCGCCGCGCGGCAGGCCTACAACCACACGCACAACATGATTCTCGAGGCGCTGGTGGAGACCGGATGGCCGGGGATGCTCGCGTGGCTCGCGCTGCTGGGAACCGCGGCGGTGCGGTTCGTGCGGGCGGTCCGCCGCGCCGACGACGAGCGCCGCTGGACGCTGGCCGCGCTGGCCGCCGCGCTGGTGACGCTGATTGTCTATGGCCAGTTCAGCGCCTTCTTCGCGCTGGCGCCGATCTTCATCTTCTGGAATCTGCTCGGCGTGCTGGCCGCCGCCGAAGCGCCGCCGCGGACGAGTCCTTGATCCGCAAGTTCCAATGATTGGAAGTTTGCGTGGCGATCATTTCCAATGATTGGAAGTTTGCGGGCCGGCCTTTTCCAATGATTGGAAGTTTGCCGCAACTGAAATCACGATGCGCCCATCACGGCGCGGCGGAGCCGCGTAGTTTTTCTTTGCGGGCGCGGAGGGCTTCGCGGATGTGGCCGACTTCGGGGCCGCCAAAGGCGAAGGCGGCGGCGAAGTAGGCGGCGGCGCCGGCGGCGATGGCGCCGAAGACGGTGATGAGGCCGGAAATCTTTTCCTCAATGCCGGCGGCGTGGCGGTGCAGGAAGTGCGACGGGGTGTGCGCGAGGAGATTTTGCACGTGCGAGCCGAAGTTGATTTTTGCCAGCACGAAAAGCGCGGCGTGGTCCGCGAACCATACGACGAGGCCCATCAGGAGCGCGCAGGCCAGCGAGCGGGCGGCGCTGCGAAAGATGTCGCGCCAGCCGGGCGAGCCGATGAGTTTGTGAATGCCGCGGCCCAGCGTGATGCCGTTGAAGGCTTCGGAGATGACCGCGGCGACGGCGAGGCTGGCGGCTTTCAGGTCGCGCGGAAAGGTGAGGGTGAAAAGGATGTTCAGGCCGAAGTTGAGGCCGACGCTGACCAGGCCGATGCGGTAGGGCGTGCGCGTGTTGTGCATCGCGTAGAAGGCGGGGACGAAGACTTTGGCGAGGCCGAAGACGAGCAGGCCGGGGGCGTAGCAGCGCACGACGAGCGCGGTGCGCGCGAGGGATTCGTCACCGAAGTGGCCGCCGTGCAGAAGCAGCCGCGTGATCGGTTCGGCGAGCACAAAGAGGCCGATGGATGCGGGCGTCATCACGAACATGAGCGTCTTGAGCGCGTGGTTCAGCGTGTCCGTGATCTTGGAATGTTCTCCGTCGGCAGCGTGGCCGGAGAAGACGGGAAGCAGCACGGTGCTCATCGCGGTGGCAAGGATGCCTTGCGGGAAATAGAGCAGGCGCTCGGCGAAGTAGAGCGCGGCGGGCGCCCACGGCGTGGCCCAGCGCGCAATGACGCCGTTGATCATCATGTTGATCTGCGAGACGGACAGGCCGAGCGCGGTCGGGCCCATCAGCTTCAGGAACTTCGTCACGCGTTCGTCCTTGGTGTCCCACGCGAGGCCGGGGCGGTAGCCGACTTTGAGCATCGTCGGAATTTGCGCGGCGAGCTGGACGATACCGGCGAAAAATATTCCCCAGGCGACGCCGAAGATCTGCTCGTTCATCGTCGAGCCGAGACGCGGGCAGACGAAAAGTACGAAGCAAATCCAGGTGATGTTCAGCAGCGTCGGCGTGAAGGCGGGCAGGGAAAAACGGTGGAACGAATTCAGGATGCCCTGCGAGAGCGCAGTCAGGCAGATGAAAAGCATGTAGGGCAGCATGATTCGCGCGAGCGGAAGGACCATTGGCGCGTGCTCGACGAGATTGGGGAAGCACAGCAGCAGCGTGCAGCCGAGCATGCCGAGAAATACGAGCGCGAGCAGGACCGCGCCGAGCAGCGTGATGACTTTTCGCGCAACAAGCCACGCCTCCGCCTCGCCCTGCTTCTTGCGCGTGTCCATGAAAACCGGGATGAACGCGGACGACAGCGCGCCTTCGCCAAACAGCGCGCGAAACATGTTCGGAATACGGAAGGCGACGACAAAGTCCGACATCGCCGGCGAGGTGCCGAAGGCAAAGGCGGTCAGCGTTTCGCGGATCAAGCCGAGCATGCGGCTCAGCAGCGTGAAGCTGCCGACCTTGAACGCGGATCGTATGACTCGGGATTTTTCCACAACGGTCCGCGAAACTTGCACATCGCCGCCGGCGAATCAAAGCCAGAACGCGATGCCGTCGCCGACCAGGCTGGCGGCAGCCACTGAAAATGAAAGAGGGCCGGATCAAATCCGGCCCCCAGGCTAGACGCTGAATTGAAGCTCAATCTTCCGCGGGTTCGTTCTCCTCCGCCGGCGGATTGTCTTCGTTCATGTTGGTGTCGCTTTCGCTATCAGCGGGTTCGTCCACATTCGAGTTCTCGTCGGTGTTCGTGGGTTCATCCAGGCTCAGGTCTTCTTCGGTATCGGCGGCTTCGTCCACGTTCGTGTCTTCGTCAGGGTTTGCGGTCACGTCCACGTCCATCTCTTCCGTGGTGTCCGTGGGTTCATCCATGTTTGTGTCTTCGGCTGTGGCCGCTGTCGCATCCACGCTCATGTCTTCTTCGGTGTCAGTGGCCTCGTCCACATTTGTGTCTTCATCAGTATTGCCGTTCTCATCCATGTCCGAGTTCTCATTCGAACCGGTGTTCTCCGTTTCGATTTCATCCGATGATGTTTGCTCCTCATCTTTCATGAGTGCAGCTTCCCTTTCTTCATCGGTGACAGCATCGCTCATCTGCTCTTCTTGCTGAACGACGGTGTCCTCCTGCTCATCTTGTGGAGACACCAACGCGTCTTCGTCATTTGCGATGGGCTGTTCGTCCATCGCGTTGTCGTCGGCAGCCGGGGTGTAGGTTGTCACGAAGCATCCCACCGCAACTGCTGCGAGCATCCACTTCCAATGCTTCATCGCTATTCTCCCTTCGAACTTGCCGCCCGAATTTACGGGCTGAATTCCTCCTCCTCTCTGCGATGAATGGTACGCCCGATTGGCAACTTCGTCCAGCCTGCGGCGGCATCAGTCGGTGGATGATTGCGGCTGCTATTTGAGGTTGAAATCCTGCTTCAATCCTTCGACCAATTCGACAATCTTGCCCGGCAGGATTCGCACGACCCGCTTCATTTCAAGGCCGAGCAACAGCCCGCCAATTTCGTGCATTTTCAGCCCGCTGGTGCGGGCGAGCGAATCAACATCGAGCGGGTCTTTCCACAGCGCGCGGACGATGGTCTGCTCCTGCTCGTTCATCGGCACATCGGGACGAACCGGCAGTTCCCTTTGCGCCGTTTCCTTTTTGTCCGGAGGAATCAGGAATTCGAACTCCTGCAAAACGTCGTCAATATCCTCGATCAACCGCGCGCCGGTTTTGATGAGCTGATGACAACCGCGAGCAGATGGCGAATCAATCCGGCCCGGCACGGCGAAAACAATTCGTCCCTGCTCCGCGGCATTCGTCGCGGTGATGATCGCGCCGCTGCCGAATCCGGCTTCGACGATAATGATACCCATCGAAAGTCCGCTGACCACGCGGTTGCGATACGGAAACGTGGTGCGGTCCGCTTCGCGACCCATCGTGTATTCGCTGATCACCGCGCCCTGTTTTGAAATCGCATCGGCCAGTTCCTTGTTTTCCGGCGGATACAGCGTGTCGAGCGCAGAACCGAGCACGGCAATCGTCCGTCCGCTGCCCTTCATCGCGCCCTTGTGTCCCGCCGTGTCAATGCCGCGGGCAAGTCCGCTCACAACGCAGAAGCCGACCTTCGCGAGCTGGTACGAAAGTTTGTCCGCGACGCTCAGCCCGTAGTGCGTCGCGTGCCGCGTGCCGACGATGCCGAGCGCGTGCTTGTCTTTTTTCTCCAGCGTGCCGCGGACATAAAGCGCGATCGGCGGATCGTAAATCGTCTTGAGCTGCTCGGGATATTCGTCTTCCTCGAACGTGATGATCCGCGCGTCATATTTCGCGGCCTTCTTTTCCTCGGCGACCGGATCAACCTCGCCGCGCTGCGCGATAATTTTTTTCGCGAGGTCCGCGCCGATGCCATCGGCCTGCCGCAATTCTCCTTCGCTTGCCGTGAACACCGCCTCCGGTTTGCCGAGCGCGGCGACGAGATTCCGCACGCGCACGGGACCGAGGTTGTCGATCATGTTCAGCGCGATGTATGCGTGGCGCCTATCCATCTGAAGCCGGAGATTCGCGTTCGTCCACAGTCATTTGCGGTTTCTTTTTCCGCGGCTGCTTGCGGAAAAGATCGAGCTGCTCGTCGCGGAACAAATCATAATTTTTGACGATGCGCAGCAGTTGGAGCACGTCGGATTTTTCGTAGTCGTTCGAGATTTCGATCGAAACCGCCAACTCGCGGATCATCGTCGGAAAAAGAATCACGCCGTCCACGCCGCGCGCGCGGATCACTTCGAGCGCGTCCTTCCGCGGCTGCGGCGATGACGGCAAATCCGGCAGGCAGATGATCTTTGCGACCGGCGCGTCGCCGACCAGCGGCTTCACGCTGTCCACCGCGGCCGCGCTGGCGAAGCGGAAAAGCTGTGGCGACAATTCCAGCGTCTGCGCCGTGAACCGCTCCGAATGCCAGCCGCGCACGCTCACGACCGCGCACGCAATTCCCGCAAGCTGGCGGCCCGTCCACAAAATTTCCGCCGGCACAGCCTGCTCCGTCTGCGCCGGCTTCACGATGATGAGATCGATCTCCTCGGAAGGCCGCTTGTTCCGCGCCATCACGATATATTTGTTCGCCTGCCGCGCAAAAAATCCGTGCGACTCGAAATATTCGCGTGCGATCTGTTCGTTCACCGCTGACATGCTTCACGTCTCTTACAAAAAATGGCCGCCCCGACGAAGAACATTTTGCGCGCCCGAAACGCCGGTCGTGACTTCCAATGATTGGAATTTTTCATGGCCGCAACTTCCAATCATTGGAAAAGACCGTGCGCGTCATCCGCGCATCGACTCCCAAGTCTGTCGCATCAGATCTTCCGGCGTTTCGCAGCCGAACTCGGCCTCGCCGATATTTCCGGCGAGGACAAATTTGAGTTTGCCGGCGACGCCTTTCTTGTCCACCGCCATCGCGCGGCGCAGTGGTTCCCAAGCGAGCTCCGGCGCGCCGACGGGCAGGCCGAATTTTTTCAGCAGCGCGACCAGACGGGTCGTTCCGGATACGGGAAAACTCTTCAGATTCTCGGAAATCCGCGCGGCATAAACCATGCCGATGGCGACGGCCTCGCCATGGAGAAAATGGCCGTAGCCGGAGACCGCCTCGACGGCGTGGCCCATCGTGTGGCCGAAATTCAGGATCGCGCGGAGGCCTTCCTCGCGCTCGTCCTTGCCGACGACCTCCGCCTTGATCTCGCAACTGCGCGCGACAATTTTCGCGAGCAGCGCGGGATCGCCGGCGAGAATCTGATCGGCGTTGCGTTCGAGCAGTTCGAAAAGTTCCGCGTCCCAGAACACGCCATATTTCACGACCTCGGCCAGTCCCGCGACCAGTTCGCGGCGCGGCAGCGTCTTCAGCGTTTCGATGTCGCAGACGACGAGCGACGGCTGGTGAAATGCACCGACGAGATTTTTTCCCTGCGGTAGATTGATTCCGGTCTTCCCGCCGACGGCGCTGTCCACCATCGAGAGCAGCGTCGTGGGAATTTGGATCAACTGGATTCCGCGCAGAAACGACGCGGCGGCATAACCGGCAAGATCGCCGACGACCCCGCCGCCGAGCGCGACGACAAAAGATTTGCGGTCGAGGCCGCACGCGATGGCCGCGTCGTAAAGCCGGAAGAGCTGTTCGCCATTCTTCGAATTTTCGCCGGCGGGGATGACGGCCTGAGCCGCCGTCACGCCGAGTTTTGAAAGCGCGCTTGTGCACACGCCGGCATAAAGCGGGGCGACGGTCGTGTCGGTGACGACGAGGCATTTCTTGCCGCGGACGACCGGTTTGAACAATTCGTCGAGCCGCGCAAGCAGGCCCGTTCCGATATGAATTTCATACGAACGATCGCCGAGATGGACAGGAACCGTTGTGGTCATACGAAAAGAAGATGGCAGCGCGCGGCGCGGTGTCAACATCGGGCGCGGTTTTCTGCGACGTTGCACAGTGGCGGACTCGCGCTATTCTCCAATCGCAACGGATGATCTGCCTGCGGTCGGAATTTCCGGCGGGGGCGACGAATAAAAGGACAAACGCGTGATCGGAATTATTGACTACGGCATGGGTAATCTCGGCAGCGTCACGAATGCCTGCCAGTATCTGGAACTGCCTGCGAAAATTCTGGCGAATCCAGAACAGATGCCCGGCTGCGAGGCCGTCATTCTTCCCGGCGTCGGCGCGTTTGGCGATTGCATGAGCCACCTCGAAAGCCACGGCTTCGTCGGGCCGATAAAAAAATGGATCGCAGACGGGAAGCCGTTTTTCGGAATTTGCCTCGGCCTTCAAATGCTGTTCGAAGGCAGCGATGAATCGCCCGGCGTCAAAGGCCTCGGCCTACTGCCCGGCCGCATCGTGAAGCTGCCGCCGTCAACCGGCCTCAAAATTCCGCAGATGGGATGGAACACCGTCGAGCAGGTCCAGAAAGAATGCCCGCTCTTCCACAACATTCCCAACGACGCATTTTTTTATTTCGTCCACTCCTTCTGCGCCGGCAACGAAGACCGCTCGTTCGTCGCGGGCGAAACCACGCATGGCCGCACCTACGCGTCGGTCGTCTGGCGCGACAACGTGATGGCCGTACAATTCCATCCGGAAAAAAGCCAGAAAGTCGGCTTGCGGATGTTCCGCAATTTTGCAGACTGGGCCTTCGAAAGGGTGAAAGCATGAGCACATTCACAATCTTTCCGGCCATTGATCTCAAGGCCGGCAAATGCGTCCGCCTGCTGCAAGGCCGCGCCGACGCCGAAACCGTTTATGGCGACGACCCGCCCGCGATGGCCCTCGCATTCGAGGAACAGGGCGCGAAGGCGCTCCACATCGTCGATCTCGACGGCGCGTTTTGCGGCCACTCTGCGCAGCACGAACTCGTCGGCCGCATCATTCAGGCCGTTGACCTTCCCGTGCAAATCGGCGGCGGCATCCGCACCGACAGCGAAATCGAGCGGATGCTTTCGCACGGCGCGGCCCGCGTAATCCTCGGCACGCGCGCCTGGGCCGAACCCGACGCGCTCGACCGCCTCGTCGGAATTTTCGGCGACAAACTCGCTGTCGGCATAGACGCCCGCGGCGGCCTCGTGCAAACCCACGGCTGGACCGAAACCACGAACGTCACCGCCCTCGACCTCGCGCGCCGCGCCTCCGACATCGGCGTCCGCACGCTCATCGTCACCGACACTGCGACCGACGGCATGCTGCAAGGCACCAACGTCAAATCCATCGGCGAAATTTGCGCCGCGGTGAAATGCAACGTCATCGCCAGCGGCGGCGTTTCGACGCCCGCCGACGTGAAGGCGCTGCGCGCGCTGAAGAAGATAAATCTGATCGGCGCAATCGTCGGCAAGGCGCTCTACGACGGCGTCACGACGCTTGCCGAAATGAACGCCGCCGCCGCGGCCCGATGAACTGATGAGCCGATGAAAAAAACTTCCAATCATTGGAAAAAGCGCGGCCGCAAACTTCCAATGATTGGAAATTACGAAACGGAAAACTGCCAATGATTGGAAATCACGCAACGGCATTTTGCCAATAATTGGAAACTTGGAGGAATTCATGAATCGAAAAACCGCCCTGAAATTTGTCATCGTGGCCGCGGCGTTTTGCGGCGCGGCCCGCGCGGAAGAAACGTGGCCGGGGGAGAAAACCGATATGTGGCATGGATTCAAGCGGCACAACATCACGGTGGACGGCTGCAAGGCGTGGGTCGTCGAGCCGAAGCAGGCCGCGCCGGGAAATCCGTGGACCTGGTGCATGGAATTTCCGGACGCGTTCACGGACCGCACGGGCGTGCCGCAACTTCTCGAAAAGGGATTTCATCACGTTCATATCAGCGTCGGCAACACGCACGGCTGCCCGGCCGCGGTGAAACATTTCGACGAGTTTTACAAGGTTCTTCAGGCCGGCGGGCTCGCGAAAAAAAGCACGCTGATTGGCATCAGCCGCGGTGGGCTGTATTGCTACAATTTCGCCGCGGCGTTTCCGGATCGCGTGCTTTGCATTTATGGCGATTCGCCGGTGTGCGATTTCAAAAGCTGGCCCGGCGGCAAGGGCAAAGGCAAGGGCAGCGCCGGCGACTGGACCGCGCTGATCAAGAATTACGGATTCAAGGACGAGGCCGAGGCGCTCGCCTACAAGAAGAATCCGGTTGATGAACTCGCGCCGATCGCTGCGGCGAAGATCGCGCTCGTTCACGTTGTGGGCGATGCGGACGACGTCGTGCCTTTCGCCGAAAATACCGCGATCATCGAGCAGCGCTTCAAGGAACTCGGCGGAAAAATTATTGTGATCCACAAGCCCGGCATCGGCCATCATCCGCACGGCCTCGATGATCCAAAGCCCGTCGTTGATTTTATTCTCGAACAAACCGGCAGCGCTTCGAAGTGAGGCGCGCCGGTTTCTGGCGAATAGTTGGCGGCCATGGACAACAGGAGACGCGAATGATACACCTGAACCGACGCGAGTTTCTGAAGACAACAGGCATCGCTGCCGCCGCGCTCTGCGCGACGCGTTTTGCGGGCGCCGCTGAGTTCAAGACGAAGCTTCATCGCGCGATGATCATCGGCGAGCCGACGGAAAAGAGTTTGCAGCCTTTGAAGGACGCTGGCTTCGACGGCGTCGAATCGAACGCGATCATTGATCCGGAAAAGGCGGCGGAGTGCCGCAAGATCGCCGAAAAAATGGGAATGCGGATTCATTCCGTGCTGCGCGGCTGGGCCGAGTTCAACAGCGAAGATCCCGCGAAAGTTTCCTCATCCCTCACGACAACGGAAAAAGCGCTACGCGCCGCGAAAGGCTACGGCGCGGATGCCGTGCTGCTCGTACCGTGCCGCATTGGTGGAATGCCGATGCCGGACCCGTGGGATTTCAAGATCGAGTTCGATGAAAAGACCGGCCACGTCGTGAAGGTTTGCGATGGCGACAATTCGAAATTCGCCAAGTACATCGAGGCGCAAAATCGCGCCACTGACACCTCGCGCGAAGCGGTAAAGAAACTCATCCCGGTCGCCGAGGAAACAAAAGTCATCATCGCGCTGGAAAATGTCTGGAACAATTTGTGGGTCCAGCCGGCGATCTACCGCAACTTCGTCGCGTCATTCCAGAGCGAGTGGATCCGCTCGTATTTCGACATCGGAAATCACATGAAGTACCGACCGTCTCAGGAATGGATTCGCACGCTCGGCCCGCTCATCGCGAAATGCCACGTGAAAGATTTCAAACTTAATCCCGACGGCCACGGCGGAAAATTCGTTCACCCGCGCGATGGCGACGTCAACTGGCCTGAAGTGCGCCGGGCACTGGACGAAACCGGCTACAACGGCTGGCTGACGATCGAGGACGGCGGACTGCCGCTGCCGGAATTTCGCGCGCGGCTCGACAAAATCATCGCCGGCGAGTGATCCGGCTCCGCCGCAAAACTTCGGTTGCGCGCCGCCGGCGATGTCCTTATTATCGCGTCCCGCACGTTCGCCCATTTTTTGATTTGGAGATTTCACATGACGAAAAAGCACGCGGAGAACAAACCGAAATACAAACGCATTCTCCTCAAACTCAGCGGCGAGGTGCTGCAAAACAAGAAGGCCGGCGAGAGTCTCGACGCGACCGTCCTTGTTTCCATTGCGCAGCAGATCAAGCGGGTCCGCGATCTTGGCGTGCAGATTGCCATCGTGGTCGGCGGGGGAAATATTTTCCGCGGGATCACGGGCATGGAGAAATGCGGTATCGACCGCGCCACTGGCGATTACATGGGCATGCTCGCCACCGTCATCAACAGCCTCGCGCTGCAATCCACGCTCGAAAGCCACGGCGTGTTCACGCGCGTGCAGACCGCGATCAACATGCCGCAAATGGCCGAGCAACTGATCCGTCGGCGAGCGATCCGCCATCTCGAAAAAGGGCGCGTCGTGATTTTCGCCGCCGGCACCGGCAATCCGTATTTCACCACCGACACGGCCGCCGCGCTGCGTGCGACGGAAATCGGCGCGGACATCGTGATGAAGGCGACGAAGGTTGACGGCATCTACACCGCCGATCCGATGAAGGACCCGACCGCGAAGCGATACACCCGCATCAACTATCAAACCGCGATTCGGAAACAGCTCAAGGTGATGGACGCCGCCGCGTTTTCGCTTTGCATGGAAAATCACGTGCCAATCATGGTATTCAACTTTTTCAAACAAGATGAAATTTTGCGCGCCGTCTTGGGCCACCCCGTCGGCACGCTGGTCACCGATTGAATCAGGTTTTAGCAAGAACAGGAGAATCGCAATGGAATCGCTTGATGATGTTTTGCTCGACGCGGAAGACAAGATGGACAAGGCGGTGCAGCATTTGCAGCACGAACTCAGCGGCCTGCGCACCGGCAAGGCCTCGCCGAGCATGGTGGACAGCATCCAGGTCAATTATTACGGCGCGATGACGCGTCTGCGCGACATCGCGAATCTCGCGACGCCCGAGCCGCGGCTGCTGGTCATCAATCCGTTCGATCCGTCATCGCGTCAGGCCATCTGCCAGGCGATTCTCGCCGCGAACATCGGGATCACGCCGATTGACGACGGGCGCATCATCCGTATTCCCGTTCCCGAACTCAGCGAAGAACGACGCAAGGAACTGTCCAAGGTTGCCAAGCGCATGACCGAGGATGCGAAGGTCGCGATCCGCAACATCCGCCGCGATGCGAACGAGCACATCAAGAATCTGCAAAAGGGCAGCAAGATCACCGAGGACGAACGCGACCAGGGCATCGAGGATATTCAGAAATCGACCGATGAATACGGCAGGAAGGTCGAAGAGCTGCTCGCGAAAAAAGAAAAAGATGTCATGACCGTCTGACGGTCACTGATAGCCATATTTTTCGCCGAGCGCGAGGCAGCCGGCCAGCGGCATCATCCCGCCGGTACAGGTTTCGTCGGTGAGATTGGCGGCGGCGGCGCAGACTCCGTAGCGCAGTTGAGTTTCAACGGGCAGGCCGTCGTGCCAGCCGAGCAGCACTCCCGCAGCAAATGCATCGCCGGCGCCGGCTGTGCCTTTGATGAAGCCGGGCGGATGGATCACAGAGCTGTGCTCGTGCCATTTTCCGTCGCGGCCCAGCGCGCAGGCGCCTTCGGGAAAATGAACGATCACGCGCTCGCGGACGCCTTCTTCGAGCAACGCCTGCATCGCATCGCGAAGCCCCGCGCGGTCGAGCGTATCGCCGTGACGGACGCGGCGGCCGGTCACGCGACCGGCTTCGAATTCGTTCATGATGCAATAGTCGGCGTGTTTCAGTGCGGGTTTGACGATGCGCGGGAAGCGGTCGCTGTCTTCGCTGACGCAATCAATCGCGACTTTCAATCCGGCCTTCGTTGCGCGGTCGAGAACTTCCGCCGCGACGACGCCGTGCGTCGCGCTGGGTTCGTCCATTTTGTCGAGCAGCAGCAGATAGCCGTAATGGAAAATCTTCGCGGTCTCTTTCGCGAAGTCGAAATGCTCGGGCCCGAGCAGCGCGTTCGCGCCGCGCGCGTGAAAAAATGTGCGCCGTCCGCTGCTCTTCACCGTCATCACGTCCGTGAAACTTGTCGGCGCGGCGTCCGTCGTGATCAACCGCGAGACGTCAATGCGGTGTTTCTTGCAGGTGTCGAGAATCCAGCGACCGTTATCGTCGTTGCCGATCAGCCCCGCGCCGCGCAGAGGAAATTTCGCGCCCATGATGGCGAGGTCAACGAGGACGTTGAACGGCGCACCGCCGGTGCCCTTGCTGACCGACGCGATGTTTGCGAGCGCGTCCTGCTGCGGGAAAACGTCAATCAGCTTGACGAAATCAACGATCCAATTTCCGCCGGAGAGAATGCCGCTTCGCTGATCATTCATGTTTCACCTGTAAATTCTGGTTGGGCGATACGGCCCGAAGTTAGCGGGAATTCCGCAGCGGGAAATCAAAATTTCCAATGATTGGAACTTTGCGGCGGCGGTCATTTCCAATCATTGGAAGTGAGCGGGACGGCGGGCGGCTACGGCGCGGCGGGCCGCTGCGTGTGGGGCAGCAGGTCGGCCACGATCTGCTGCCATTTGGCGATGTCGCCGGTGGGTTCATCAGAAAGTTCGAGGCCGACCTGGTTGGAATAGCCGTCCTGCTTGACCGGGCGCGACCAGCGAACGGTGCCGCTGAGCACGAGCGTTCCCTGGTGAATGTGCGAGACCACCCACATTTCGATGACGCTGCCGACGGCCGCTTCGCTGTTCGTGCGAAGACGCAGGCCCTGCAGGGAAATGTCCGCGGTCTTTGCAAAAAATGTGCGGCCCGGCGTGATGTTCGGATCGCTTGATGAGATGACCTTGATGACCACCGCTTCTTCATGCGAACCGCGCGGCGCCCGGCGTCTTTCGATTGACTCATCCATAATTTGCTCGTTGAAAAAGTCCCGACCTGTACGGCGCAATATCGCTTGAATGCCGCCGTGCCGCAAGCGTGACGTTTCATGATCTGCGGAGATTGGAATTCAGTTGCGTGGCCGCGACGAATTAGTCATTGGTCTTTCATGTCAGAACGTTTCATCACCGACACGCTGAACAAGGCCGACACGGACTTCGATATTTCGCTCCGCCCCGGCCGCTTCACGGATTTCGTGGGGCAGGCGAAGGTCCGCGAGCGGCTCGAACTTTTCGTGCAGGCCGCGAAGGGCCGCGGCGACGTACTTGACCACATCCTGCTTTTCGGGCCGCCGGGCCTGGGCAAAACGACGCTGGCCTACATCGTCGCCGAGGCGATGGGCGTGAACATCAAGGCCACGTCAGGCCCCGTGCTCGACAAGGCCGGCGATCTGGCCGGCATCCTCACGAACCTCGAAAAAGGCGACGTGCTTTTCATTGATGAAATCCACCGCATCCCGAAACAGGTCGAGGAATATTTGTATTCCGCGATGGAGGATTTCGTCCTCGACATCATGATTGACCAGGGGCCGAACGCGCGCAGCGTCCGGCTCAACCTTCCGAAATTCACGCTCATCGGCGCGACCACGCGCAGCGGGCTTTTGTCAGCGCCGATGCGCTCGCGGTTCGGGCTGGCCAACCGGCTCGATTATTACGAGCCGAAGGAACTCGGCCTGATCATCCACCGCTCCGCGCGGATTTTGAACGTAGATATCGACAATGATGGCGCGGACGAAATTTCGCGCCGCGCGCGCGGCACGCCGCGCATCGCCAACAGCCTTTTGCGCTGGGTCCGCGACTACGCGCAGGTGAAGGCCGGCGGAAAAATTGACCGGCCCATCGCCGACAAGGCGCTCGCGATGCTCGACATTGACGAGCACGGGCTGGACGAAATGGACAAGCGGATTCTCGAAACCATCGTCCACAAATTCAATGGCGGTCCCGTCGGCGTGAGTTCGCTAGCCGTCTCCGTCGGCGAGGAATCCGGGACGATCGAGGAAGTTTATGAGCCGTACCTGATCCTGGAAGGCTATCTCAAACGCACGCCGCAAGGCCGCGTCGCCACCGACCGCGCCTACGAAAAATTCGGCCTCAAGCCGAAATCGCGTCAGGGCGAATTGATCTGATCTTTCGCCGAGACAAGGTGATGGCCCGGCCTGATGCCGCAGGCATTCCCCAATCTGATTTTTCAGAACCGGGATTTCAAAACGGAGTTTCCAATCATTGGAAAACTTGGTGACGGAATTTTCCAATGATTGGAAGTTTGCGCCGCGGGCGCGCGAACGACCGGCTATTCCTTGAGCGTCATCAGAAATTCGACGTTCGTCTTGGTTTTCTTGAGGCGGTTGATGATCAGCTCCATCGCCTCGACGGGCGGGACGCCGTTGAGGGCCTTGCGCAAGATCCAGATCTTGCCGAGTTCGTCAGGGTGCAACAACAGCTCTTCTTTGCGGGTGCCGGATTGCTCGATGTTGATGGCGGGAAATACGCGCTTGTCCACGAGGCGGCGGTCCAGGCCGATTTCCATGTTGCCGGTGCCCTTGAACTCCTCGAAGATGACTTCGTCCATGCGGCTGCCGGTGTCCACCAGCGCGGTGGCGATGATGGTGAGGCTGCCGCCGCCCTCGATGTTACGCGCCGCGCCGAAAAATCTTTTCGGCTTGTGCAGGGCGTTGGCGTCCACGCCGCCGGAAAGGATTTTTCCGGAGTGCGGCTGGAGGGTGTTGTAGGCGCGGGCCAGGCGAGTGATCGAGTCGAGAAGGATGACGACATCCTTGCCGCATTCGACCTTGCGCTTGGCCATTTCAATGACGATTTCCGCGACCTGAACGTGGCGCTCGGGCGGCTCGTCGAAGGTGGAACTCAGAACCTGGGCCTTGGTGTTCCGTTCCATGTCGGTGACTTCCTCGGGGCGCTCGTCAATGAGCAGCACGAAGAGTTCGCATTCGGGATTGTTCGCCGAAATGGCGTTGCAGATTTTCTGCATGAGCACGGTTTTGCCCGTGCGCGGGGGCGCGACAATGAGGCCGCGTTGACCCATGCCGATGGGGGTCAGCAGATCCATGACCCGCATCGAGACCTCGGCGGGCGCGGTTTCGAGCACGAGCCGGCGGTGGGGGAACAACGGTGTCAGGTTCTCGAACGGAATTTTCGTGCGCGTCTTTTCGGGCGCCTCGCCGTTGATCTGGTCAACCTTGAGCAGTGCGAAGAAGCGTTCCTTGTCCTTCGGCGAACGGATTTCGCCGTCCACGGAATCGCCAGTGCGCAGGGCGAAGCGGCGGATTTGCGAGGGGGAGACGTAGATGTCTTCCGGGCAGGGCAGGTAGTTGTAGAGCGGCGAGCGCAGGAAGCCGAAGCCGTCGGGCAGAATTTCCAGTACGCCGCGGCCGAACATCGTGCCGCCGGCCTTGCCGTTGGCCTTGAGGATTTCGAAGATGAATTCGTGCTTGCGCATCGCGCCGAGCTCGGTGAGGCCGAAGGAATCGGCCATCGCCTTCAAGTCCGGAACGACCATCTTTTGCATTTCGAAAAGCTTCATCACGCGGCCTTCAATCTTCGGGCGCTGCGGCTGCTGCTGCGGCGGCTCCTGCGTGCCTTCGTCCATGGGGACAACCGGCTTCTTCGGCGGGGGCGCTTCGTTGCCGATATTCGGGCTGGCGGGCGCCTTCGTGGCATCCGCGACGTTGCCGATGTTGCCATCGGTCGGCGTTTGCACGGGCTGTTGAGCCGGAGGACGGGGCAAATCCTCGATTGCCGCCGGTTCGCGGCGGGTTTCGGGTTCATCAACCATGTCGATCAAATCGTGAGCGGTTGGGCGGTCCGTGTCATCGTGATAAACTCCTGGAGTCGGACCGCGTCCACGTCCGCGTCCGTGCCGGCGTCCGCGCCCGCGCCCGCGATGTTGAGGTCCCGGCTGCTGTCTGTTGCTGTTTCCGCTGATGTTTCCACCGCTGCTATTCCCTTCGATTGCCATTTCGGCTCTCCTTCTTCAAAATTTCTTTCCACGCTGCGCGAACCCGCGCAGCCAGTTCATTGATCGTGCCGTTGTTCTCAATCACGACATCGGACCGTTCCATTTTCTTTTCCAGACTCCACTGCGCGGCACGACGCCGGGCAATCTCATCATCACTCCAACCGCGCGCGCACAAGCGCGCCCGGCTCACATCGTCTGACGAAACAACGCAGACGACAAAATCCCATTCCTTCTCCGCGGCTACCTCGTACAGCAGCGGAATCACGCCGGCACACGCGCGACCCGACGCCCGCTGCCACGCGACCCATTCGCGCGTCGCGGCGCGTACCCGCGGATGGACAATGTCGTTCAAGGCTGCCCTCGCCTTCGCATCGCGAAAGACGACATCCGCCAACCGCTGCCGGTCCAGCGAGCCGTCCGCCTTCAACATATCTGCCCCGAAGCGACCTGCAATTTCCCCGGCCGCCTCGCTGCCTGACACGACGACATCGCGCGCGACATCGTCGGTGTCGAGCACCGGAACGCCGTCCTCACGAAGCAATCGCGCGACTTCGCTCTTACCGCATCCGAGGCCCCCGGTGATGGCGACCGCAGGCTGTGAGTTATCGGACGGGCTCATGTCCAACAGAAAATCCCTTGCCGCGCAAAGCGACGACGTGTTTGAGAATCTCTTCCGCCTCGCGAAGATTGGGATTCGCTCTCAAGGCTGCCGTTGCCTCCATTTCCGCCGTGTCCATGTCGCCGCGCTCGAATGCGACTGACGCCCGCCGCAATGCGAGCCTTCCCGCGATTTCCTCGGTGTCCGTGAAAATCTTGAACACACGGTATTTTCGATTCGAATAAACCAGTTTGAAATAGTGACCATCTTCCTTGCCATGCTCGAAGAGCCGTGCCGGAGCAGTGGGCGGCGGATTCATGGCGTTGACCATGTATCGCAGTTGCAGCGTTGGCTGGTTTGTGGAGAAGGCCCCCAGCCCATAGACATAGTATGAGGCACCCTGCCGGCCCGCCCAGTCGCGGAAGCTCTTGATCGTTCCGGTAAATAATTTTTCGGCGTATTCCTTTTCTTTATCGCGGACGGCCCTTGACTCGAATTTCGGATGCAGGACGATGCCGCATTTTCCGTAGGCGGCGATCGGCCCGCTGATGCCAAAACCTGCCAGTACCGTCTCCGGCTTGGCGTTCTTCGCCAGCCACTTTGTCAATCCGACCTGCTCATCAAAATAGACTTCTTCGCGCGTCAGCCGCCCGCCCAGAGTGTGGGCCGCCTCGGCAAACAATCCAAGGCCGATCCATCCGCGCACCAGCGCGGCCCACCGGATTTCGCCCCGGGCCGCCATTCCCCACCAAGCTGCCGCGAGCATCGCTCCGAAGAAGGCGACGAACACGTGGAAGCGGTAAAAGAAGACGAACGCCAGCGCAGAAAAAACGAAACAAATCAGTGGTTGTAGTAAATCAAGGTTATTTCGGGAGACGCGACCAACAGCCCAAACTGCCGGTAATGTCACCGCGCAAAGTACGCCGAGAATCTGCCCTGTCAAACGAAATGTTGGCGAATGCAAAGCCGGGGTCCACAAGAGCCGCTGGTCGAAGGTGAGCAAGGACGGGTCGAGCGGCTTGATATTGTGGAACCGGATCTTCGCCCACAGCAGGTCGAGAAAATGACCGTAGGATTCGGAGTAGTTGCCCGCGCTCATCAGCGCGACACATGCACACAGGCCGAAGAAGATGACCGGCGGCAGCGGACCTTTTCTTGGCGAGGCCTGTCGGGCGCGGACCGCCAGAATCAATGCGCAGGCGGACGCGACCAGCATCGCGGGCGAAAAAAGAAGACCGTGCGCGCGGTGGTAGGGATTAAACAGCGCGACGAGAACCAGCGCGGCCCATTCGGCCAGCCATGTCCGCGCCTCCGTGTCCGACGATTGCCACTGGCCGCGCAGAATCTTCCATGCCGCCAGCCCCGCCCAAGCGAACAAATAGAATTGCATGAGATCCCACGAGACCACGGCAAGCGCGAGGGCCGCCGCGGAGCCGATTGTCCACCACCACCGCCGCCGCCCATCGGCGCCACGCGTAGCGGCCCGACAGAGAAAATGCGCCGCGAGGAACGGGAACGCGGCATTCTCGGTGGACAGTTCCGCCCCGGTGGACCGCTCGATGCTCGCGAAAGAAACGGCATAAAGAAAGCCGGCAACGAAGCCCGCAGACCAGCGCCCTGTGGCCCAACGCGCCCACATCGCCAGCAGCGGGATGGAGAGGCAGAACCAGCCCGACTCGATCCAGCGCAGCCTCTCCGCAACCGACAGGCTGCCGGGAAATATGCGGCAGAGCGCGGCCTGTAGATAATCAACAAAGACGGTGTAGGTGGCAGCCGGATCTATGCCTTCCGGGCACTGAATCATGCTGTCGTGCGCCGGGAGCGCGCCAGTTTGCAAAATCATGACAACGCGCCGGAACTGGAGTGCGCTCTCCAACGAGAAGGGAACCTCGCCTGCCGAAACGCCGCCCAACGAGAGCAGCAGGATGATCCTGCGCAGGCCAAGGGCGAGCGTAAAAAGCGACGCAAGCAGCAAAACGGCGCCGATGATCCGCGCGAAGCGCGGGCTAAGTCTCAAACCGAACATGCACGAGGAACCAACACTGAACCTTCAAACCCGGGAAAGAAAAACACCCGCCCGCACGACCGTCTCGCGTGCACCAAGGCGCCTTTTCAAATCACTGGAAGAACATCCTTTCGCAATTTCCAATCGTTGGAAAACCGACGCGCCGCATCTTCCAATGATTGGAAATTGCGATGTGAAGAAAATCTTTCCCGCGCGGCCCTGATGCTCAGAAAATCAGGGCGTGGCTGTGACGACCGGACCGCCAGCGCCCGGAGCCGTCTCCTGCGGCGCAGTAGGCGCGTGGATGGGCTTGCCCGACGAATCAACGATGCGTGCGGTGACAAAAATCATCAGATTCTTCTTCTGGCTGTATTCGCCGTTCACGCGGAACAGCCCGCCGATAAGCGGCAGGTCGCCGAGCAGCGGAATCTTGTCCTTGTTCTTGCTGAGTTGCTCGCGGATGAGGCCGCCCATGACGACGGTCTGGCCATCATAGATCACGATGGTCGTGGTGACCTTGCGGGTGTTGAAGATCGGTTGGGGAATGTTGAAAACGAAGTCGCCGAAGGACGAGCCGTAGTTGATCCAGCCCTCGAGTTCGGACACTTCCGGCGCAAGGACCAAGTCAATGGACCAGCCATCGGGGCCGACCGTTGGCGTGACATTGAGGATCACGCCGACTTCGCGGGTTTCGAATGAGCCAGGCGTGACCAGCGGCGGCGTCACAATGGAATTTCCGCCAAGGTTGCTGTTGGAAAACTGCGGCTGCGTGGTCTGGAATTCGGTCGGATAGATAATTTCTTTCACCACCTGAATTACCGCGTTGACGCCGGAGCGCGTCGTGATGCGGGGTGCCGAAAGCACATCGGCAGCGCCATGTTGATCGATCGCATGCACGACAGCCTGCAACTCTGGATTGGTGAGCACGCCGGCGATCGACAAAATACCACCGAGCGGCGATACGCCGGTCTTGCCCGACGTCATTGCACTCGACTCCGGCGCAATCAAACCGCTGGCCGTGTCAAACGTGAAGAAATTCAGACCCTTGGTAAGGCCCCAGTGGATCGGCTTTTGCCACGATTTGCTGCTGGCTTCCGGCACCGGCCAAGCCGTTTTTCTTCATCGCGATTTCGTAATTATCCGTGAGAATCCACTCCATGCCCAGTTCCTGAAGGTCGGTCTGGTTGAGTTCGACGAAACGCGCCTCGATTTCCACCTGGCTGGGCGAACCGATTTCAGCAATGATGCGCTCGATCTTGTCCAGATTTTCAGGCGTATTTGCGACAAAGATTTTGCTGAGCGTCGGCTTGTAGGAGATTGAAGTTCCTTGGGGAAACGGAACGCCGGCATCCTCGAAAAACTTCTTCACGTCTTCGCGTTGGATTTCCGTATTGCCGCCTTCCATCCCGATAAACGCACCACCGCCGCCACCACCACCGCCGCCACCGCCACCGCGCTTACCGCCGCCGCCGCCAGCCGCGGCGCTTTCCGCGTTGGCCTTGATCACGTTTTCGAACATCGAAGACTGCACTGGGAAACTACGGTTGATTACCGTGCCGATGACAACGTTGGCTGGGGTGATAATGACCGCGTTTTCCTCGAGGCGATAGCGAAGACCCGCGACTTCACAAATGTATTTCACCGCGCTGAGCAAAGACGTGCGGCGCAAGTGTAGTGTAATATTGGGCACCGCAATCGCCGCGCCGCCCGCTGCCGCAGCGCCCGGCTGAGCGGCTGTCGGCGGCGTCGTTTCAGTCGCCGCAGGAAGCAAGCCCACATCCCCTGTACCAGGCCGTGTTTCTGCTGACGCACCTCCAGTTTCGGGCGTTCCATTGGGAGCGCCCGGAATGTTCAAATTCAAAATGATGTTCACACCGATGTGATCGGGGTCAGCCTCCTCGCTCGCATCATGCAGGAACTTGACGACGTCAGTGATGTTGGCGGCGCGAAAATCTATTTCCGGAATGATCATGGATTCCAGTTTCTTCTGAAGAATTATGTTGCTGGAAATCAAGTTGGTCGTCCCGCCTGACGGAGGAGGTGGAACCATTGCAGTGCGTGCCGGAGGCGTCCACTTCTTGCGCACATCGTCGATCATGCTGGCAGCCGTCGCGTCGCGCTCCAAGGAATGTAGTTCATAGCGCGTGTCCGCAATTTTCCTGAGATACCGCATGGCCTCTGTGTTGTATTCATCCTTGGCCAAGACTGCGTCAAAAGCGGCTTCCGCATTGTTGTAATCCTTCGCATTGTAGTATTCACGCGCTTCCGTCAGCAGATCTGCGATCGATTTCTGCGTCTTCTGATACTCGGCGCGTTCCTTCAAAGGAGTGTGTTTGCTGAGGATCAACTGCAACTTGGACTCGTTCGCCGAAATACGGTTCATCAGCGCTTCGACCTCGGCATTACCTGGCATTTGCTGCCGCGCTTTATCCGCAAAGTCCTTCGCAAACTGCATGTCTTTGAGAGCCTCGGCGGCTGGTTTCTTCTTCGATATTTCGAGGATCGCATTAGCCTTTGCTAGATACGCTTGGCCGAGCGTTGCTTTGGCTCCATCCAAGATTGCGTCGGTGGAAGGACGAACAGGCATGTTGCGCGTGGTTTCTTCGAGCAGCTTGATCGCATTGTCATAGTCTCCGGACCGGAGCGCCTTCGTGCCCTTTTCCAGATTCTTGCGCGCCTGCACTTCAAGAGCTTGCTTCCGCACCTCCTCCTGCTGTGCCATCAGTTGTGCGTCTGAGACGGTTTTCTCATCGGGCAGGGCCAGTGCGGCTTTGATGTCGGCGCGGGCTTCTTTGATCTTCGCCTTGTCTTCCGTCGTCTGATCCCGCGTGGCGCCGAGCGCCTCAACAGGCGTGGCAGGTTTCACATTCGCGGCAGCGTCAGGCTGCGGCTGCGGCTTCGCCGCAGCCGCCGGTGTTCCCCCGATCTCTTTGAGCAACTGGTCAAAATCGTCGGCGGCATTGACGCCCTCGGAAAGCAGTGTCGAAAGCAGAACAAGCACGGAAAGTCTGCCAATTTTGTTAAGATTCATCCGAGGTCTCCTCATTCCTTATAAAATTTTTAAGTCTTGGTTATCGAAGTGGAAAGCCGACAGGCACATCACGCGTCGGAGATCCGGGTCGCCGCGTTTCCGGCAACATCACATCCCCTGCTCGCAGCCTCATACGCTCGTCTTCTGTGAGTTGAGGCACTGTTGTATTTCGTGCATTTCTTGTATCGCGAATTACTACAGCGTCGCGTGTGATGTCAACGACTTTGTACTCCGACTCGCCCAATTTGAATGTTTGATTCTTCAAAACCCTGAACGGTTTCTTGTCAATCAGTGACACGAGTACGGCTGAGAAAGATTCCTGAGTGAATATCTCGTTCTGCACAAGCCTGATCAACCGGTCGCCGTGTTCCAAAATCAGCACGGGCTTCTTGGGATCTTTGTCATCAATGTCCGTGACCCTGAAGCCTTCGACCGTCTCCCCATTTGTGACAAAGTAAGTACGGGTGAGATCCCTCACATTGATTTGATATTTGACACTGGTGGCAGTCTTGCTGACAGACACAAAGCGCAACCTGAACGGGACAATTCTTGGCGGACCGTCAACCCGCAGCTTCGAGTGAGCTTCAGGTTTTGAATTTGGATCTTTGGGATCCGTCTTGGCAAAGAATTCTTCCAGATTGCTAAATCCATCGCCATCGCTGTCCACCGCAGCGTCTGAAGGATCTAGCGAATTAAAGCCATATTTCTTCTCCCACCAGTCAGGCATCCCGTCGCCATCAGTGTCCCGGTTATCTTCGTCTTTAGACGAAGGCTGAACAGCGCCGCAGAACGGGCAATTCGTGGCTTCATATGCGATGGGTTCGCCTTTGCTAACGCAGGAAACGCGCAGCGGACCAACGATCAACCTGCGGCGTTCCATCGGAATTTGAATGGGATTGGCGAGTTCATCATTCACAGATGCAACCAGACCGGTATTGATTTCACCGACAGAGGCCGGGTGAGCCGGCACGCGCTCCCAAGGTGCAGCGCTTATCATCGTCTTTTTGCTGTTCAGAATCAGAAACAAGGTGGCCACAGACGCGAGCAACAGCACCAGCACAATTAAGAGCGCCAACTTTTCATAGTTTGCGCTCAACCAGCTCCCGCCGCGTATTTTCGGCGCGCTCACTTGGCGTCTCCTTTGCCGTCGGCGAAATGAAAGACATCCACGACGACGACAGCCCGCACAGTTTCGCGCCCTTCGACGATCCGGTCTTCGCGAGGTGTCATCATAAGATTCGTTGAAACCATTGATGTTGTCGCTCCGCCAGGAGGTGTCGTGGCATACTCCCGACCAAACATGGACGTGGCTGCAGTTGGCCTGACACTTGCGGGATTTGAACCTGATAATTGAGGTGCGGCCATGTTTTCCAGCGACAGATCACGCACGACACAGAACGGAGGTCCTTTGGCCAAATCGTTCAGGAATTCCCACACTGAATTCTCCCGGCCTATGAAATCGAGCGATATCCGCTCAACCGAGTACAGCTCATTACTTGATGCAGGCGGTATACCCTTCAATGCAGTATTGACTGACCTGGTTGCGGTTGACGATGAGTATGCTTGTTCGCTGAATGGGCGGAATGAAATGGCGCTGGCTGCTTGTGATGCAGCTTCTCGACCAGCACCTGTTTCAAATTCCTCACGCGTGATGGCCGCAACATTTGTGATCTTTGATGCATAAAGCAGATCACACATTGATGCGATCGTCTTTAGTTGTACCGTGAGGCGCGGAATCGCGGCCTTTACAGGCGGCGTCCCGGCTGAATAGCTGTCAAATCCAAACGCGAAATGCTCCGGCAATGCTACCGAATTAGCAGCGGCCTTCTCCTTCAACTGTCTGATGGTTTCCTCTAGCAGCTGCGGAAATTCGCGCTTTATCTGGGCTGTTTCGATCTGGCCGCCCTTGAGTCGGCCTTGCGTCTCCGCCAGTGCGCGCGATATCAACACCAGATTCGTTTCCGTGCGCGCCACATTTTCGTTGTTAGGATAGGGCTTTCGCTTGTTGAGATTATCCAGCTTCGTCATAGCGGAGCTCAGATCCGACTGAATCTTCGCCGCGGACGTGATCTGCTGGACGAGCAGCACAGCTGCGGCAAGTGTCACCAACAAGGCGATTCCACAGCCGACGATCAACACCATATATTTTCGAAAATTCATATCGAGATGGGCTGCTTGAGTGTGATTTCAATCTTGAAATTTCGAACAAATTCCCCTTCGTGCGGACTTGGCGACCAAGAAATTTTCGTATCGTCTCCGTTGTTAAAAAACGGCGATGCACGCAGCCTATCACGAAAGTCACTGATCGGTTTTGGCGTGGGAAACTCATCAATGTAACCGTGTCCGGTTAATTCGATCTTCCCTACAGCGCCTGGTGGCACCGCATTGCTGCCTTGTGTGACGGCCGCAGGAGCTGAACCAGGCGCGGCCATCGGCGTGCGCATCGGCGTAACGTGACTTATCCACATGCCTGGCGGCAGGGCCTGCTGGATTTCGCCAAGGACGGTCAGCCACTCGACGCGGCTTTTCAAGAGGTGGTCAAAGACCTTCATCTGATCTTCAACGACCACCAGCTTGCCTTCGGCGGCCTTCAGCGGTTTTTCATCGGCCTCCAGCCGAGAGACCCGCTTCTTCACGTTGTCCAACTGACTCTCGTTCAGGCGGGTCATCTGCATGAAGAAGATAGCCCAAAGCAGGACAATCATGGCCACGCCGAACGCGGCTGTAACCAGTAAGGGTTGCTTGCGCCGGAATGCCTTGTCCGAAACGACCTTTGGCGGCAGCAGGTTGATTTCGATCGGACAGGCCATCGCCTTGCGCAATGCGTCACCGACCAACTGAGCCATCGTGTGGGCATTCTTGCCGATCTCCTCGGTGGATATGCTCGGCGCGACGGGAACGTTGATGAAGGGATTCAGGTAGTCAACATCGACCTTCAGCTTGTCTTTCAGGAAAACATCGCTGTACGGGATCACCGAGCAGCCGCCTGTGAGCAAGATTTGTGACGGCTGCTGGCCGTTTTGCTGCGTGCGATAAAACTTGATCGAGCGGTCAATTTCCGCGTGCATTCGCGTCATGACGCTGCGCACAATTTTCGAAACTTTGTCGGCCACTTCGCTGCTTGCGCCCTCATACGCGCCGCCAAACGCGACAAATGCGTGCGCGCATTTCATCTCTTCCGCATCGTCGAACGACAGTTCAAACTCGCGCATGATTTGCTGCGTGATCGCATTCCCCGCCACCGGGACGCTTCGTATGAACACGCGGCCCTGCTCCATAAAAACAAGATCGGTCGAGCGGGCGCCTATATCAATGACAAGCGTACATCCGGCCAGGTTCGCGTAGTTGTAGCGGACCGCGTTGTAGAGGGCCATCGGGGCCACATCAACCGTGTCGGTCTGGATGCCGGCTTCCTGTACAGCGTCGGTGATTGAAACGATGATGTCGGCTTTGATTGCCGCAAGCATCACGTCCAGATCGCCCTCGCCGCGGCCGATAAGCTGATAGTCCCACACAACCTCGTCAATAGGGAACGGGACATTCTGCTGCGCCTCATAGAGAATGATCTGGTGAACCTTGTCCTTGTCCACCGGCGGCAGTTTCACAAATCGGGAAAAAACGGACTGACCGGAGACGGAAATCACCGCGGGACCCGGCTTGATGGCCCGCTCCTGCATGATTTCGCGGATCGTCGCCGTGATCTGTGGAATGCGGTCTGCTTCGGACTGCTGGTCCACGCCAAGGCTGGCCACGCCGAAATTCAGCAGTTCAATGCCTCCGCTCTTGAGTGCGGCAAACTCGGCCATCTTCACCGAGTGGGCGCCGATATCCAGCGCCAGGATTCGTCCGTCTTTCATAATATAAGGAATGGCCCGCTTTTCTTACTGACCCGTCGTCGTCATCTTCACGGCTTCGTAATCGTCAAAATTTATCATCGCGAACGGCGTCTGCGTCCGGTTCAGCAGCATGCCATCCACCGGTGTCATCTGTTCCCACCACCGCAGGTTGGCCTTTGGCAGCGAGTCGCCCGCCATCAATTTTCCATTCGCCTCCACCAACACCGCCACCTTCTCAACGTCCCCGAAGCGCGCCAGCGTGCTCGGATGCAGAAACACGTCGCTCTTGTGTCCGCGCCCCTTCTCGATATTCACGTAGGTCACCTTTCCGCGGAACATCGACTGCTTCGGCGCGCCCACCTGCTTGCCGCGCACCAGCACGAAATAGGTGAACGTCAGCTCATCGGTCCACGGTGCCTCCGTGTCGAATTCCGTCGTCACACCGACCCAGTCGCGCGACTTCCCGTTCATCTGGTTGACCGAAAGCTGATATTGCGGCGTCGGCCTTTTCTTCAGCTCAATCCGCTTGATCTGCACGCCGCCCGGCCCTTCCATCTGCGCCTGCGCCGTCGCAACGGCGCCCGCCAACAACAGCGACGCCACCACACAAAGCAACCCGGTTTTGTGATTCATCTTCAGCCTCCGGACAAACGCGCACACATTTTGCGCACAGCTATCCCAACAAATTTTTCGGCGGAGTATAGGAATGCCCCCACAGCAGGTCAACAAATACGGCAAAAATACGAAAAAAGTTTTCCGAGCGCTCGCGCCGCTCCCCCACCGCAAATTCCAATGATTGGAAATTTCCGCCCCGCACACTTCCAATCATTGGAAAATCCGGAGGAAAATATCCGCTCGCGACGGCTTCGCTTGACAGCCGCGCCACCAAACGGGCAAAGAAGCCGTGACCAAACGGAGAGGTGCCAGAGTGGTCGATTGGGCTCGCCTGGAAAGCGTGTATCCGCCGAAACGCGGATCGAGGGTTCGAATCCCTCCCTCTCCGCCATTCGAACATCAAGCGCAAGAACACACATGAAACTTTTTCTTTTTTCAGCACTCGCAGCCCTCGCCCTCTCCGCCCGCGCCGACGCACCGTGGGCCAGCGCCGAGCACATGTTTTATCTTCGCATCGAAACCGATCCGTCCGACGCCACGGTTTCCAGCGTCCCGGCCAAAGAAGGCACCGATGCAGTTGTCATCGGCAAAACGCCATTTGTTGTTCCGATCGAAATGAACTGGGATCGAAGCTACATGCGAAAGAAATGGGAGAAGCTCCGCGTCGCCGCGCGCGGCAACATCGCCACGAACGAATACGACAAGGAAGACAAATCGCAGACCGTCCTGCTGACCTTCGCCATCGAAAAACCCGGCTACGCCCGGCAGGTCGTCCAGCAAGTCGCCGGAGTTTTCCAATACAACGAACACGCCGAAGACTGGGACCACGCCATCAACGAACTTCCCGAAAAGCGGACGATCAATATTGCGCTCGTGCCTGTCGGCGAAACCGCACAAGACGCCGCCACCCAATCCGCCGCGGCGACAAATCCGGCGGTAAAAAAAGCAGCCGTCAACACCGTCATCGTCGCCAGCGGAAAAATTGGTTCCGCTGATTCACTCGGCTACGCGCTCGTTCAGGAACCGGACGGCGCAGCCGTCATCGTTGATGGCGTGCGCGCCGGAAGCGCTCCGCTGCGCGTGATGCTCGCCGCCGGCAATCACAACTTCAACACGCTTCAAAACGGAAAGCCCACGCCGCTGCAAACCATCGCCGTCACCGCCGGCAAGACGACAAACGTTTCGCTTCAGCCCGCGAAATAATTTGCCGCGATAATTTTTGCGCAGTCAGTTCGACATTCGGAATTCGGCGTTCGGCATTCGAAAAAAATCACCAGCCGCCGCCACCACCACCGCCGCCGCCGCCGCCGGAACTGCCGCCGCCGCCGCTGCCGGAGCTGGAACCGGGAGCGGTGGACGACGAGGAAATCGCGCCGCTGAGCGAACTGCCGAGGGAGCTGGCGAAGTGGCCGATGCTGCCTGCCGTGAAGGCCGCGCCGGTGTACCAGCCGGGCGAGTATTCTTCGCCCCGCGCGGATGCAGCGGCGAGCACCTCGGTGAATTGTTCGGACCACCGCTGCTCGACGCCGAGGGCCAGCGCGTACGGCAAAAACTTGTCGAAAAGCTCAGGCGTTTTCTCTGGCGGATTTTCGAAATTCAGTCGGTCCTTTTCGGACACGGTCAGGAAAAGTTTGAAGCCTTCGATCTGGTCGAGGATTTTCCGGCCGGCTTTTGTCGGCGCTTTTAACAGATGATAGAAGACGCCATTCATCACGATGCCGGCGACGAACAGGCTGGCAACCCAGTAGCCGGCGGTGAATGCAAGGAAGATGATGCCGGCGCATTCGCCAATCATGAACGGAGTCGCGAACAGACAGAGCGGAATCGCGCGGATAAAATGGCCACCGCGAAATTGCGTCACAATGCCGGAAACCATCGCGGTTACGCCGACGGTCCACAGGGACAGCCAGAGCAGCAGGAAGATTGCGCCGCCGGGCTCTTCGGCATCTATCAGCGAGATGGCCAGCGGGACGAGCGTGAAAAGAAGACCGGTCGTCCAGTAGCGGGAGTTTTTGACGAAGTAGATTTTTTCGAGCGACGTGGACAGCGCAAGCTTGAGCGCCTTCAGTGCGGCGCTCACGCGTGTGTGCGAGGTCTGCTTGAAGTCGAGCTTGCTGCCGCCGCTGAGCATCGCATCGTACATCGCTTTTTCATCCGGCAATAATTTCGCTGTTGCGCCACCCTTGCGCGCGACGCTGAACAGATCGTCCTTCTTCGTGATGGTGAGCGCGCCTTTCACGGCGAGGTTGATGAGGTTGGCGGCGAAGCAGGTTGTGTCAAAACCCATGCGCGAAAGGTCGCGGACGGCGGCGGGCGAGAATCCTTCGGGCGGGCCAAACAGCGGGACGATCGTGCCGCGCGCCGGGTCTTTTCCGAACATGGACCAGACGGCGAGATAATAGAACAGCACCGCGATCAGTCCGATGATTCCAATCTCGATGCCGGGATTTTCGCGGAGAAGGACGAGCGGATCGCTGGCGCGCGCGTTCGCCTGAATGTGGCCCGGCGGCCACGTCACGACGATGGTGAGTCCTTCGTGATAGCCGAGCGGTTTTGTCGTTTCGAACGCCGCGGCATTCGGCGCGGCAACTTCGACGCCGGTTGTGTAGTCCTTGCCCTTCGAGCCCTGCGGCCCCGTGTACGCCTCGCGCGATGCGACCGTGATTCCCGCCGGCAAATGCACATCCGCCGATGCGTGTTCGATCGGAAACTCCCAGCCGTTGCCGGTGACGTTCCAATACAGTTCGTCGTGATCGCCGAAGAAGCCGAGCTGCTTGTCGGTTTTGTAAATCAGTTCATACGTGTGCTCGCCCTGGCTCACCATCGTGTTCTTGTTTCCGATGTACACGCGCACGCCATTCGCCTGCTTTTCGCTGTGCCACGGCTCGTCCTTGCCGTCGCGTTTCACGCCTGCGACTGAAAAGCCGGTGCGCGTGCGCAGACCGAATTTGCCGCGATAGAGATTTGGAAAGTCGCGATAAATTCCGTGCTTGATCTGGTTGCCTTCCGCCGTCACGCGGATTGTTTCCGTCACCGTCAGCTCCGCATTCGTCGCGATCTCGATGCGGCTGTGAAAATCCTTGATGACCTCGCTGGAAAACGCGCGGCCTGTCGCGAGCGCGAAGAGAAGTCCGATGGCGATACGATTTGTGATGTTCATAGTTTTACCTCCGGCACGGCGCGCTCCACCGCCGATTCCACCTCGAAAAATGAAACAGATTGAAAACCGAAAAGCCGCGCGATCAGCAGCGACGGAAACGTCCCGACCAGGTTGTTCAGAATTTTCGCCGTGCCGTTGTAGTACCGCCGCGCGAACTGAAGCTGCTCCTCGATCGCGACGAGCTGGCGGCTGAGCCCAAGAAAACTCTCGCTGGCCTTAAGCTGCGGATACGCCTCCGCAACCGCGATCAATTGCCGCAATCCGTTCGTGAGTTCGCTTCCCGTCACGGAAGCCTCGCGCGCATCTTTTGCCCCGGCCGCCTGCGCGCGCGCCGCCGCAATCCGCTCAAATAAATTTCGTTCGTGGCCGCGATAGCCCTCGACGCACGCGACGAGCACCGGTACCAGATCGTGCCGCCGCTTCAGTTGAACATCGATCCCGCTCCACGCTTCGCGAAGCATGTTGCGCTGGTTCACAAGACGGTTGAACGTCCACGCCGCCCACACGAAGATGAGGATTACCGCCGCAGCCACGAGCCAGATCGGATGCATGGCCGCACACGATGACGGAACCGCCGCGGCATTTCAATCCGCGCCGCAATTTCCAATGATTGGAAAAAACGCAGGCGGAAATTTCCAATCATTGGAAACTCCCGCCGGCTTGCGCGTGCGCGGCCACCCGCAGTTTGGTTGACGAAAATCAAATATCCACGCGGGGTTTCTCGTCGTTTGATTGTGTTTTGATTTTGATCGTGGGACCACCCTTGGTCACTTCGTCATAATATTCGCGCACGTCCTTGGAGAGCGCCTTGACTTGTTCGTCGGTGCTGACGGGGCCGTCGAAAAGCGTCTTGCTGCCTTTCTTCACGACCAGCCGCTTATCGCCGTTGTTGTTCGTCAGCGTGACCGTCTGGCCGTCGCGCATGATCGTCGTGCTGCTGCTGACACTCGTGCTGGTCTTGCCGCTCACGTCGCCCGGCGACATTTCGATTTTGCCCTGGCTTTGCGGACCATTGTCCTCTTCATTCTGCGATTCCCCGCCCTGCCAGTGGTGAAAGCCCATGGGGCCGCCCTGATTCCCGCGCATCATTTGCATCAAATCCTGCGGCGACATCATTCCTTGCATTCCCTGCATGCCCGGCATTCCGCGGTTCATCATCTGCGATTGCATTTCCTCCTGCGGCGAAACTTCGCGCTCGCCCAGCTTGACGGAAACATTTTTCGTATCGCCGTCGCGGATCAGCGTGATCTTCGCCTCGTCGCCCGGCTTCATCATCCGCACCACGGTGCGAAGCTGCTCAGGATTTACGAGCCATTGTCCGTTCAATTCTTTGAGGATGTCTTCCTCCTTGATCACGCCGGCCGCCGGACTTTTTTCATCGACCATCTGAACATCCAGCCCCTCGCCCGGCCGCAGTTTCAAATGCCGCGCAAGCTGCTGATCGACCAACTCGGTCGCAACGCCGAGATACGCGACTTTTTTCGTCGCCTCCTCGCCGTGCTTTTTCTCCGCCGCCTGCGTGATTCCGCCCGCGATCAGCCCCGCGGCGAGCACCAACAAGATAATCATCCGTTTCATTTTCATTTCTCCCATTTTCTTCATTCGCTCTTTTTGACATCACAACTTTTGTCGCGTTCAACCTCGGTCCACTGCCTGCAACGTCGATTCAAAATCAACGGCCCGGTTTTCGCGCGAGCAGATCGAAACAGATGCGTCGCGCCGGCAGGGCCATGTCCAGATGATACGTCAAAAATGCGCCCAGTAAATTTTCGATCTCGCCGGCCTGCCGCCCGCCGCACTGCGTCCGCCGCGCCGCGTGCGGATGCTGCGATCGCTGCCAGCTTGAAAGCGTCGCGAGCACATCCGCTGCGATGGGCGACGCGTCGCGCACCTCCGTTTTTTCACACGCGCCGCAGATCAGCCCGCCGTGGGACGGCTGGAATTTTACGCCGCGGTCCTGCGGTGAAAGTTCGCGGCCGCACCGGATGCACCGCGTAAATTGCGGTGCAAGGCCGAGCGATTCGAGCAACCGCAATTCGAACCAGAACACCAGCGGCACCGACGCGCCGTTGGCGGCAAGCTCGTCGAGCAGCTCGTCGAGCAGCCGGAACGCCTCGGGATGCGGTGCCTCCGGCGGGCTGGCGCGCGCGACAAGATCGGTCAAATACGAAGCGCACGCCGTCGCACGCCAGTCGGAGCGAAACGACTCGCGCGTTTTCAGCGCCGTCACTTCGCGCGTGACGTGAACCTCGCCGCCGAAGCGGTGGTAAAAAAGAATTTCGCAAGTGAAGAACGAATCGAACTGGCCGATGAATCCGCCGCGCGGACGGAACGCGCCTTTGATCAGCGTCGCGATTTTCCCGAACTCCGGCGTGAGCCAGTTTACCACGCACGACGTTTCCGAGAATGCCGTCGTCCGCAGCACAATCCCCTCGCTTTTACAAATTACACTGGCCATCGGCTAATGAGTTTCCGCCAATCTGGCTTCATGCCTTCACATTCGCCTCGGCGACCATTAGCTCCAGCTTGTCCAGTAGCGAAGTTTTTGCGGCATCTTTTGTCCCGGGGAAAATCGCGCCGCCCGACACGATCAATTTCATGCCCTCCGCCGGCGTCATCTTCAGCGTGATGACTTGCGAACGCGGCACGATCAGAAGCCATCCGCCCGTCGGATTCGGCGTCGTCGGGATGAAAACGGAGACGCACTCCTCGTTCGGAATCGCGCTCGCCACGTGGGTGCTGATGTGCTGCGGAACCGAAGATGTCACGAATCCCAGCGTGTACGCGCCGGCCCGCGGATATTCGATCAACACCACTTCCTTGAATGAAGAATCGCGGTTCGCGAAGAACACCTCGATGATTTGCCGGAAGAAATTATAGAAAAGTTTGACCCCTGGAATCCTCGACAAAATCCGGTCGCCCCATTCGTAGAGCCTGCGACCGATGAAGTTTTTCACCAGCAGACCGATGAGAAACACAACCACGACCACGATGAACAGCGCCACCAGCCGCGCCACGATTGCGCGCCAGCCTGTCTTGAAAACTTCCGGCGAAAAATTGACGAACCAGTCCGTCAGGAAGGTGAAAAGTTTTTGTACAATCCAAATCGTGATCGCCAGCGGGGCCAGCAGCAGTGTGCCCAAAAGCAGGTTGTTTCCAATGTTTGGCAGAATTCTTTTCATGAATATTGCGCGGCAGCATACGCATCCCGCCGCGAATTGCCAGTGCCGCGCCCATCATTCGCGCGGCGGGCGCAGCAGCGAGGCAATCACCGACACGGCGAGGATCGCGCCGACGACCACCAGCGAGGCGAGCGTGCCGACTTCAAAGCGCGTGTGGTCCAGCAGCATTTTCGTGCCGACAAAAACCAGCACCGCGCCGAGGCCGTAGTGGAGCAGATGGAATTTGTCCATGGCCGCCGCGAGCACGAAATACAGCGAGCGCAGGCCGAGGATCGCAAAAATATTCGATGTGAAAACGATGAACGGATCGGTGGTGATCGCGAAGATCGCCGGCACGGAGTCCACGGCGAAAACCACGTCGGAGGCCTCGACCAGCACGAGCACGAGAAATATCGGCGTGGCCAGCAGCCGCCCGTTTTCGCGCACGAAGAAATTCGAGCCGCGATAGCCGTCGGCCATCGGGACAACTTTGCGGACGAGCCGCACGACGGGGTTTCGCTCAGGCCCGACCGGCTCCGCACTTTTGAGCGCCATCTTGATGCCAGTGAGAATCAGGAAACCGCCGAAGATATAAAGGATCCAGGCGAATTTCGCGACTAGCGCGCAGCCGAGGCCGATCATCAGCCCGCGCAAAATCATCGCGCCGAGAATTCCCCAGAAGAGAATTTTGTGCTGGTACGCGGCGGGCACGGCGAAAAAAGCGAAGATCGAAACGAACACGAAGACGTTGTCCATGCTCAGCGAAATTTCGATGACGTAGCCGGTGAAAAATTGCAGCGCCTGTTCCGGCCCGCGATGCCACCACACGCCCGCGTTGAAGAGCATCGCCAGCATGAACCAGATCAGGACCCACGCCAGCGACTGGCGGAACGACGCCGTTTTCGCGCGGCGGTGGAATACGCCGAGGTCCGCCGCCAGCGAGCAGAAAATCAGCGCGGCGAATGCGAGCCATAGAATTTTGTTCGGAGTCATGCGCGCAAACTACAGAACTGGCCGTCGAATTTCCATCCGTCGTTTCATCGGCGCGGCGGCGAAAAGGCTTGCCGCAAACTTCCAATCATTGGAAATTGCGGGCCGGCAAACTTCCAATGATTGGAAAAACAAGAAAGAGGAGTGTCATGAAAATTCGCGCGCGTTTTTCGGTCGTGGCCGCGGCGGCGGCGTTGGTCCTTGCGGGTTGCATCAAGCAGAAGACGCTGGTGGTCGTGAATCCCGACGGCAGCGGAAATATCGTGGTGAGCACGGCGATGTCGCCGCAGATGGCGCAGATGATGGGCGGAATGGCCGATGGCCTCGCCAACGCGATGGGCGGCGCAACCGGCGATGCGAAGGCTCCCGCGGCGGCCGAGAAGAAAGATCCGCTCTTCAATGAGGACGAACTGAAGAAGGACGCGGGGAAATATGGCGAGGGCGTTTCATATGTGAAGGCGCACAAGTCCGACGAGAACGGCTGGAAGGGTTCCGTGGCCGTCTATTCATTCGGCGACATCGGCAAGGTCAAGATTCCTCTGAACGAAGACAAGAACATCGGCCCGGGTGGCGATGCCGATACAGCCGCGGCGCCGGGCAAACCCGAAAAGAAGAAGCAGTTCCTCACGTTTGCGCTTGCGGGCGATGACACGAAGACGCTGACGATTAATGTCCCGCAAGAAGAAAAGAAGGCCGAGGCGAAGCCCGCGGAAAAGACCGGGGATGATGCCGCCGCCGGAGCCGCCGGCAAGCAGATGGGCGATGCGATGGGTGCGGCGATGATGGGGCCGATGCTATCGATGATGCAGGGCATGGAAGTCGGCATCGCAATCAAGGTGAAGGGCAAAATCACCTCGACGACCGCATCGCATAAACAGGGCGACGACGGCGTCACGATCCTCCACATGGATGCCGACAAGATGAAGGACTCGCCGAAGTTCGCGAAGATCATGCAAGGCGCGCAGGGCGGCGGCGACATGCCCACCAGCGAAATGCTCGGCATGCCCGGCTTCGAATTCGAGACCAACAAGGTCGTCGAGATTCAATTCAAATAAGCCAGAGGTCAGAAATCAGAAGTCGGAGATCAGACTTCAACTCGTGTCTTGCTGACTTCTGACCGCTGATTTCCGTCCCCGATGCGATGCCCGACCGTGCGCGTCGGGGGAATGCCGATTCTGTAGAAAGCTTCAGTTTGCGGTTGCCTAGCCGCTAACGTGCCGATACAAACCGCCGCTTTATTTGCAGCCGGAGTGTGTCTCCGGCTCAGTGTGCTTTTATCCGGAGGAACATCAGTGAATACAGTGAAGACGTTGAAAACCGCAGGAACCACAGCGCTATTCTTGGCGCTGGCAGCATTGCCGGCCATGGCGAGCGAGGCCGACATCAAAATTCCCGATCTCACCCAAGTGAGTTTTCCGGGCATGGGCGGGGTCAGCGGATTGACGCTGATGTATATCGGCATCGCCATCTGCGCGATCGGCGCGATCTTCGGCGTCATCCAGTACAAACAGACGAAGGCGCTGCCGGTGCATGACTGCATGGGCAAGGTCTCCAACACGATCTGGGAAACCTGCAAGACCTACCTGTTCACGCAGGGCAAATTCCTGGCCATCCTCTGGCTGCTGATCGCCGCCTGCATGGTCTATTACTTCAAGGTTCTCCAGGGAAATACCATCGCCCACGTGGTCGTGATCCTGCTGGCCTCGATCCTCGGCATCGCGGGTTCCTTCGGCGTCGCGCTCTTCGGCATCCGCATCAACACGGTCTCGAATTCGCGCACAGCGTTTTCCGCCTTGAAAGGCAATCCGCTCGCGACGCTCGGCATCCCGCTGCGCTCGGGCATGAGCGTCGGCCTTCTGCTCGTCGCCGTCGAATTGTTCTTCATGATCTGCATCCTCGTTTTCCTGCCGCGCGAACTCGTCGGCCCGTGCTTCATCGGATTCGCCATCGGCGAATCCCTCGGCGCTTCGGTGCTCCGTATCTGCGGTGGTATCTTCACGAAGATCGCCGACATCGGCTCCGATCTGATGAAGATCGTCTTCAAGCTGCCCGAAGATGATCCCAAGAATCCCGGCGTCATCGCGGACTGCACCGGCGACAACGCTGGCGACAGCGTCGGCCCGACCGCTGACGGGTTCGAAACTTACGGCGTAACCGGCGTCGCGCTCATCGCGTTTCTTGCACTCGCGCTCGCGGCCAGCCCTGGAATTTGCGCCACGCTCATCATCTGGCTTTTCTCCATGCGCGCGCTGATGATCGTCACCTCGCTGGTTTCCTACTTCGTCAACGAAGGCATCAGCAAGGCAATGTTCAGCGGCAAGAAGGATTTCGATTTCGAACAGCCGCTCACCCACCTCGTGTGGCTCACCTCCGCCGTTTCCATCGCCATCACCTTCATCGCCAGCAAACTTCTTCTCGGCGATTTCAAGGATGCCACCGGAGCCGTCCAGCCGAATCTGTGGTGGGTTCTTTCGGTCATCATCAGTTGCGGCACGGTTGCTGGCGCGCTGATTCCTGAATTCACGAAGATCTTCGTCAGTACGAACAGCAAACACGTCAAGGAAGTCACCAACTGCTCCAAGCACGGTGGCGCTTCGCTCAACATTTTGTCCGGCTTCGTCGCCGGCAACTTCTCCGCATTCTGGATGGGCCTGATCATCATGATCCTCATGGCCGCCTCGTATTATTTCTCCCAGAACCCCGCGCTCCTGGCGATCATGCCGGCGAAGTTCGTTTTCGCTGCGCCGATCTTCGCATTCGGCCTCGTCGCGTTCGGCTTCCTCGGCATGGGCCCTGTCACTATCGCGGTGGACAGCTACGGCCCCGTCACCGACAACGCCCAGTCCGTTTATGAGCTGAGCCAGATCGAAGCCCGCCCCGGCATCAAGGAAGACATCAAGAAAAACTTCGGCTTCGACGCCGACTTCGAAAACGCCAAGCACCAGCTCGAAAAAGGCGACGGTGCGGGCAACACCTTCAAAGCGACCGCCAAGCCCGTGCTCATCGGCACCGCCGTCGTCGGCGCGACCACGATGGTGTTCGGCATCATCATGCTCCTCCAAAAAATGTACGAACTTCAGGTTGCATCAGGTCTCCCCGGCCCGTTCAAAGCCGTCGTTGAAGCCTTGAGCATCGTGCAGCCCGAAATCATCCTCGGCCTCATCATGGGCGGCGCAGTGATTTACTGGTTCACAGGCGCATCCTGCCAGGCCGTCGTCACCGGTGCCTACCGCGCCGTTGTGTACATCAAAGAAAACATGAAGCTCGACGCCACCACCGCAAGCGACAAGGACAGCAAGGAAGTCGTCGCCATCTGCACCAAGTACGCGCAAAAAGGCATGTGGAACATCTTCATCGTCATCTTCTGCTTCGCCCTCGCGCTGCCGTTCTTCAATTCCTATTTCTTCATCGGCTACCTCATCGGCATCGCCTTCTTCGGTC